>CAYWQK010000029.1:16359-16694 GCA_964460575.1 uncultured Desulfovibrionaceae bacterium | reverse complement strand
TGGATTTTCTTTTTAATAAACTTGCAACATTGAGTTATTTTATTAATGCAATTGAAGAGTAACATGGAGTATAGGTTGCAATCTGTTTCTGAGTCTATAGCCCACAAGGTATAACCACATGAATACCCTCAACCATTCCCTTCCCATCGCCATCATAGGCATGGCCTTTCGCTTTCCCGGCAACGTAGATGACGAGGCCGGCCTGTGGCGTATGCTTGAGGAAGGCAGGAATGGAATATCCCGCATTCCGGAGGAACGCTGGCCTGTTGAGGAATTGCAGCATGTCAGACGTTCGGAACCTGGCCGGAGCGTAAGCTTTGCCGCTGGGGTACTTT
>CAYWQK010000029.1:0-16349 GCA_964460575.1 uncultured Desulfovibrionaceae bacterium | reverse complement strand
CCTCCACAGCATCAAAGGCAAGGTTTACACACGGGATATTTACTCTCGAGACTAAAATTCCATACCGGCATTCTCTGCACAAATTGTCATAGGAATCATAAATGCTTTCTGAACCCTCTGTTTTCTAACTATACTCACATGAATACCCGCAATAATTCCCTTCCCATTGCCATCATAGGCATGGCCTTCCGTTTTCCCGGTGACGTACATGATGAGTCAAGCATGTGGCATATGCTTGAGGATGGCATGCACGGAATATCCCGCATTCCGGAGGAACGCTGGCCAGTTGAAGAATTGCAGCATGCCAGACGTACTGAACCAGGACGGAGTGTAAGCTTTGCCGCCGGAGTTCTTTCCCATGTGGATCAGTTTGACGCCGGCTTTTTTGGCATTTCCCCTCGCGAGACCTCTTGGATAGACCCGCAGCAGCGTCTTCTGCTGGAAATGTCCTATGAGGCCATGGAGGATGCCGGTATGGCGTCCTCCTCTCTGGCAGGCAGCCGCTGTGGCGTCTATGTAGGCATATCAGGAATGGATTACGGTCAGCATGCTTTGGAAGATTTGGCAAGCATGACTGCCTATTCCATGACGGGAAACACCCTGAGCATCGCCGCTAACAGAATATCGTATGTCTTTGATCTGCACGGCCCTTCAATGGCGGTAGACACGGCCTGTTCTTCCTCCTTGGTTGCCCTGCATCAGGCGTGTCAGGCGCTACGCCACGGAGAAATTCCCATGGCTCTGGTTGGCGGCATCAATCTCCTCATGCATCCGTACTCTTTTATCGGGTTCAGTCACGCTTCTATGCTTTCGGCCAGCGGAAGATGCCGCCCCTTTGACGCTGCCGCGGACGGTTATGTGCGCGCGGAGGGAGGGGCTGTTCTTCTGCTCAAACCCTTGCGCCAGGCACAGAAAGATGGCGACAACATTCATGCGGTCATTCTGGCCACGGGCGTCAACACGGATGGGGCGCGGAAATCCGGACTCACTATTCCCAGCATGGAAGCCCAGGAAGAATTGATGCGTGAAGTTCTTGAGCGTAGCGGACTTAAGGCGGCCGACATAGACTTTATAGAGGCGCACGGCACAGGGACTCCGGTGGGAGACCCTATAGAGGCGGCTTCTATTGGACATGTTTACGGCATGCGGCGCAAGGACGCGATGCCCATCAGTTCTGTTAAGGCCAACTTTGGTCATCTGGAAACCGCGTCCGGCATGGCAGGCCTGATCAAGGCTATACTCTCGCTGAAAAAGGCTGCCTTGCCCCCAATGCCGCTGGACTTTACCCCAAACCCCAACATTGATTTTCAAAATCTCAATGTTGCCTGTGCCGCTTCCGGCATGCCGCTAAGGAAGAGAAAAAAACACGCGGCTGGCGTCAATTCCTTTGGCTTTGGCGGGGAAAACGCCCATGTCATTTTGCAGACGGCTTATCCCGCTTCCAAAGATACTGTAAAGAATACGTCCGAAATGCCTCCCCTGCTGCTGAGCGCGCGCTCGGATCAAGCCTTGAGGGAACTTGCGGGAGCCTACGCCAGGCATCTAGCAGAAACGGGCGTTCCCTATTATGACGTTGCCTACACAGCCGCTTTTCACCGCAACCGGCTGGAGAAGCGCCTTATTCTTTCCGCAGACACTCCGGAGGCCACGGCTTCGGCCTTGCGTTCTTTTGCCGAGAGGCAGCATACGCCCTCCATTATCACGGAAAGCGCGCCGTCCCCTCAAGGCGGTATTGTTTTCGTCTACACAGGCAACGGTTCCCACTGGGAAGGCATGGGGCGCAAACTCTATGCCGAGTCAGCCATTTTTCGTGCCCTTATGGACGATATAGAGCGGCAGCTGCGCCCTCTAACAGAATTTTCCCTTGTGCAAGCGCTTCTATCAGAAGCGAAAACGTCTCTGGAAGATACCGCTGTCTGTCAACCGCTTCTTTTTGCCATACAGCTGGGCATTACCCGGATTCTTCAGGCCCGCGGAATCACTCCTCAGGCGGTTGTGGGGCACAGCGTGGGAGAGGTTGCGGCCGCTTGGGCCGCTGGAGCGCTTTCCCTAAAACAAGCGGCGCAGGTTATTCACGCGCGCAGCTTCGCCCAAGGAAAAACTAGGGGATCGGGAGGCATGGCCGCGGCAGGCATATCCGCGACGTCTGCAAAGGAGCTTATCGCACAGCTTCACCTAGAAGAAGAACTAGAAATAGCGATAATCAATTCTCCCGGCAATGTCATCTTGTCCGGCAGTTCCAAAGCTCTTGCCACATTTGAAGAACAGACCCGTCAGCAAGGCATCTTTTTCCGGCGGCTTGACCTTGATTACGCGTTTCACAGCCGTCATATGGACGCCATTCAGGATTGTCTTGCCCAAAATCTAGTGAATCTTGGCCCTTGCGCAAATACGAAAATACCCTTTGTCTCCACGGTGTCCGGAGAAATCGTGGAGGGAAGCGCACTGGACAGCCATTACTGGTGGAAAAATCTTCGTCAGACGGGAAACTTTGCCTCCGCTATACAAAAACTGGTCTCGCTCGGCTTCCGCATCTTTGTGGAAATTGGTCCACATGCCATTCTTCAGCGCTATATCCGTGAAAACTTGTCCGCCGACGGCGCACGGGGACGCGTTCTTTCAAGTCTTTCCCGCGGCGATGACGGCATGAATCGCCTTGCCCATCTAGCAAATCGCCTTCATAGTCTTGGCGATCATACCGATTTGCGCGCTCTTTTTCCTCATGAGGGGCACCGGGTTCCTCTGCCGCATTACCCCTGGCAGAAGCAAACTTTCTGGTACCCCCGTACCAGTGAATGCCGCCCCGCTCCAAGGCGCGTTCATCCACTGCTGGGCTGGACGACAGACGCCGCCAATCCCTCATGGGAAAACATTCTTGATCCTGCCAAGGACCTCTGGCTGAATGATCACAAGGCAGGAGGCGCTCTCGTCTTTCCTGGCGCTGGATACGTAGAGATGGTTCTTGCCGCCGCTCGGCAGTGGTTGGGAAACAACGCCGTCGCCCTTGAATCACTGGACATTCTGACGCCTCTGGTCTTTGAAAACGGTCATGCCCAATGCCTCCGCTGCAGCCTGAATACGGAAGACGGAAACGTCCGCATCATCAGCCGACCCCGCCTAGAAACCGGAGATTGGACGCAGCATATACGCGCCAGAATTCTCTCCGCAACGGAACGCCCCACCGTTGCCAAATTGGAGGCCTTGCCAGCAACCTTCCAGGAAATGGACGGTCCTTCCCTCTATGCTCTGACCAGCCGGCTAGGGCTAGATTATGGACCATCCTTCCGCGTAATAAGTCATGTTCGCATGGCGGAAAACCGGCTTGAGGCGTCACTTATTCCCGAACAAGAAAAAACGCGGAATGTTGTTTTGCCTCCGGCTGTTCTGGACGCCTGCTTTCATTCGCTCGCAAGCCTGTACGCCGCCCAAAATACTGCGGAATCCGCTGCTTTTCTTCCCACGGGAACAGGGAAGATTATCGTCTATTCCACTGAACAGGTCTGCCGGATTCGCGGAATCCTGCATCGTTGCGGGCGCCGTTCTCTTTCCGCGGATTTCGAACTGCTGGATGCTTCGGGCTCGCTTGTGGCCAAAGCACAAAACTGCCGTTTTCGCTCTGTACCTCTGGCGCATGGAAAGGATAAACGCGTAGACGCCTGGATGGTACGCCCCTGGTTAGCGCCTTTGCCCGAATCCTCTCCCGCCAATATTCCATCCCTGGAAAAGCTTGCCAAAGTTGCCGAAGAAGCGCTCTCCTCCGGCAGGCCGCAACGGGAAGTCTGGTTCAAAAAAATTCTGCCGCTCATGGAAGCCATGGTACTTTCGGCGGCCGCCAGGGAGCTGAAAGAGACGCCGCTTCGCAAAGAATCGTCTTCCCCGTATACACGCTGGCTGTATGAACTGCTCAGGGACGAGGGACTCTTGACCAGTTCTTTAGAAGCCGAAGGCAAGGCGCTTTCCCATGAACATGAGCTTCCTCCGTTCGAGGTACTCTGGCGTGAAGCCTTTCACCTTGCTCCGCAGTGTCTTCCGGCCCTATTGCCTCTAGGGCGCGTATGCCTCTCTCTACACGGCCTTGTTCAGGGAAAACTAGATGGTTCGGCAGTGCTGGAAGACGTGCGAAACGCCGTTATCGCGCGCGAAAGTCGGCGGATGGATCCCGCCACGCAAGGAACAGACATGGCCATTGGCGGCATTATGCGCCACATTGCCAAGCGCTGGCCAAAGCACAAAAAATTGCGTCTCCTTGAGATGTCACATGATCCCGGCTCGTTGACTGAGCTTTTAGAAAGCCACCTGCCGAAGGATCGCTTTGTGCATACACTGGTACTCCCGGACAAGGAGACTCTGGCTTTGGCCAGAACACGCTATAAAGAGCATCCATCGGTTTTACTGGCGCCTGCCGACATTTCCCAATGGGAATTTGAAGAGCAATCTTTCGATGTTGTGCTGTTTCGCCACACTCTGCACACCGTTTCGGACTATACCGTCTTGCTGGAGCGTGTGCACGGGCTGCTGGCCCCCGGCGGTCTGTTGCTGATTGCGGAACGTCATGCCGACTGGTGCGCGGATTTTGTGGAAGGTCTGGATCCCTCCTGGTGGCGGGAAGAGGCTTCCGCAAACAGGCCACTCTCTCCTCTCTTTGGGCCGGAAACATGGCAATATCTCCTTAAAAAACACGGTATCGCTTCATCCCTTATCTTCCGGGAACCTGCCGCCGGTAATCTGGATGAAGGCGCCTTTCTGCTGCTTGCCTCCGAACCCGCAGAAAAGCCTGCGGCAATCGGAACAGAACCTGCCGCCGCATCGTGGCTGTTTCTGGCCGATGAGGCATCGGCAACGCTTGCGGACGAACTTTGCCACCGTCTTGCGGAACATGGGCAGCATGCCCGCCGCACCAGCGGCGCGGATACCGTATCCGCCACACAGGCCGACCATGTCGTGTTCATGCTTGGACACGAAGATTCGCCCGCTACGCTCGCGGATACCCTTGAGCGCCTGCGTCTGTGCGCCAACGGCTGCATAACATGGGAAACAAAAACTCCTAAGCTGTGGATTGTCACCCGCGGCGGGGCCTTGTCCTCTACTCTGCCGGACCGACAAAACACCAATCCTTCGCAGTGCGCCGTTGCCGGATTTGGCCGTGTCATCATGCAGGAGTATGGCCCGCTGCACTGCGCGCTTGTGGACATTCCCACAGAAAAAAACTGCCCCAACATTGCCGCGCGCCTTGAGCGGGAATTTCTTTCTCCAGACGGTACGGATGAAATTCTGCTGAGCAATCAGGCCCGTTATGCCCTCAAGGTTGATAGCGATACCAGAAAAAACAGCCAGCCTACAAATGAACAGCGCTGCCGACTGGATTTTACCGTACCTGGCAGACTGAGCCATCTGCAATGGCAGCCTGATGCGGCGCGCCCTCTAGCCGACGATGAGATTGAAGCCCGCGTCATGGCGGCGGGGCTCAATTTCCGCGATGTCATGCTTACCATGGGGCTTTTGACCGACGAAGCCGTGGAGCACGGATTTGCCGGCAACAATCTTGGCTTGGAGTTCTCGGGAATCCTTACGCGTGTGGGGAAAGAGGTTCATAACCTTCATATTGGCGACAGGGTAACGGGTTTTGCGTCCGGCTGTCTCGCCAGCCATGTGCATACTCCGGCGCACGCCGTAAGGCGTATCCCCGCAGGCTGGAACTTTGAAAGAGCGGCCGCCGTTCCCACGGTATTCTTCACCTCATGGTACGCCCTCAAGCATCTGGCAAATCTCCAACCTGGCGAAAGCGTCCTTATTCATAGCGCCGCCGGGGGCGTGGGCATAGCAGCCATCCAGATCGCGAGGCTTCTGGGGGCGCAGATATTTGCCACAGCGGGCAGCGGCGAGAAAAGAGACTTTCTGCGCCTTCTGGGCGTGGAACATATTTTTGATTCCACAGCCTTTCCTTTGCCGAGGATATTCTGACGGCGACCGATGGCAAGGGCGTCGACGTCGTACTCAACTCTCTTGCCGGGGAGTCCTTGCGCCAGAGCGTCAGCCTGCTCACGCCGTGTGGCCGCTTCCTGGAGCTGGGGAAACGTGATTTTGTGGAAAATACGGGCGTCGGGCTGCGCCCCTTTAAAGAAAACATCAGCTATTTTGCCATTGATGTCGATCAGCTGCTTACGGCACGGCCAAAGATAGCTTCCCAGCTCTTTCAGGAAGTCATTGATCTGCTGGAGAGAGGTACTCTGAGCCCGTTGCCCTATCGATCCTTCCCAGCGGAACAGGCGATTTCCGCCTTCCGTACCCTGCAGCAGGCCCAGCATATGGGCAAAATTATCATCAATCTGGAAAAGTTGCCGATTCTTCCCGCCGCGCCCTCCGCACCCGATACCCTAAACGGTGACGGGACCTGGCTTGTAACGGGCGGCCTTGGCGGCTTTGGCCTTGCAACCGCGCGGCATCTGGCCAGACGCGGCATAAAAAATCTGGTTCTGGTCGGCCGCCACGTCGCGGCAACACCGGAATCCGAACCAATCCTGCGGGAATTTGAGGAGCAAGGCGTCAATGTCTGTAAAGAAGCCTGCGACGTGACAAATATTGCAGCCGTACGTTCCTTGTTAAAGCGCGTAACAAAAACAATGCCGCCTCTTCAAGGGATTATTCACGCGGCGGCCGTCTTTGACGATGGTCTGCTGACCAATCTGGACAGAGAAAGCATAGAAAAAGTGGTGTCACCCAAGCTGACCGGCGCGTGGAATCTGCATACAGCAACGCTTGGTCTGCCGCTCACCCATTTTGTCTTATATTCGTCCATCAGTGTAACAATCGGTAATCCCGGGCAGGGAAACTATGTCGCCGGCAATGCCGGGCTGGAGGGCCTAACCCGCCTGCGCCTTGCCATGGGATTGCCCGCGCTCTGCATAGCCTGGGGTCCTGTAGGCGACGCGGGCTACCTTGCCCGGCACGAAAAGGTGAAAAGCAGCCTCGCGCAGCGCCTAGGCAAGGCTCCGCTTTCCACGCTGGAAGCTATGCGGGAACTGGATGGAGTTCTTTCCGAAAACGGTCTGCACATTCTTGCCAACATAGACTGGCAGAGCGCTGCTTCCATGCTTTTGGGAAACAGCCGTTTTTCGCTTGTTACCCGGAACGGCGGACGGAAGGAACAACAGGATTCTCCGGAAAACCTTCAGCTTCTGCTGACTGGCAGGTCGCCCGCGGAAGTCAGAGACATTATACGCCAGCTTATCGTTAAGGAAGTGGCCCATGTGCTGGACCTCGCCGCAGATCAGGTATCTGCGGATCGCGGATTGCAGTCCATGGGACTGGATTCCCTCATGGCCGTTGAGCTTGCCGTTGGCCTTGAACAGCGCACGGGAGTTCGGCTGCCTGCCATGCTGCTTCAGGATTCCCCCACGGTGGATCAGCTCGCCGAACGCCTCGCCGGCCGTCTGAGTGGACACGCGGATGAAGAAAGCGCCGAAGAGGCGGTTCTGGCCGGGCTGGCGTTACGGCATGCCGAAAAGATTAAAGAAGAAGAGGCCGTCCATATAGTACAGTCTGTTAATTCGGGGAGGAAACGCGCATGAGTTCTTCTCTCAATCTCATCAGCAATATCCTGCAGCGCAAGAAACATGAAAACGCGGCGCCCTTGTTGCGCGCAAACGCCAAAACCCGCCCGCAGATCGCTCCGGAGCTGCTCAGTTTTGAAAAACATCCCGTGCTGGTCGAAGTGCGCATGCTTGCCGCGGCGGCGAACCGTTTCGGCATCGGCAATCCCTTTTTTAAGGTTCATGAAGGATGCAGCGGACCGATTACCCAAATCAATGGCAAGGACTATCTCAATTTTTCTCACTACAACTATCTGGGACTGAACGGACATCCGGAAGTAAACGCGGCGGCCATTAAAGCTGTTGAACGCTATGGAACATCTGTGGGCGCCAGCCGTCTGGTCGCGGGCGAACGTCCGGTACAGAGAGAGCTGGAAAAAAGCCTGGCCAATATCTATGGGGTAGACGACTGCGTTGTCTTTGTCAGCGGGCATGCCACCAATGTCAACGCCATAGGTACCCTGTTCGGCCCGGGAGATCTCATCCTGCACGACAGTCTGATCCATAACAGCGTTCTGGAAGGAATCAAGCTTTCCGGCGCGGCAAGGCGTCCCTTCCCCCATAACGATGTACAAACGCTTGACGCGATTCTTGCCGCCTCGCGCACGCGCTATAAGCGGACGCTTATCGTTGTCGAAGGACTATACAGCATGGACGGGGACCTGGCCGACCTCCCCACGCTCGTGGACATTAAGCGGCGACATGGCGCTCTGCTCATGCTCGACGAGGCGCACGCCCTGGGGGTACTCGGCGCCACAGGACGCGGCAGCGCGGAATACCATGGGCTTGCCGGCACGGATGTAGATATCTGGATGGGTACCCTGAGCAAAACCCTTGCCGGCTGTGGCGGCTATATTGCCGGATCGCAGGATCTGACAGACCTGTTGCGTTTTGCCGCTCCGGGGTTTGTTTACAGTGTAGGCATAGCGCCGCCTCTGGCTGCGGCCTCGCTGGCGGCTCTTCGTATTTTGTTAAGAGAACCGGAACGCGTCCGTCAATTGCGGGAACGCGCGGCGCTCTTTTGGGATCTGGCCCGCCAAGGCGGGTTGAACGTGGGAACTTCACAGGGATTTTCCATCATACCCGTAATTCTTGGCAGCTCGCGCAAGGCGGTTGAGCTTTCCAATCGGCTCTTTGCGCACGGCGTCAACGTCCAGCCCATCCTTCACCCCGCAGTGGAAGAAAAAGCCGCGCGATTGCGTTTCTTTATCTCCTCTATGCACAGCGAAAACGATATCGAGTGGGTCTGCCGTACTCTGATCCGACTTGTTCACAATGGGGGGCTTTCCGATGATCAAGAATAGCTCCATCCTCTCTTCAGGACTGCTTTTATGTCTGCTCTCCGCCATGCTCGGGGGCTGCGCTCTGATGCCGGATTCCGGGCCAAACCGCCAGCAGATACACAGGATGAAACAGTCCCCTGGGCTGGAAGGCCTTCTCATAAAGCCGCTGGACGACGCTCTTGCCCGAAAGCTCTGGGAAAGCAAGCGATCCAAGACCTTCTCCGCCGTTTTTGGCAACGCAGGGCCACAGGAATACCGGATAGGCGCCGGAGACACTCTTGTCATCAGCGTATGGGAAACTCCTCCTAGCATTCTCTTTGGAAGCGCGACTCTCAACTCCAGGACGGGGACACTGAATACTACCAGCGCCGAAGCCTTGCCCACCCAAATGGTCATGAACGATGGCACCGTGAACATTCCTTTTGTCGGGCGGGTACAGGTAGCGAAACGCACGGTACGGGAAGTGGAAAGAGAAATCACGAGGCGCCTTCAGGGCAAGGCCAACGACCCTCAGGTACTGGTACGGGTGTCTGGCAGCCCCACCTTTCAGGTATCCGTCCTTGGCGATGTGGCAAAAAGCGCCAATATAAACTTGACCCCCAAGGGCGAACGGCTTCTGGACGCGCTGGCCTCAGTAGGAGGCGTAACCCAGCCTGTGACCAAGGTCTCCCTGCAGCTTTCGCGCGCGAACGTTAGCGCCAGTATGCCTTTGGATGCCATCGTTCACGATCCAGAACAGAATATTCCCCTGCGGCCCGGCGACGTGCTGACGGCCCTGTTCCAACCTTGGACCTTTTCCGTCTTGGGCGCCGCGGGCAGAAATCAGGAAATTCCCTTTGAAGCGCGCGGCATTACCCTAGCGCAGGCTCTGGCGCGCTCCGGCGGACTTGACGACAATCGTGCTGATCCTGCGGGAGTTTTCATCTTCCGCTTTGAAAATGCCGATCTCTTGGCCGAAGGGCAAGCTCCAGTACAGTCCGTCAATGGCAAAATTCCCGTAGTCTATCAAGTGAACTTCAAGGACCCCGCGGCCTTCTTTGTGACACAGCATTTTCCCATGCAGGACAAGGATATCCTGTATGTTGCCAATATGCCGTCCGCGGAACTTACCAAATTTTTGCGCATGATCGGCATGGTCGTCTCGCCCTCGCTGAGCATTGCCAACACCACCAACAATCTTTCGCAATAGATGCCGTTATGTCAAATCCTTTCGCCAATACACTTACGGTCTGGCAAGCGCTCTTTTTGCGGGAGGCTCTGGATCGCTTCTTCGGCAGCAGGGCAGCCTGGGCCTGGCTGCTAGTAGAACCGGCTATGCATATCGGCTTCATGGCAGGAATATGGGGCATGATGCGCAAGAACAGCATGGGAGGGCTGAATGTTTCCCTATGGATTATTTTGGGGATGCTGTCCTTCTTTCTGTTCCGGCGCACAGCCGTACAAACCCTCCATGCCCTTGACTGCAACAAGGCCTTCTTTGCCTTTCGTCAGGTTCGGCCTTTTGACGTCTCTCTAGCCAGAGCCGGTGTGGAAGCCTTTTCCATGTTCTTCGTCTCTGTGTTTATCCTTGGCGCCGCAGCTCTGATGGGGCTGGATATCGTTCCAGACGATCCTCTTACCGTACTGCTAGCACTGGCCGGACTTTGGCTGTTCGGGCTGGGTTACGGTCTGGTAACTTCGGTCTGCATGCGGCTTGTGCCGGATTCCGGACATATTTTTCAGATTCTTATGATGCCCCTCTACCTCCTTTCCGGCGTCATCATGCCTCTGATCTATATTCCACCGCCCTATCGCGAGTGGCTGCTCGTAAACCCTCTAATCCATGGCCTTGAACTGGTGCGCCTTGGCTTTTTTGCCAACTACCACACTTTGGATGTCAGCTTTGCCTACCTCTATTCCTGGGCACTCTGCTTTTTTGCCCTTGGTCTGGCTCTTTATAAAGGGCTCGAAACCCGGCTGGTGATGCAATGATTATTGTGGAAGATGTACACAAGCGTTACATCTCGCGCCGCGGCGCGGGCGACTGGGTTTTGCGCGGGGTGAATATGGTCATACCCACAGGCCGAAGCGTTGGACTAGTGGGCGCCAATGGAGCCGGAAAATCCACGCTTTTGCGCATCATCGGAGGCGCGGATTACCCCACAAGAGGCAGAGTAGAACGTCATTGCCGCGTATCTTGGCCCATGGCCAACGGAGGCCTTGAAGGCACGCTCACAGGCCGCCAGAACGCCAAGTTTATCTGCCGCATTCATGGGTTTCAAGAGGAACTTTCCGAACGCATCGCGCGCATTGAGGACTTTGCGGAACTTGGCAAGGCCTTTGACGATCCGCTCCACACGTACTCTTCCGGCATGCGTTCCCGCCTTCAGTTCGCGCTTTCTCTGGCCTTTGATTTCGATGTGTACATCTCCGATGAAGTGACCGCAGCCGGTGACGCGGCCTTCCGCAGAAAGGCCGAAGCCGCCTTCAAAAGGCTGGCCCACCAGGCCAGCATCATTATGGTATCGCACAATGACGATACGCTGAAGGCTTTCTGCGAATCTGGCGTGCTTTTGCTAAACGGGCGGGCTACCTGGTTCGACAAACTGGACGACGCCTTACAAGCCTATAAAGAAACCTACTGATATGACAAAAGAAATTACTTCCAAATTACCTCAGGAAAACGCTCTGTCAATCTCCAACCAAGAGGGCCGAATGAGCCGCAGGGTAGAAAACCTCTTTCGTTGGATCAGATATGCCATCATGTTTGCGTGCTTTCTCTGCATGGTATTCTGGATTTTTTCTTCGGAACGTTACGTTTCTGAAGCAACCGTTTTGGTCCAGAACGCGGAACAGGTGGCCACACCAGGGATCGATGTCGCAACCATGCTTGGCGGACTCGGTGGACTCGGTGGCGTAAACAAGCCGGATCAGCTGCTCCTGCTTGAACATCTGCTCTCTGTAGATATGCTAAAAAAACTTGATGAGGCACTGCGCCTGCGCAAACACTACAGCGATACTCGCTGGGACTTTGCTTCCCGTATGTGGTGTACCAGCATCGAATGGTTTCATCGCTATTACCTCTCCCGCGTATCCGTAACCTTTGATGATTACGCGGGAGTACTCCGTATCCGGGCACAGGCCTATGACCCGCAAACGGCCTACGCCATCGCCCAGATGCTCGTTCAGGAAGGCGAACGTTTTATGAACGAAATGAGCCACGCCCTGGCTCTTACACAAGTGGGCTTTCTTGAACGGCAGGTAATAGCGGCTCAGGAACAGGTTATGGCAGCCAGCAAGACCTTGCTGGACTTCCAGAATCAGAAGGGGCTTCTCTCTCCCAGAGCCACGGTGGAAAGCCTTCATGCCGTCATCGCAAAACTCGAAGGACAACGCATCGAATTAAAGACTCAGTTGGAATCCTTACCCCGCAATCTGGATCGCAATCACCCAATAAGAAAGTCCCTCGAGCAATCGCTGCAAGCCGTAGAGCGGCAGATTTCTATGGAACAGGCCAGACTGGCCTCGGTATCCGGTACTGCTCTCAACGCCCTTGTACAAGAAGAACAGCGTCTTGGGCTGGAGCTCAATTTTAAGAAAGACATCTACAAGGCTGCTCTCGTTGGACTGGAAAAAGGTCGAATGGATGCCGCTCGTACCATCAAGCATGTTTCCATTCTCCAGAATCCCCTCTTTCCCGAGTATGCTGTAGAACCTCGTCGCATCTATGGTATCATTGCAACTCTGTGTGTTTCCCTGCTTCTTTTGGGCATTGCAACTCTGTTAAAATCGGTCATTCTGGATCACGTAGACTAATCGGAGGAACCTATGGCTACACAGAATGTTGATGCGCTGGATACCCGCATTAAAGAACTTACAGATGAAAATGAACTGCTTCTTGAACAGCTCCATGTGGTTCAGGAAGAAGTGGAAAATTATTACTACCGGCTCAAGGAATGCGAACAGGGCAGGAATTCTGGCGAGCGTGACAGCAATTCTTTTGCTGTTCCTCAGCAGATTATCGAAGCTCTCGCGGAGAACAGGAAACTGCATATTCTGGTAGAACAGCAAAAGATAGCCTTGAAAACAGAACAAGAACATGGTCTTGCCGCCCGCCTTGGCAAGATGCTCATCGAGGGCGTTAGTTCTTCCCAAGCATTTTTTTCTCTGCCGTTCAGACTTCGCAAGATGTGGAAATCTCTCGAAGCAACCGTTCCTCCTGCAGTACTGGGAGGCGCGTCCTTTCAGAAAGTGCTGGATGCCCATGCCGCAGGCGGTATCGAAGCCGTGGAAAAGCTGCTGGATTCTGTCTTCCTTTCGCCTGCCATGCGAGCCAACGCCTATACGGCATTGGCTCGTCAGGTGATGCTGACGGATGCCCCAATGGCCGCTAACCTTGCCCGCCTGGCCTGGAAAACAGACCCGCTCCCCTACCGGCTCAAATGGCTAGCCTTCCGTTTGCATGAGGCCGATGACGATATTACGGCCGAAGCACTGCTGGATATGCTGCCTGACGACATCAGCATGAGCGAATCGGAAGAGCGTCAGGCAAGGCTGCTCCGGCAGGAATCAAAACGGGAGCGCACCAAGCAGATACAGCAAACAATGAAAGTCTCCCAGGCTGACATCGGACAGCTGCAAATGAGCATAGCAAACCTCAAAAAGCAGCAGAACTCCGCCTCCGCACAGCTTAACAGAGAGCGTGACGCGCATAAGCAGGAGCTGGCACACCTCAACAGCCAGATCGCCGAGCTGCAGAACTCCGCCTCCGCACAGCTTAACAGAGAGCGTGACGCGCATAAGCAGGAGCTGGCACACCTCAACAGCCAGATCGCCGAGCTGCGGGAAAAGCACACTCTGTTACAGCGGCAGATAGAAACGCAGAAAGAGGAATCCGACACCTTTACCGCACAAACAGCCAGTATGTTGAAAGGTATGCTTACGCGCTTTGAATCTGACAAAGCGGTGCTGTCACAGGTGATGTGCGTTGTCATGGGTACAGCGGCGAACAGGTGACACGTGCACCGATCTTTTTCACACGTGAGAAGATAATGAAAATACTAAGTGTATTTGGTACTAGGCCCGAAGCCATTAAGATGGCGCCCGTGGTACATGCACTTGCCCATGACCCCTATTTTGACGCCAAGGTCTGCGTCACAGCCCAGCACAGGCAGATGCTCGATCAGGTACTGGATTTCTTCTCCATCTATCCGGATTTTGATCTTGACTTGATGCGGGCAGGCCAGAGCCTTGAGGACGTGACAGAAAAGGTACTGCACGGCATGGCGCGCGTCTTTGCCCGCTGGAGACCAGATATGGTTCTGGTACACGGGGATACCACCACAACGCTGGGAACGGCTCTGGCCGCCTACTATGCCCAGCTGCCTATCGGCCATGTGGAAGCGGGACTGCGCACAGAAAACAAATACGCTCCCTGGCCGGAAGAAATGAACCGCCGTCTGACAGGAACACTGGCGGATGTACATTTCGCCCCAACACTACAGGCGCGCGATAACCTCCTGCGAGAAGGTATCAGGCCGGAGTGCATTCACGTTACAGGTAATACGGTGATTGACGCGCTTCTCTCTACGATCCGGCATATCCGCGAAGACGTGGCACTACGAGACCGGCTGAAAAAGCGTTTTTCCTTCCTTGATGCGGATAAAGCGCTGGTGCTGGTCACCGTACACCGGCGGGAAAATTTCGGCGGCGGGATAGAGTCCGCCTGTCAGGCCATTGCGGCAATCGCGCACCGCGATGACGTACAGCTTGTCTGCCCTGTGCACTGCAACCCTCATGTGCAAGAACCTGTACGGCGTCTGCTGGCACACCTACCGCGCGTTTTTTTGCTGGAACCGCTGGACTATCCGTCCTTTGTCTACCTGCTCATGCGCTGCACGCTGGTGCTGACCGACTCCGGTGGCATTCAGGAAGAAGCGCCGGTGCTGGGCAAACCTGTACTTATCATGCGTACCGCCACGGAACGCCCCGAAATTGTTGCAACCGGCACGGCCCTGCTAATAGGCCCGGACAAAAAGCATATCCTGCTGGAAATCAACCGGCTGCTGGATGATCATACGGCGTATGCCCGCATGGCCGAGGCCCAAAGTCCTTATGGAGACGGCAAAGCCGCCCAGCGCATAACTCGCATCTTAAAAACAGGACATTAACTATGCAATTCCCAACAATTTCGCTTATCGGCCTTGGCTATATCGGCTTGCCCACCGCGGCGATGCTGGCATCCCGCATGGGAAATGTGGTCGGCGTAGATGTGGACAACGATGTGGTCGATGCAATCACAAACCATAACGTGCAGACGCTGGAACCTGGACTTGCAGAGCTGCTCTCCACGGTTTGTGGAAAGGCCTTGCGGGCCGTGACCGCGCCGGAATGTTCCGACGCCTTCATCATAGCGGTCCCCACGCCCATCACGGAAGAACACAAACCGGATATCAGCTATGTGCGCAACGCGGCCCTGTCTCTGGCGCCCGTCTTGCGCCCCGGCAACCTGATCATTCTGGAATCCACCTCGCCAGTAGGCACAACAGAACAGATGGCCCAATGGCTGGCTGATGCCCGCCCCGACTTGTCTTTTCCACAGCAAGCGGGAGAAGAGGCGGACGTGCAAATTGCCTACTGTCCGGAGCGCATCCTGCCAGGCAAGATGCTGGAAGAGCTTGTCCACAATGACCGCATTGTAGGAGGGATGACGCATAAGGCCACGGAAATGGCTATTTCTCTCTACCGCCTTTTTGTAGAGAGAGAAATTCACGCTACCACGGTTCGCACTGCGGAACTCTGCAAACTGGCAGAAAACAGCTTCCGAGATGTGAATATTGCCTATGCCAACGAGCTTTCCATGATCTGCGATAAACTGGACATTGACGTGCAGGAACTGATCAGCCTTGCCAACCATCATCCCCGCGTCAATATCCTGCAACCGGGATGCGGCGTAGGCGGACACTGCATCCCTGTGGATCCATGGTTCATCGTGGACAGCGCGCCGGAACGGGCCAAACTCATCCGTACAGCCCGCGAGGTCAACGACAGCAAGACTCTGTGGGTGATGGAAAAAATTAAGCAGCGCATTGACAAATATATCAATACACATCCAAATGTAACTATTAAAGATATTAATATCATATTCCATGGCATTGCATATAAGCAAGGAACAAACGATGTTAGAAACAGTCCCTCGTTAAAGATAATAAAAAAATTATCAGAATTAGGATGTACTATATATGCTATGGATAAAAATCTAGAAAATACAAATGTCGACATTATAAGCGGATTTAACAATATAAAAATAAATATTACTCCTCCAAGAGAGAAAAGCAATTATATCGAATTCAAATTAGATAATATAAATATTATGGAAAATTCTCTAAAACCAAGAGCTACATCTGAACTATTTACAAATAAAAATAATAAAGAAATGCTTCCTAACTATCAAATGCTTTCTCATCAAACAAGAGCTGCATATGAACTATTTAGAAAT
>CAYWQK010000028.1:0-16891 GCA_964460575.1 uncultured Desulfovibrionaceae bacterium | reverse complement strand
ATCCTCGGCTATGGAAGTGGTGGAAGAGATGGGCTTTGAAGGAGACTATTTTGTTTCGCCCTTCTGGTCCGTCAATACCACCTACAACTGGAACTGCGAGCTGGCCCTGCGCTTTGGCATGATACTGGAGCGTACCCGCCCGGACGCGGTGGTTTTTGACGGCACCTGGCCTTTTCAGGGCTTTCTATCGGCTTGCCGAGCCTATAAACGCTCAATCAAATTGATCTGGTCAGACCGAGGACTATTAAAAAAAGACGCTAAAACCGTCCCTGTGGACAAAAGCCTCTTTGACCTTTTGATCCGGCCCGGCGAGCTGGGTAGTACGAGTGCGGAGGAACGCACGCCGGAGGGTGTCCGCCAACTGCAAGTGCCGCCTGTACTGTTACTGAATGATAGCGAAATCCTGCCCCGAGCTGCGGCCCGCAGCCAGCTGGGTCTGCGGGAAGAAGGACGCTATGCCCTGTTCTCTCTCGGACCGGGCAACCTCAAAGACGTGAGCGGGCCGGGCCTTCGTCTGATTCGGGAATTTCAGGATGCCGGTTTTTCTGTGGTCTGGGCCTGCGCTCCCATTTCCGCGCGGGATGTGGAACTGCCCGCTACGGTGAAGCCGCTGTCCGTCTATCCGCTGGCGCGTTACCTGCGAGCCTTTGATATTTTTGCAGGGGCAGCCGGATACAATACCTGCTGCGAAGTGGCACAGGCTCAGATCCCCAGCCTAATCGTTCCCAATACCTTGCTGGCAGATGATCAGGAGGCACGGGCTCGTATACTTGCGGAGTATGCGCCGGTGGTGATCAGCCCGTGCGCGGCGGACGCGGACACTAAGGCAGCAGTCCGGCGGCTACTGGAACTCGCGGAACAGAAAGAAAACGCTTCGCGCTCTCTTGCCCTCAATGGAGCCGACCTTGCCTCCGAAGTCATCTTGCAACTAGCACAGCAGTGAGAAGGTCATGCCACTCATACAAGAAACAGAAGAACTACGCCATCTCCTACGGCAGTGGGCAACCGATCCTGAATGGAGCCTTCTGGTACGCTACGAGCTTTTGCCGCAGAAACCCGCGCCCGAATGGCGTAAACGCCTTTCCTGGCGGCTGGGGAGGTGTCTACGGGTCTGTGGTCTGAGTCGCGCCCGCTACTGCAAACGGGACTGGCAGGCGGGCCTCAAGCACGTGCCGGCCTCCGAGAAGACAACCCTGCTCATCTGGTCGGATGTGCCGGACAAAGCCGCATCGCGCGTGGCCAGCAACGGTTTGCGCCGTCTGCTGACCGCGCACCCGGCATTTGTGCCCGTACTGGTGACGCCACTGGCGGATTTTGCCTTTTATTCCAGACTTGGCTGGCTGATAGAGTATCTACCGGAAATTTCTGGCGCGGGCGCGGATTATATCGAGCGTAAAAAACGTTACCTTGCCTGGCGTTATCGGGATGCCGTGGCCATCCCGCTGTCGTCCGGCCTGTGTGGCGAGGCAGACTTCGCGCGGCTTGTCCCATAAGGACAAAGCCACGCCGGTATTTTCTTGTATACCTGTTACCGGAACGCCAAGCCCAGCTTGCCATAAGCACCAAACACCTATGTCAGACCAATAACGAGTAATCAACATGAGCAAAAATAGATACGTTCTCCTGACTGTCGATACCGAAGCACTTCCCAATCGCGCCGCAGCGGATCACGTCCGTCGGCTGATCTGGGGCGAGCATGAAAACGGTACTGCCGGAGTGCGCGAAATAAGCGGTATTGGCAACGAGTTCGGAGCCAAACACGTTTTTTTTGTGGATATGTGCGGCGCATATGCGCAACGTGATGAAATAGAAAAGGTTGTCCTCTGGCTTGATCACGACGGCCAGGATGTAGAAATGCACGCACATCCCGAGTATCTGCCGGATGAGTTCTGGCCGGAGTTTCATTTCAAATGCCGCCCTCGCTTCATGAATCAGTATGCGGACGACAAGGATGACTTTATCATAGACCATTTCGGCAACATGCTTGCCGGTTTCCTCGGCAGACCCCCGCGGGCCTTCCGCGCCGGTTCCTTCCGCTGGAATGCCGGTACACTTCGCGCGCTGGCAAAACATAACATTCCCCTGTCCTTCAATAACTCCATGTGCGCGGTCAATAATAAGCAGTGCCCGTACAGCCTGCCGACCAACGCCCCCTTCCGCTGGGAAAACGGCGTGATGGAAATTCCTATGTCGGAAAAATATATCCTGCCTCGCCTTCAGAAGAACTGGTGGGCCAGACTCCAGTACCCGCAGTCAAAATTTTTCCGGTACCGGCCATGGTGGGCCTCTTTTCTGCCGGGCAGCGTAAGTCAGCGAACACCGTTCATGGTCTTTTTGCTGCATTCCTGGTCATTGCTGTATTGGGACGAAAACGGTCACGGAATCTACCGGAATGACGCGCGCGTTGAAGGTTATCGCAATCTTTTGAAGCACCTTACAAAAGACTATGATGTCATTACTACAGTAGAGCTGCTGGATCTTATCCATACGGACAAAATCGCCCTTTCCCATACTGAATCCCTTGCCAAAGCCGAAATTCCGATAAGCAAAAAGGCCTGACGTCATGCAAAGTCCCCTTTCATGGCTGCATCGCGGTCTGACACTGCGGCTGCTCCGGCTGCTGCTGAACAGGACGAAAACGGGGTGTACTGCGGCGCCGGCGCCCGGCCGCATTCTCTATGTTGCCGCAAGTTGCCGCCCTTACCACATCACGGGCTATACATCGCGTACGCATGAACTGCTGCGCGCTCTGAAAGAGAGCGGCGCGGATCTGCGCGTTGTCACCCGCACAGGCTATCCCTGGGACAGACGCGACAGGCTCTGTCCGCCTGAAACAGAAAAAACACAGCTGGACGGTATCGCCTATAACCACTTCCATAATCCGGGAAATAACCGTTTTACAGCTGTCTATGCGGCACAGGCCTCGAAGGTACTGGAGCAATACGCCCGTGAAGAGCGTGTCGCTTGCATCCATGCCGCGTCCAACCATGTTAACGCCTTGCCCGCGCTCATTGCCGCCAGACGCCTGGGAATCCCTTTCCAGTATGAAATGCGCGGCCTGTGGGAACTTTCTCGCTCTTCCCGCATACCCTCGTTCAAAGATTCGCATAATTACCGGCTTGGCCTCGAACTGGAAGGCCTTGTGGCTGCCCATGCCGATCGGGTCTTTGTCATTTCCGAGCAGCTAGGGCGCTATGCGCAAAACCATTGGGGCATTCCCCAAGCCCGTCTGCGTCTGCTGCCCAACTGTGTGGATGGCAGACGCATTATCCTTAATATCAACGCGAAAGCGGATCCTGACTCCATCGGGTATGCTGGAACCTTCATCGCCTACGAAGGCCTGGATACCCTTATTCAGGCTGTTGGCAAGCTGACCCGGGAAGGCAGGCATATTTCCCTGCATCTCGTGGGAGATGGAGAAGCACGCCAGGAGCTGGTCGCATTGACCGTAAAACTCGGTCTTGAAAAAGTTGTGCGTTTCCATGGTCGGGTTTCCCCAGAAGAAGCCCGCGCCCATATCAGCCGTTGCGCACTGGTGTGTATCCCCCGCAAGCCTTTTGCCGTGTGCGAAATCGTCCCACCCATCAAACTGGCGGAGGCCCTGGCGCTGGAAAAACCTGTTGTAGTTCCAGATTTGCCGGTCTTTCGCGACGAACTTGGGAGCCAGCCCGCAGGATGGTTTTTCCGATCTGGCGACGCCTGTCATCTGGCAGAGATCCTTGCCTCGGCGCTGTCGGCTCCGGAACGGCTTGCCAGCCTAGGCAAACAGGGCCGGAAATATATTCTGGAACATCGGCAGTGGCAACGTTTTGTTGGAACAGTACTCTCTTCCGAAAGTGAGAACGCATGCTCGCCGCACTGATACGAAAACTGGATCACCTGGTCTACACGCATCCCGCTGTTCCCCAGGATACCCCTCATGACGGGCCGTTCGGCCGGCTCAAGATGGCTCTCGTTACCGATTCGTTTACAGCTCTCTGTCTTTCTGCCGAATGCCGCATTCGCTGCATGACGCCGCAGAATTATGCCGAAGTGCTTCGCCACTGGCGTCCTGATCTTGTTTTCGTGGAATCAGTTTTCCATGGCGTGCGGGGAGAATGGCGGTACATGCTTGCAAGGCAGCCGTGGTACATCAACCTGCACAGACCAAGGGCTATTTTTGCCCTTGTCAAGCTGGCCCGGGACATGGGCATCCCTACGGTTTTCTGGAACAAAGACGACGGCGCGTTTTTCGACGCCTTCATTGATGTGGCAAAACACTTTCAATATGTATTCACGACAGACAACCGGTGCCTGCCGCGCTATCGACAGGAACTGCCACCGGACAGTGTGCCTGATGTGCTGGCCATACCCTATCAACCGGCATTCCACTATTTCACGGAATTTTCTTTTGAAAAGAACGAGGCATGCTTTGTTGGAAGCTATTACCGTTGCATTCTGAATCAGCGCCGCCAGTTTCTCGATATGATCTTTGATGCCTGCAAACGCGTATCCATGCCCTTGCATGTTTATGACAGAAACAGCAACCGGCTATCCCATTTTCTTGAATTTCGTTTTCCGCGCAATACGGCGCTGCATATTCACCAACAGCTCCCCTATACGGAAACGGGAACCGCCTACAGGCGTTATGCCGCTTCGATCAATGTCAATTCCGTTACGGATTCCGAAACCATGTATTCGCGGCGCCTTCTGGAGATTCTTGCCTGTGGCGGAATTCTTGTCACCAATACAAGTCCCGTGGTTGAAAGAGAGTTTCGAGACTTCTGCCATATCGTTCGTGATACGGATCAGGCACGGGAATTGCTGGCCCGGCTGAAAACAGGGCCTTCCCCAGAGGATAAGGAGCGGGCCGCGGCCGGCGCGGCCTATGTGCGTTGCCACCATACCTGGCAACGGCGGCTCGAACAGATGGCCGATATCATAACCTTCTAGCACTCTTAGATCGCCATGTTCGCATTGATAGTACAAATTCTTCTTGCCGTACTGGCTCTATTTTTTCTCCTCTATGCCGTTCTGGAGGCCCGATCCGTGCGCATTGCGCGGAAGAGCTGGAAACTACGTTTCACTCCCATGGACTCGGTGTCCACCGCCACGAATGACAAAGAGTTACCGCTGGTGAGCGTGCTTTTGCCTGTTTACAATGAAAAACTGGTGGTTAACAAGACTATTGATGCCGTCTGTGCCCTGCGCTACCCAAAAGAACGACTGGAAATTCTCCTTCTGGACGACTCCACCGACGAAACCTGCCAAATGGCCGAGGAACGCGTTGCGCTGCACAGGGCGCGAGGGGTTCCCATACGCCGCGCTCGACGGGAAACGCGCATCGGGTATAAAGCGGGCAATCTTCAATTTGGTCTGTCTCTGGCAAAAGGAGACTTCATCGCCATTTTTGATGCGGATTGTCTGCCGCCTTCCGATTTTCTGCTCAAGGCAATGCCCTGTTTTGCCGATGAAAAGGTAGGATTCCTCCAGACCGGCATCAAATATGTCAATCAGGATGTTTCCTTTCTGACGCGCTTTCAAGCCATGGAGGCCGGACACAAGGACGATGTGACTTCCGGACTTTCCCGGGAAGGGCTCATGGCCTCTCTGACCGGCTCTTCCTGTGTCTGGCGCAGAAGCTGCATTGATGCCATTGGCGGTATCAGTTCAGAAACTATTACCGAAGACGTGGATATGGGGTACAGAGCGCAGCTCGATGACTGGAAATATGTGTGGCTGCGAGACGTTGCCTCTCTGGCCGAATTGCCGGAAACTGTGGCATCCTTCAGGGTACAGCGCCAGCGCTGGGCCAGAGGCCTTATCCAGAACGCCTTGCGGCATATACGGCATATGCTTGCAACACCCATGCCCCTGCTCTCTCGCCTGTATGCCTTCTCGCTCATGTTTTCCTCTCTGCTGCTGGCCTCCTTCTACCTTGTTCTGCTGCTGTGCCTGCCCATGGCCGTTCTGGCGGATAGGCCAGGGCCTTTCTTCCATGTCTGCTGTACGGTCTTTCTTGGCGCGGCCCTTGTCTGGGGCTGGTACAACACCACAGGCAAAAATCTGCAAGGATCGTTTCCAGGGCGCATCTTTGGAGCGCTTGGGTACATCATCATGTTCTTTCCAATTTCTCTCTATTACTTCAGCGCGGCCATACAGGTTTTTGCCGGCATCAGCGGAGAATTTCACCGCACGCCGAAGGGCTGCGGCCGGAGAAAAATCTCGCAGCCGCCCATCAACAGGCTGCTTGTCCTACTAGAACTGTTCTCGCTTTTCTATGCCGCAACAGCTTTTGGCGTTAGCCTGTGGCTTGGTAACTACTGGATTTCCCTCTATAGCGGTCTGGCCTTTTCGGGCCTCGCGCTTACGCTCTTTTTTTCCTGGAGCGACAACCGAAAACGTCTCGTCCCCAGCACCGTACTCATCACCGGAGCCACGGGAGCGCTGGGCAACGCACTGGCACTGGCGTACGCGGAATCGGGAACAAAGCTCATCCTGCATGGACGCCGAAAGGACGCGCTGGAAGAAATCGCGAAACAATGCAGGGCCAGGGGAGCTGAAGTTCAGACACATTGCCTTGATTTGCGCAGAACTGACGAAGTACGCCGCTGGATTTCCGCCTGCTGTGAGGAAAACACACCAGATCTTGTCATAGCCAATGCGGGGCTGAACACCAATATCGGCCCCCAAGGCATGGGGGAACCTTTTGCGGAGGCAACTTCCCTTGTGCAGGTAAATCTGCTTTCCGTTATGGCGCTGGTAGATGGCCTTCTTCCCGCATTCCGCAAAAATGGCGGCGGGCAGATCGCCATTGTCAGCTCGCTCGCCGCCTACTACGGTCTGCCAACGACTCCAACCTACTGCGCCACCAAGGCGGCTCTGAAAACCTACGGCAACTCCCTGCGAGGCTGGCTTCGCTCCGAGCATATCCATGTGAGCGTGATTTTGCCGGGTTACGTGGCCTCTCCAATGTGCGAAGCCATGCCAGGGCCAAAACCCTTCCTGTGGCAACCGCGCCGCGCCGCGCGACGTATCCGGCAAGGTCTTGCCTACAACAAAGCGCGTATCAGCTTTCCCTTTCCGCTTAATCTCGGTATCTGGCTGCTTTCACTTCTGCCAGCCTGTCTGGCCATGCCCATAGCCAGGAGCTTTGGCTATGATCGCTGACCATGCCTTGCTGCAGGTTCTGACTGCCGGCGTTGCGGGTCTTGTTCTTTCCGTAATCATAGAACAATTCTTGCACCCTCGGCCGCGTCTAGTACGCCCCATTAGGATCTGGAGTATTCATGCCGGTCTTTGGTGCGCCGCGTACACGTTCCCCGCCCTCCTTTTGGGAAGACCATGGTGCGCCATGACTGCGACTTTGGCTATAATGATCACGCTTATACTGGTCAGCAACGCAAAGCAGAAAAACCTGCGCGAACCCTTTCTGTTTCAAGATTATGACTACTTTTGGGACGCGTTGCGCTTTCCCCGTCTTTTTCTGCCCTTTCTGGGGCTGAAAAACTTTTGTTTTGCTGCGGTATGTTTTGTGCTCGCGCTGTTTGCGCTCTGGCAGGAAGCCCCGCCTCCATCACGTCTTGCCCTGAACGGACAGTTTGGCGGCATCATCATACTGCTGATCTGTGCTGCGGCTCTGCTATGGTGGGGAAAAGCCGATCTCCCGCACGTCAGCTTTGATCCGGAAAAGGATATCCGCCTATGGGGCCTGCTACCTTCGCTCTGGGTGTATGGCGCGGCTTCACGTAGAATGCCAGAAGCGCATTCGCCCTTTGATCATGCGTTCGCCCCGACGCCAAACGCTGTTCCCCATCTTGTGGCAGTGCAAAGCGAATCCTTTTTCGATGCCCGAACTCTTTTTGCAGGCATTAAGCCGGATGTTCTATGTGCCTTCGACGTCTTGCGGACAAACGCTTTTCTGTGCGGCGATCTGAGCGTGCCTGCCTGGGGCGCCAATACGGTAAGGACAGAATTTTCCTTTCTCACAGGGATACCGGCTCAAAGCATGGGTGTCCATCGCTTCAATCCCTATCAGTCCCTTTTGCGAGGATGGACTGCCAGTTCTCTGCCGCTGTTTCTAAAAAAACTGGGCTACCGTACCGTTTGCATCCATCCTTACTGGAGCCAGTATTATGGCCGGAATCGAGTTCTGAAGCGTTTGGGCTTTGACATGTTTCTCGATATCGGCGCCTTTGGCGGCGTAGAGCGAACAGGGGCGTATATTGGCGATATGGAAGTTGGGAAATGCGTTCTCCGTGTATTGCGGGAATCAGTATCGCCCACTTTCATTTTTGCCATTACCATGGAAAACCACGGTCCTCTGCATCTTGACCACATTCCAGCGGAAAAGACAGCATCCTTCTATTCTGTGACGCCAAAAACGGAATGTTCCGAGCTTGGCGCTTACCTATACCATCTCAAAAATGCCGACAGGATGCTCGATCTGCTCCACAAAGAACTGGTGTTTTGCAACGTCCCTGTTTCCCTGTGCTTTTACGGCGATCATGTCCCCATCATGCCAGACGTATACAAGATATTTATGGAACCGGATGGAACGGTTCCTTATTTCTGCTGGAACAATTACCATACACGAGACCTTGCCCAAGGCATACCAACAAAGCAGGAGCTAAAATTGAAGAGGCGAACTCTGGCGGTACACGACCTTGCCCAGACCTGGCTGGAAAGCAATTTAACAGGGCTTATGTACCGGCGCAGCCTGTGACTTCCAAGCATTAGAACATTTTATGGGAGAATGAAAAAATTTTTATTTCAATATGTTATATGTATTACGATGTTACAGAGAACGCTATGTGCGGAATCATCGGCTACAGTGGACAACGTTCTGCCATTTCTCTTCTGATTGAAGGCCTGCATCGCTTAGAATATCGTGGCTATGACTCTTCCGGCGCGGCCTTCATGCAGGAAGGACATATTCAAATGGTAAAGACTGCGGGCAAGCTGCTCTCGGCGCTGGAAAAAACACCCTTCCTTCAGACTGTCTCCGGTATGGGCCCCACACACGGACTTCCCATGGAACGGAACGCTCATCCACATTTTTTGCATGACGGAAGGATAAGCCATCCTCATAACGGCATCATCGAAAACTTTCACTGAGGTGAAGGACGAACTTTCCGTAAAAGGAAACGCTTTCCTTTCTGATACCGACACAGAAATGCTCGCTCATCTCATAGGCGGGGAGAGAAAGAGCGCTCATCTATATGTCTCTGCAGGGCGCCTCGCCATGCCGCGGTGATATGACTGAAGAGGCGCCGCACGTGGCGCTGCGCAAACTCGATGCTCTTCCCGTACCCTCGCGCCTGCACATTACGGCCTGCGGCGTCGCCTGCAATGTAGGACTCTGAAGCCGTCAATTCCTGAAAACACGGGAGGCATCCCTACAGACCTCGACATCGCTTCAGAATTCCGTTACCGCGGCCATTGCTTCTGCCCGATAAGGCTCGTCATGGTCATCAGCTAGTCCGGCGAACCTGCGGATGCGCTTGCAGAAATTCCCATATCCGCCCACTGGAAATGAATTCATCGCCGCCATGGCGAGTATTGCAGCAACCTGTGAGAGGAACTCTCAGCAAACGGGGAATTTCCCTCCTGCAGACGCCGGATTTCATCAAGGGCAAATCCTTGCCCGTCGATCCAGTCCATGCAGGCAAGTACCATGATCATTTCCAGCGTAAGGGGACGCCCGTCAAGCTGAATGCCCTTGGAAATAACGATATACGTGTGGCTGCCCACGGTCTTCAGCCGTGAATGGCAGCCGCAGATAGTCGCGTTCTCCTTTGTGGCGCAGACATCGCAGGTGCCGGATCAGTTCCACAAATCGCCGCATTGCCGTTTTGGACAGGGCCGTCTTTTCCAATATAATAACTCTGGCATCCCTCTCGGGAAACAAGACGAACAATAGTAAATACCTGACGAAGCGCTTCAACTACCCCACGAAGTCCGCTTAGCGTACAGAGATATCGTTGTGGTAGGATATCATATCGATGGCACCTTCATGCGCTATCACGCCCTAGTAAACATACTTGGTCACGAAAAAGTTTGGGCTGCTTAGCCAAAAGAAAACGGGGAAAGAGAGCCTTTCCGCCGCGGACTATGCGTACCGGCAAAATACGCCGACTGCCACTAGATATGGTATTCCCAGCGCTTGCAGTAAAAGCAACCTTATTGGCCTTTGATAGCTACGGGCGAGCAAAAAGCGGCACCGAACGCCAGTGCCGAAAAATCGGGCAAAATTTCATTGGCGGCTCTTTGCCCTGCGCTTTTCTCAAATATTTCCAATATGTTAAAATAAATTAACACAGTATATTAATACGTAATTTCGCAATTTAAAGCGAACAGTAATGAAACTTTACAATTGAAGTAGATTAGAATAGATATATACATCGACGCGTCAAAATACGGAAGGGAGAATATGTCGGACTGCGAAGACAAAAACATGTTGTTAGAACGAATGCAAAAAGCCATGATTCGTATGGCAATTGAATCCTGGCGTTTCGGCAGGGTTGTTGATCGGCTGCTTGCAAAACTGGACGCGGGGGAACAAACCCGATACCAGAACCAATTCCGCTGGTTCCGCAAGCAGGTCGACGAAGCACTGGAAAGCTCTAATTTGAAAATAGTCGATGTCGAGGGACACCCTTTCGATCCAGGAATGGCGGCCAAGCCCTTAAATCTTGACGAATTCAATACGCAAGACAAGCTGATCGTAGATCAGATGCTGGATCCCATCATTATGGGAAAGGAAGGACTTATTAAAACCGGAACAGTAATACTAAAAAAGGTTGAGAAATGAAAAATTTTGTTGGGATAGACCTTGGCACAACCAATAGCGCGATTTGCTCCTACGACGGCACAGAAACCCATATCTGGAAAAGCCCCGAGCAAAACGACGTTACGCCTTCCGCTATATATATCGACAGGCGCGGCAACAAATATGTCGGCAAAAGAGCCTATGACGCCGCTCCCTATAGCCCGGGCAACTCAGCCATGCTATTTAATCGTCTGATGGGAACCAGTACACCGATCCGCATCTCAGCTGTGAACCACGCAAAAACCCCGGAAGAATGCTCCGCGGAGGTACTCAAGGTTCTTTTCGGGTACCTACCCGAAGAAATCAGAAACGACTCCGAAACGGGGACTGTTATCACGGTTCCCGCAGCTTTCAACCAGATGCAAAAAGACGCGACCATGCAGGCTGCAAATATGGCAGGCATCGGCAAAGTCGCCCTTATGCAGGAACCGGTCGCAGCGGTTATGAGCGTCATGCGTTCCCGCCGTACCGACGGAATGTTTCTGATTTACGACTTCGGCGGCGGGACTTTGGATATCGCCATCGCGGAAAGTATAGACGGGCGCGTCAATCTTCTTGCTCACGGCGGACTCGCCATGTGCGGCGGCAGAGATTTCGATCGCAAGCTTGTCGATACGGTTGTCCGTCCTTGGCTAAGGGAAAACTTTCATCTCCCAGAAGAGTTTCCAACGGATCCCGCATACAGATCCCTCACGCGTCTGGCCACCTGGGCCGCCGAAAAGGCCAAGATAGAACTCTCCGCCCGTGAAGAGACTGTTATCTCTCTGTCCGAAGCGGAAACACGGACCAGAGACTTGGACGGAGCTGAAATTTATCTTGATATCTCCCTGCGGCGGGAGACCTATGACGGCCTCATCGCAGATCAGATCATGGAATCTATAGAAGCAGCGCGTGAGACACTCAACAAGGCAGGCCTGTCTCCCCATGATCTTGAGCGTATCGTATTCGTAGGCGGTCCGACAAATTATAAACCGCTGCGCGACAAGGTAGCCTTCGAGCTGGGAATCCCGGGGAGTATGGACGTAAACCCCATGACTGCGGTTGCCGAAGGCGCGAGTCTCTTTGCCGAATCCATCGACTGGAGTTCACAAAGCCGTACACGGAAGAGCACGCGGGGGCATATCACTTCTGGAGGAGCGCTCAACATTTCCTTCAACTTTACTGCGAGAACTCCCTCTGCGAAGGCAAAAATCGTTCTCCAGGTGAGCGGTACTATTGCCGCGGGCTCAGAATTCCAGGTAGACAGTCTGGACACAGGGTGGACCTCCGGACGAATTCCCCTCAAGCAAAGCACAGCCTTGGATGTCATGCTGAGCAAAATGGGGGACAATAGTTTCAAAATTTTTGTTTTCGATCCCGCAGGCGGTTCTGTTTCCATTGCCGAGGACACCATCACCATTACTCGAACCGCAGCTACCGTAGACGCGATTCCCGCTTCTCACTCTATCGCGATCGAGGCTCTGGAAAAAGTCGGCGGCAAGCCCGTAATGGACTATCTGGTAAAAGCGGGCGATCCCCTCCCTCAAAAAGGGAAAAAAATATTCAAGGCCGCCGAATCGCTAAAGGCCGGCTCTTCTTCATCCATCAACCTAAAGCTTTGGGAAGGCGATATCGAGGATCCCATCACTGATAACCGCCCCATCGGTGTTCTGAAGATCTCCGGCTCGGACTTCGATGACGGCGTGATTCCCGCCGGCGCCGATTTGGAATGCGAGTATAATATCTTGGACTCCGGCAATATCATTCTTGAAATTTCTGTTCCGTGCATCGGGGCCACTTTCAACTCAGACAAAAATTTCTACTCCCGTCAGGAAGGGCAGATGGACTATTCCTTAGCGGCCGCAATGGTCGCCGAAGAAGGCGAACATACTCTAGATCGTGTCAATGACATGGAAAAAACGATTGACAGCCCTAAACTGGCTCAGGCTCGGCAAAAATTGGAGGCCGCTCTCGCCCTTGATTCTGACGAGGCAGACACAGAAAAATCACAAGAAGCCATGGAAAAGGTATACGAAGCCAAAAAGCTTCTTGCGCAGGTTCGAAAAGAAAATCTCAAGAAAATCCGCCAAATCGAGCTGGACAACACAACGAATTTCTTTGATGAAACCGTCCGCCAGCATGCGCGCCCATCAGAAGAAACCGCCTTTGATAATCTCGTAAAGACCGCGCAAAGAGCCATCGATCACAATGAAAACTCTTTTGAGAACCTTCATAACGACCTGCGCGGCAAAATTTTCGGAATTCTCTGGAGGCAGGACTGGGTTGTCATTGACTCCTTCAAAACCATGGCGAACTCTCCGCATCAGTTTACAGACCAACAGCTTTTTGCGGAACTCGTCCAAACAGGAAACCACTATCTCCAGGCCGGCGACATTGAAAAACTCCGTACGGTTGTCGCGCAGCTTGCCGGAATTCAGAGAAGCGGCAGCGCTGTCGACAATATGTTCGATGTGGCCAACATTATACGGAGCTAGCCATGGCTAAAGAAGTTTGGCTACCACGGGGATATGAGCTGAAAGGCGGCTCAAAAATCAGGTCTGTGCTTTGCAGCGGAGAAGAATGGCAGATTGCCGATACCTATGGCTCCACCCGCGTTCTACTCGCCCTGCCGACGCTAGTCCAAAAATGGACAGATTGCAGACTGCTGGAGCGCTCCGCTTTTTCTCCTCTGCCTTTTGGAGAGCAGACCTTTCTAGCGTTGGAAAGCGGGAAAAACCATTCGCTATTTCATATAGAAAAAGGAGAGCGTCCGCAAAGCAAGGCTGACGCGCTTGCTTTCGCTGCCGCGCTCAAAGAATCACGGAAGCTGGCAGAAGGTGTATCGTTCCACGATGCTATCTATGTGGAACAATATTCTAGACTGTTGCCAACGTGGACAAAAACGCCGCCTCTCGACGACGAAACCGTCTTCGGCTGCTGGCTGACAGGCGGCGTTACGCTGCCAGCAACAAATTTGCGCCGTTTGGCCAGCCTGACAGGCTGGCTGACGATCGAAGAACTTCTGCAGATCGTGGCTACAGCAGGATTTCCCGCCCCTGTGGATGAAAGCATACTGATCAGCCGCAGCTCCGAACCATGCTTCCCGCAAAACAAAACCCTCCCACCCCTCGAAAAAAAAACTGCACTGCAAAAAGAGAGCAAAACCTTTCGCCTTTCCGGCAGGCCGAAACTCGAAGCTTTTTTCAACGAACACGTCATCGATATCATTCTTCATCCCGCAGCATACGCCGCTATGGGTATTAACTTTCCCTCCGCCATTATTCTACATGGTCCTCCCGGCTGCGGCAAAACCTTTGCCGTTGAGCGGCTCGTCGAATTTCTTGATTGGCCGTGCTACTCTGTGGACGCGGGAAGCGTGGGCAGCCCTTATATCCATGAAACCAGCCGAAAAATAGCTGAAATTTTCGACAAGGCCATGGAAAACGCGCCTTCCGTCTTGGTTATCGATGAAATGGAATCGTATTTGGCGAATCGCCAGGGGAACACGTTAAGTGGACTTCATCATGTTGAAGAAGTCTCGGAATTTTTACGGAGGATTCCCGAAGCGGGCAAAAAAAAAGTTCTCGTTATTGCGATGACCAATGTCCTTGACATGATCGATCCCGCCATTCTCCGCCGCGGCCGCTTCGATCATATTATTGAAGTAGGGATGCCTTCACACGGAGAAGTAGCAGCCCTAGTAGCCACGCTTCTGGAAAAGCTGCCCAAAACTCCCGATCTGGATCTGAACGATCTTATAGACAATCTCACAGGAAAGCCGCTTTCTGACGTGGCGTTCGTCATCCGCGAAGCCGCCAGGGTCACTGCCAAGAGAGGAAAGACGCTCTTAGATCAGGAAAGCATAAACGAAGCGCTAAACGAGTTCTCCGAGTGCAGGGCAAATGATCCTACGGCGCACATCGGCTTCCTCGTTTAACCATAGTCGGAGAACTGTCATGGATCTCCTAAAAAATCCGTTCCATGTACTCACTGCCAGCCCTCGCGATTCCCGGCGCCGGATTATGGAACTCGCGGAAGAGCGCGGTCTTTTCGCCAATGCCGACGAATGTGCCGAAGCGAGGTCCATTCTTACTAATCCAAGAAAAAGGCTGCGCGCCGAAATGTCCTGGCTGCCAGGAATCAGCCCGAAAAGAACCGAGGATCTCCTGCGAGAACTCGAGCGGAGCCCTGAGCTTCTGCTGGATGACGATTCGCTCTCCCCACTCGCAAAAACCAATCTTATTGCAGCGGCTCTGGAGTATCTGCGCAATCCCAGCGCGGATGAATTGTCTGGCTGGCTCATTGCCCTTGCCCATGAGTATGACGGCATCGACGCGAAGGAGCTTAGCGCCGCCATTAATTCGGATAGAAGCGCGGCAGGATTCCCCGAAGTCTCCGAACTCTCCCTCATCGATGACGAGCTGAAAAACTGCCGTGGGCAGTATCGGTCATCCATGAAGGCCGCTCTAGACAAACTTCCTACACGGGAGCTTGTCCGCACGGTAACCAAGGCGGTTGAAGATGACACGGCTGCCGGACAGCTAGAGATATCTACGCTTATCGCGGATCTCGTTGACGCTTATGAGGTAGAAGCGCAAGTTTTTCTCGAAAAAGAAGCCGAAAATGTAGATTGTTTGATTGAAGACATAACGAGTGGCCTTGACAAAAAAATTTCTGAAGCCTCGCTGAAAAAAATGCTGGAACTTCTGTGCCATACCGTTAAGAACTGGGATTTTGTCGCCCAGCCTGTTCAGGTCTGCGCCAGAAGCCGCGGCCTCAACCATGCCGCCAGCCAAAAGCTTGCTAGGAAACTCCGGAACCTCGCGCTGCTGTCTTACAATGACTACAATAGGCTCGAGGTCTCTCAGCAACTCACGGCGCTGATCCATGAAGTTTTTCTCGAAGACGATACGATAGCTAAACAGGCAGAAGATGATGCCCGCACACTGGAAGAGCTCCACAGCGAACGCGAAAAAGAAATCACTTATGAAACACAAATAGGCCTTTTTAGAAAGCCGTTCCGTATCTCCCCTCAAGGTATCGAATGGGAAAACCGCCTCTGGAAGCTTGATTCCATCACAAGAGTACGTTGGGGAGGCGTGCGTCAATCGGTCAATGGTATTCCCACAGGCACTACATATTACATAACCTTTGGTACAGCGCGCGAAGTAGCTACCATTAGCACACGCAATGCCACCATTTTCTCGGAGCTGGTTGAAAAGCTATGGAAAGCTGTCGGCTTTTCCTTGTTGTTAAAATATATAAACGGGCTGCGCGAGGGCAAAGAGTACCATTTCGGAACCGCCGTGCTCCGTGATACCGGAATGGTATTGGAGCGATTTCGCTTTTTCGGAGAAAACGAGAAACTTTTCTGCCCTTGGAACAGCCTCTCCTTTTGGGATTCGAATGGTCTTCTCTACATCTCCTGTACGGGAAAGGAAAATTTTTCCGTATGCCTTTCGTATATGAATGATGACAATACCCATGTGCTGGAGGCCGCGCTCCGCATGGTAACCCAAAAAAACTGTCTCCGCATCAGTGACTTGATTAACGGATAAAGGATATTCGTAATGCCGCAAAGCGAACCTCAGGGATTTTCCGGTCTGCTCCAGCTGGTATCGAACATCGATAAGGATAACCTTGAACGCCTTCGGACGCACTCGATAGCAGCCTCTCAAGATCCATCTCAGGCGCGTTCCAACTCAAAAGTGCCTAGCGGCGCTCCAAGCGATGCCGACAAAAGCGATCTACCACAAGGGTGCGGGTGCCTGCTTTTACTTGCAATTTTTCTTTTTCTAGTAATCTCTTATACACGCTAGGATCTTCCTAGCATACCAAAAATCTTTGCCGGGCTGGGAAGACAAGGATATACTCTTTGCGGCGTCGGCCATATGTTGCCGGGACAGGCCAAAAAGAGGGTATAAAAAAAGTTATACGCTGTTCGCGTATAACTCCTTAATATCTGTGGAGCGGGAAACGGGATTTGAACCCGCAACCTTCAGCTTGGGAAGCTGACACTCTACCGTTGAGTTATTCCCGCGAAGGTTTGGTGGAGCGGGAGACGGGATTTGAACCCGCGACTTCAACCTTGGCAAGGTTGCA
>CAYWQK010000027.1:0-16920 GCA_964460575.1 uncultured Desulfovibrionaceae bacterium | reverse complement strand
GAGGTAACGGCTGGCGGCCGGGCAGTCCGGCCAGCCTGCTGAGATCGCGGGGGCCGAGGCGCTTTAATACCCTTCCTCACCGAGCCGCTTGTATGCCTTGCAGGCGTCTTGATTGCCGTTTTGGCAGGCTTTGCCAAACCATTTTTTGGCCGCAGCCGGATCTTTTGGCACGCCCCAGCCGTTTTCGTACAGCACACCCAGTCTGAACTGGGCAAAAGCGTGTCCCTGTGCGGCGGCCTGCCCGAACAATTCGGCGGCCTTTGCGTCATCCCGCCCTATACCCCAGCCGTTTTTGTACATCACGCCTAGGTTGTATTGCGCAAAGGCCAGACCCTGCGCGGCGGCCTTTGCGTAGAGCTCGCAGGCTTTTTCGCTGTCCCGCGCTACCCCATGGCCGTTTTTATACAGCAAGCCCAGGTTGTTTTGCGCGGCGGCCAAGCCTCGATCGGCGGCCTTTTGGTACCATTCGGCCGCTTTGGCGTAATCCCGCGCTACACCTTGGCCGTTGGCATACATTTTGCCCAAGCTGAACTGCGCCTGGACATCGCCCGCGAGAGCGCGTTTCTCAAGCTCTGTCATTCTGTCTCCTTATCAAACCGCGCCGCAAAATCTCTCCCTTTAGGGGGAGGATATAAGGCGCACTTTAACTGGAATTTTGACTCTCCAGAGAGCCGCTACCGATAGGAATCCCCCGACTTCTGGCGGGGGAGGATGTCAATGCTTTGCGGCCTCGTCCGAAAGATAGATACGTCCGTCTCTTGCCTTAGCGCTGGCTAGCCTTTGCCTACCTTGGGCGTTTCCCCCCGCGCCTCACATGTTAAAAACCGCGGCGGGGCTGTTTAATAGCCCTGATCGTACAGCGTTTGATATGCCTCGCAGGCAGCCTGGTAATCGTTTCCGCAGGCTTTGCCGTACCATTCTCTGGCTGTGGAAAGATTTTGAGCCACGCCAAGACCGTTTTGGTACATCACGCCTAGGTTGTACTGGGCTAGGTCTAAGTCTGCCTCGGCGGCTTTTTGGTACCATTCGGCCGCTTTGGTATAATCCTGCGGCACGCCGTCGCCTTGGTAGTACATATTGCCCAGGTTGAACTGCGCGTCCGCGTGTCCCTGTTCGGCGGCTTTTTGGTACCATTCGACCGCCAGCGCGTAATCCTGCGGCACGCCGTGGCCCAGCACATACATCAGGCCTAGGTTGAACTGCGCGTCCGCGTCCCCCTGTTCGGCGGCTTTTTGGTACCACTCGGCCGCCAGCGCGTAATCCTGCGGCAGGCCATAGCCGTAGAGATACAGATAGCCCAGAGCGGACTGCGCTGAGGCCAGTCCGCCCTCGGCGGCCTTTTCCCACCACTCGCGGGCCTGCTGGTAATCCTGCTGGACACCGTCTCCGGTGCTAAAGATCACGCCCAACGTGTATTGGGCAGTGGAGCTGCCCAGCTTAGCCTGTTTGCGGATTGTCTGAATCTGTTCCTGCGTAAACGTTGCCTCGTGGGCCATTCCCGAGGGCGGGGTAAGGGCAAGAAGGGCTGTGAGGCAGAGGAGCAGGGCGAGGGCCTTTTTTAGCGTGTTCATCCTATTTCCCTACTGGTTGGGATCTTGGTCGAAAGTGGCTGTCCGCCATCCTTGCTTGGAGCAGGGGCATCCTTGGCGGGCGGTCTGGGTGCTGCCTCTACAGTGCGGGATCCCTGACACCGTTGGCCGCGAAGGCCGCGGCCCTGTCGCGGCAGGTGGCGCAGGCGCCGCAGGGCCTTTCCCCGCCTTCGTAGCAACTCCAAGTGAGTTCATACGGTACGCCGAGCCTGAGTCCCGCGGCAACAACCTGGGCTTTGTTCATCGCCGCAAGCGGCGCGGCCAAGTGGACCCTGCCGTACGTGCCGATGCTGATGGCGCTGCCCATGGCGTCCGTAAATGGCTTGGAGCAGTCCGCGTAGGCGTTGCCCGCGGCGTCGTCCGCGTGTGCGCCGATATGGATTTCAATGTTGTCATCGGGCCAGATCCCCATGGCAAAACTGGCTGCGGCGGAAAGCATCAAGCCGTTGCGGAAGGGAACATAGGTCGAGGCCATGCCGCCGTTTTCTCGAATCTGCTGGGCATAGCTCGTGTGCGCGATTTCCTTGCTGGAGGCGGCAAGCAGAGGGCAGTCGCTGTAGCGGAAAATGGCGCTTAGGTCGATCTCGTATTGCCGTATACCGTAGAATACGGCGATTTTTCTGGCCTGTTCAAGTTCTTTTTGGTGTTTCTGGCCGTAAAAGACGGATGCGGCCGAAACGTTTTCCCTGCCTAGAGCTTCAATGGCAATGCCGAGGCAGGTGGCGCTGTCCACTCCGCCGCTGCTGAGAACCATGGCTTTTTTCATCGTAGCGCTATCCCTTATACCGTATTCGGCAAGCGTTTGAAACGTACGCGGGCTGAAGGACTTAGCCTCGCGCTTGCCTGCAAAGAGTGAAAAAGCCCGCTTGGCTCAAGGCTTTGCGGACTTCTCTGCAACCGTTGCGTATCTTTGGACATGAGACAGATTTTCTGAAAGCTTCGCTGGCGGAGAGGTAGGATTAAAGCCGCGCAGCTGATTATGCAGAATCCTTTATTTTAAGAGCTCTCTGTGCCGTTACTCGCGGCCCTGATTGATCCCCTGCCGGCCTGTTCCGCGTCAAAGACCATGTTTCAAAATAGAGCATTCCGGCGCGAGTTGTCAACACTTCGCGCCCTCGGCGGCGCTTGCGCAGCGCTGGGGGGCGTCCGCATCGTGTCCACTGGCAAGCGCTGCTCCCGCGCCTCCGCAAGCCTTCTCTCAGGATAGCGGTCTTTCTCTGCCGGTTTCGCATGCGGTTTTACGTCTGCCAACGCATGGGTAACGCTCCCTTTCGCGGGTAATCCCGCCCTGTCAGCGTGCGCCGCTATCCAAATGGCTACCCGCTTGCGTGCGAATACAATGCGCCTGTTGACTTTTACCGGCTGTGGAAAAGAAAAAAACAGGCAGTCCGATACGGTATGGCGCTTTCGGACTGCCTTTGATTCTTTTCTGGCGGAGGGGGAGGGATTTGAACCCCCGGATACCTCACGGCATCAACGGTTTTCAAGACCGCCGCATTCGGCCGCTCTGCCACCCCTCCGTGCGTACAAGTTCCAATACTATGCCGAAAGGCTGAGGCAGGTCAAGCCCCTAGGCTTGTCTTTCTACAGGGAAACGGATACCAGATAGCTTTTGCGTTTTGGGAAAAGGGGTTTCGGGAGGACGCGGCATGAAAAGATCGGGCGTGGAGGGTGGCATTTTGGGAGCGCGGGACATGCGGAAGGCGGTAGCCAGCGGCGGCACGCGGCAATGGGAAGGGCTGCGTCTGGCGGCGTTTCTTGCGGCCAGAGGCTTTGAGGCTGTTTTGCTGGAGGAGCTGCGCAGGCTTGGTATCCGTGCGTTGGAGGCGCGGGAGCGCTTGGTTTTAGCGGAGGTGCCGGAGGGGGAGATCCCCCTGCCCATGTGGGCGCAGAACGTGTGGCTAAACCCGCGCTTCATCTATGCCGCGTCCATTGGCAGGCTTGCCCGTGCGCTTACGGATCTGCAGCGCAATTGGCATTTGCACTCCACGGCTTTTCACCGCAGGGCCGCGCTGATTGCGGAACAATGTCCGCATGTTTCGGCGCGTCCTTTGCGCTTTGGCGAACCCGCGCCTTCCTCCCCCCTTGGCTCTTGGACTTTGTGGGCGCCTGATGTGGCGCTGGCTTCCCCTGCGTGTTCCTCGCTTTTTCCCGATGGGGAGGTGCGCTTTGAGGAGGACAAAAGCAACCCGCCGAGCCGTGCGTATCTCAAGCTCTGGGAATTGTTTACGCGGTTTCCGGAGGCGAAGCCCGCGCCGGGGGCTTTGTGTCTGGATCTTGGCGCCTGTCCCGGCGGCTGGAGCTGGGTACTGGCCTCGCTGGGGGCAAGGGTTTTTGCCGTTGATAAGGCGCCGCTGGACGCGCGGGTTGCGGCAATGCCCGGGGTAACCAGCTGCATCGGCAGCGGATTCGGGCTGGACCCGCGCCACGCGGGCGCCATTGATTGGCTTTTTTCAGATATGATTTGCTACCCGCGGCGCCTGTATGAACTGCTGACTCGCTGGGAGGCGCTGGGCGAATGCAAAAATTTTGTGTGCACTGTCAAATGCCAGGGACGGACGGATTTTGACCTGCTTGAGCGCTTCGCAGCCATGCAGGGCTCGCGCATCGTACACCTCTCCTGCAACAAGCATGAGCTTACGTGGCTGCGTCTTGCCGCTTGGAGGCGCTAACGGCGGGCGTGAAAAACCCCAGCCCGCTATATTTGTTCGCTTTTGGGGTTACGCGGTGCCTTGGGGCGAGTTTTTTGATGTTTTTTATAACCGCTTGACAAAGCAGGTCCTATTTTGAGAAACGTAAAAAACGGCGGCCGAGCCTGCCGATATTTTTTTTCACAAAGGGAGAAGCGACATGACAAAAGCGGAACTCATTGCGCAGATTTTTGAGAAGTCCGGCCTTGCGAGCAAAGCGCAGACCGAAAAAGCGCTGAACGCGATGGTGGAAACCCTGTCCGAAGCTCTGGCCAAGGGTGACGCGGTGAATCTTGCCGGATTTGGGACATTTAAGATTTCCGAACGCGCCGCCCGCAAGGGCCGTAACCCCCGCACGGGCATGGAAATCGAAATCGCCGCCAGCAAGACAGTGCGTTTTGTGCCTTGCAAAGCGCTGAAAGACTCCGTTAAGTAGTTCGATAAGCGGTTTAGTTGTGCGGGTTGTAAGGAATGGGACGTTTCCTTTTATGGAGCGTCCCGTTTTTGCTTTTCATTCGCGGCGGCGGGGCGGCGTTGTTCCTTTTGTTGGCTGCGGCATATGCCGAAAGTTTTCGCAAACTCCGTGGGATACCCGCATAACGCGCCGCTGGCGCCGTATTTGGTAAAAACGGCGATGCCGCGCCTCCGGCAAACCAGGGGAGGGGACAGGCTGCTAGCCTGCGGAGCTCGCGAGATCTAAGCCGCTCTTAGTACTCTGTTTCTCTTAGCCTCCTACACCCAGTGCAATACCGCGGGCCTAGGTTGTATGGCGTCAGCATTTCCCGGTTCAGCGGCCCTTTTCCTCGTTGCCGTCACTCGCGGGGGAATTTTTGTAATTTTGCGTGGCATCTTGTCCGTTTTCGTGCGTCCGGCCTACTAATGTTTTGCATGGCGGCGAAGACTCTTTTGGCAAGGGCTATTAATGCTCTCGCAGCAGTAGCAAGCGCGAAGAGCAGGGCAATGCCAAGCGATTTCGTTATAGCCTTTATCCACCACTCTGCTCTGTCTTTTTTATAAGTCCCTACCGTACGTTGGCTATTTGCGTACATCGCGTCGAGCCTTTCTTGCGCGTCCGTATCCCCCTGGGCGGCGGTTTTTTTATACCATCCTCGGGTGTTAGTGTAATCCTTAGGTACCTCACGGCCTCCTATCATGCCTAGGGTCGCTTGCGCGTACGCATTTCCCTGTGCCGCGGCCTTTTCCAGCCATTCGCGGGCCTTAGTGTAATCCTTAGGCACGCCAAGGCCTTCTGCGTACATCGAACCTAACGTATACTGCGCGTTGGCGTCACCCTGTTCCGCAAGGGCTTTTATTTCTTCGAAGCTGACGGCTGAAGCCGTTCCTGCCGCTAGGGCAAGGATGAAGAGCAGGGCAAGGGTTTGTAATAGCCTTTTCATTGTTTTTTCCTTACTGATTTACCATGTTATTTACTAGATCGGTTACCTAACGCGCCGTAAAGCTAAAGGCTTCTAGCCCAAGAGATGCGGCGCGCCGCCATTGAACCTTCTTTGAGCGTTTGCTTTTTTGCCGTACCGCGCTCCGTACTATGCCGTGCCAGCCTGCGGAGAGCGCAACCTACCGCCCGCTCTTACTATCTTTTCCGGCTCAGCAGCTTGTACACTTCGCAGGCGTTTTGACTGCCGTTTTTGCAGGCCTTGCCAAACCATTCGCGGGCCGCGGCCAAATCTGTCGGCGCTCCTTGGATCGGCGCATATAGTAAGCCTGGGTCATTTTGTCCGTCCGGATTTCTTTGCGCGGCGGCTTTTTCGTACCATATTCAAGCCTCGGTGTTGTGTGTCGCGCCAAGGTCTGTCGCGCAACACATTGCGCCTAAGCATGGCCCGGGCGTTTGGATTTCCCTGAGCTGCGGCCTTTTTCAGCCACTCGCGGGCCTTGGCGTCATTGTGCGTTACGCCAAGGCCTTCCGCGTACATCGCGCCGAGCATAGCCTGCGCGTTTGCGTTTCCCTGCGCAGCGGATTTTTCATACCATTCGCGGGCCTTGGTGTAATCCCGCGCTACACCCGTGCCGCTGTAATACATCCGGCCTAGGTTGTACTGCGCGCTGGCGTCGCCTTGTTCCGCGAGGGCCTTTGTGTCTTCAAAACCGGCGGCAAACGCCGCTCCCGCCGCCAAGGCAAGCATGAAAAGCAGGGTAAGGGCCTGTATTGTTTTTTCCATTGTTCTTTTCCTTGCAGTTTTGCAGGCGTATCATGTCCCTTGAAGCGCGGCGGCCGCGCCTCCGCCGCATGGGACGGCCTCAAAACAGCTTAAGTTTTTTCAACGTTGTAACATAAATGTTAAAAATGTAAACCGTATTCTAGTGCTTATTGCTTACTTTATTGCTATATATGTGCCGCCGGTAGTGCCGAGGCGAGCGGCTAGCGAAGCTCCTTTAGCCTATCTGCGCGGACGCCCTTACGCTAAACGGAAAGCCGATAATAGCGGACGGCTTGGGCAAGAAGGCGTGAATAGTTGTTGTGCCCGTGCCGAGTTTCTTTTGATTGGGCTCTGTGGCGCGTATAGGTAAAAAAAGCCCTCGCTTCCGCGGAGAAGCGAGGGCGCTTTTGCGTAAAACGTACGCGGGGACGATCTGTTACTGGAAGAGGTAGTCGTAGCGCGTGGAGACGCCGTCCGTTGTTTCCAGGATTTTTGCGGCGAGGTTGTCCACATCGCCGGAACCCACAACATGCGTTTCGCACTTCAGGAAGTGGCGGAGATCACTGTTGTTTCTGGAGAAGAGCCAGATAACGCTGCATGCGGAGCCGACCTCCGGGCGGGTGGGGAATTCAGGTACGGTGGAAATAAGCAAACGCAGTTTTGGCGTGTCTTTTTCCGTGAGTGTGAAGAGGGTGCTGGTGTTGAAATTTTCCTTTACGCGGCTGGCTAAGCGGGAGCCGATGCTATCCGTACCTTGGAATTCCACGGCAACGGACGTGTTGCGCATTGGAATGGAGGCGGGTTTGTTGGCTATGGGGGCGGCGCTTTGGATGTTGGCCGCCCGGGCGTTTACGGCTGGAATGAGGAGAGAGCAGGCAAGCAGCGCGATACCGGCTACAGCAGAAAGCGTTTTCATAGGAAATCTCCGCTAGGGATGTTCTTGCAGGTTGCGGAGCAAAGCCAAAGTTCGCCTTAAGCGTTGGCTTCGCCATCCGTTGGGAAGTGGTCAAAGAGGAGGCGGAGCGCGTCAAGCCCCGCGTTCAGGTCCATTTGTTTCAGGTCGTCCGCCAGGCGGTCAAAGCGGCGGGAAAGGGCGGAGCAGCAGGAACTTAGCACAGCAAGGGCGCGGTATTCGTCCGTAAGTCCCCGAAGGGAGGGGAGCCTTGGCAGATCCGGCAGGGAAAGGGAGGCCGTGTTTTTGAACCATGCTTTGAACCATTCGTTGAGCGAGGCTTCAATGACCGCGGGATCGAGGCGGGTCAGAAGATAGTGCATGGTAGTCTGAGAGGGGGATTTTTTTCTGCGGATGCCAAAATGTTCGAGCTGATTTTTGGTGAGGGTCCGCCCCCATATGGAGATGGCGCGCAATGAGGTTTGCCCGTTGAGCAGGGCCACGGTGATTAGGGCAAGGATGCTTTGCAGGGAATAGCGCCGCCCGGAAGGGTTTCGGGGGTCTGGGATCTGGCCGAACCAGTCCCAAAGGGAGGGGGAGATGTTCATGGCGTTCCTCCGCCGATCTATACGGATCAGCTGTCAGACAATACTAGTGGCACATTATCCAAAACTTTTCCAAAGGATGCAAGCGATATTCCAAGAACTGAATACCCTTGAAAAAAAAAGAAAAAAAGGTGGCATAAACGGCGCGATGGTGTATACTGCCCCCGATGTTTTGCCTGCGATGCTTGCAGAGCGCGCCTGCGCGGTGCCGTTTTCCGCGTGGCAGCGTTGGCTTGGACTGGCTTTGGCATGAGCCCGCGCGGCTTTTTTTCTCCCCTTGGAAATAAAAAGGATGATGTATGAAACGGTTGTTCACGGCATTCTTGGCGGCTTTTGCCGCGCTCGTGTTTTTTGCAGCACCGGAGGCGCGCGCGGAAGGCTTTGGCGTTTACGAATGGGGCGCGCGATCCAGCGGCCTGGCTAACGGCATGGTGGGCCGCGCGAATGACGCTTCGGCAGTGGCGCACAACCCCGCGGGTATCACGCAGCTTCCCGGCACGCAGATAATGCTGGGCACAACCGCGATCTCGCCCAAGATGACGATCGACGCAGTGAAGGATGGCCAAACCACCCACACCCGCACGCAGCGCCATTATTTCTTTACGCCTCACGGCTATGTGACGCACCAGTTTAACGACACCGTCTGGTTTGGCTTTGGCGTCTTTACGCGCTTCGGCCTTGGCAACCAGTACGGCACGGACTGGGCTGGCGTGAATAACCTTGAGGATGTAAAGCTCCAGACACTTTCGTTCAACCCCAACCTGGCTTTCCGCGTGACGGACAATCTCTCTCTCGCTATCGGCATCGAGGGTATGATTGCCCGCATGAACATGCACAAAATGTCCTACGGCGTGTACCAAGAAATGACGGCCAAAAACGATCTGGGCATTGGTTTTAACGCGGCGGCGCACTACAAGTTCAACGACCAATGGTCCGCTGGCCTAGCCTACCGCAGCGCCATCAACCACCGTGTTACCGGCGACTCCATTTTTTACGGCAAGATCATGGGCATGGATCTAAGCGGACGCCTCAAGGCCCACCTGCGCATGCCGGATATGATTTCCGCGGGCGTCGCCTATAAGCCCCTGCCCAACCTGAGCTTTGAAGCCGGCGCCGTGTATACGGTGTGGAGCCGCTTCCGCAACTTCAACGTGCATTTTAGCAATCCCATGCAGAAAATGATGGGCGCGGGCGATATGTATGTGCCCAAGAACTGGAAGGATACCTGGCTCTTCAACTTGAGCGTGGAATACCTTCCCTTGGATTGGCTGGCGCTGCGCCTGGGCTATAGCTATGAAACCAGCCCCATTAACAAGGAGTACGCCGACTACATGGTTGAAACCAACGGCCGCAGCCGCTACTCCTGCGGCGTGGGCTTTATCCTAGACAAGTGGACCATAGATTTGGCCTATACGATGTTCCGCTCGCGCGATTTGGATTACAACCCCGCTTCCCTTGGCGGAACGGGTGTTATGCCCGGTAAGAGCCACCACGGCATTACGCACGCGGCGGCCGTTACGGTGGGTTACAAGTTCTAGCGGTGCCGTCTTCCGGCGGGGCGGGCGCGGGGTTCTTCCGCTCCCGCCTTTTTTCTTTGTTTGACAGGGAGTTTTTTTTGCGCAAGATAAACCGAGAAAACAAGCGCTCTGTTCCGCGCTGCTGCGCGCATCCCCCCAACGAGTGAGGAGCGGAAGAGGGATATTTAAAAATGCCTTCGCACCAGGCTAAGCCTGCGGGTGCGGACGTACTCGGCCTTTTGGCCGAGGTCTCTAACCGGTCAAGGAGGGTAAGATGAAAAAGCACAGTGTTGTTAGCCTGCGCCGGCAGAAGGCAGAGGGCGACCGCATCACCATGCTCACCGCCTACGACTACGCCATGGCCAGGCTCATGGACTCAGCTGGTGTGGAGATGCTGCTTGTGGGCGATTCCCTAGGTATGGTCATGCTTGGTTATCCAGATACGCTTTCGGTAACGATGGAAGATATGATCCACCATAGCCGCGCCGTGGCCCGCGGGGCGGAGCACGCCTTTGTGGTAGCGGACATGCCCTTTATGTCTTACCAGGTTTCAGTGGAGGATGCCGTGCGCAACGCCGGCCGCCTGATGAAAGAGGGCCGCGCCCAGGCCGTGAAATTAGAGGGCGGCGAAGAGTTTTGCCCCCATATCCGCGCCATTGCTGCGGCGTCGGTTCCCGTTGTTGGGCATTTGGGGCTGACTCCGCAGTCCGTCCATGCTCTAGGCGGCTACCGCGTGCAGGGCAAGACTGTTGAAGCCGCGCAGAAGATTATGGATTCCGCCAGGGCCGTGCAGGCGGCCGGAGCCTTTGCCTTGGTGCTGGAATGTGTGCCGGCGCCCTTGGCTGAAAAAATTTCCGCCGAGCTGGACATTCCGGTTATTGGCATCGGTGCTGGCGCCGGCTGCGATGGGCAGGTGCTTGTGGGGCAGGATATGCTGGGCATGTTTTCCGATGTTGCGCCGAAGTTCGTGCGCCATTTCGCCGAGGCCGGATTGCTGCTGCGCGAGGCCGTTGCCGAGTACTGCCGCGCCGTAAAGAGCGGAGAATTTCCGGCGGAGGAGCACGGCTGGACCATGGATCCTGAAATTTTCAAAAACGTGCGCTAACGCACGCGCTGGAGCGGCGCGCCGCAAACAAAAAGGCCCCTTATGAGCGAGGGGCTTTTTTTATGCGCGGGCTTTTGCGCCGGATATAAGCGCGCCGCGGCGTGTTAAGGCCGGGTGCGCACGCCGCCGTTTGTGCCTTTGCGCCGGGATGCCGCGGGCAGCCCCGCTGTTTTTGCCGCGGAAAGGGGAAAGATAGGCGGGGTTAGGCTCGCGATGTGGCCACAGATAGAGTCCGCGATGAGCCTATGCCCGGCGGCATTGGGGTGCACGCCGTCCGCGCACACGAAGTCGCCCGGGATTCTCTGCTGGAGAAAGGGGGTGGTGATGTCAAAAACAGGTACATTGAGCCGGACCCCGATTTTGAAAATCTCTAGATTATACATCTGTTGCCATTGGCGGATATAGCCTAGGTCCGCGTTGAGCCACTGGCGGATTTTTGCCTTGTCGTACAGGCTGCCAATGGTCCTGAAAAAGCGCTCCGGTATAACAGGCGGGAGCGAAAGGAGCACAGGCATTGTTCCTTCGCGTTTTGCCTCCATGATCAGCGCGCTGTATTTTTCGCGGAAGGCATCTAGTGTGCAGGCGGGATTATGCGCCTGCAGGGGATGCCTGGAGATGGCGTCCCAGTTAAAGTTGCAGTCATTGTCGCCAAAGAGGAAAAAAATATAGGGGCTGTTCTGTATACTTTTCCTGTAGCGCTTGAAATAGCGCTTGCAGTGAGCCACGGTGCTCCCCAGCTTGGAAAGGTTGTGCAGCCGGATGTTCAGCCGCTCTTGGCAGATCGCGGCGAAGTTTTCCCGAAGAATCCGGTAGCGGCCGGTCTTTTCATCCTGCACAACACCCTTAAGGATTTCGTCGCCCATCAGGCTCACTTCCAAGGGCGAATCCTCTTCCGGCCGCAGGCGGGGGGCGGGCTTTTGCAAGACCAGATCAAGGCTCCAGCCTGAGGGAAACATATACGGCACAAGCCACATACTCTTCGCCTGCCGTTTTTTTTCCTTTTTCGCGAAGTAGCGCACAAGCTCAATGACATTGATTTCCCGCATTCGGGAGGAATATTCCCCCCGCCTCAGCCGGTTATCCTGGGCGATCTTCCTAATCCAGCGCAGCACGCTCTGCGCGCTGACCTGCAGAAGCTGCCCGATTGTATTTTTGGGGATGCCGGCCATGGCTAGGGTGAAGGCGGCGAACTTGTCGCGCTCGGAATGTTCGGGCAAGCGGCCTTCCACAAACTGCCGTCCGCATTCCCGGCAGAGGAAGCGTTGCTGCCCAAAGACTTTGCCATATTTAATGGTGTTTTCGGCGCCGCAGAAACGGCATCGCTGTCTCATGGGTATTCCTTTTAAGAAAGATTAGTAAAAACGCAGGGTAAGAAGTATCATGTCCGATGCTAAAACGCGCGCCGTGCGCTGTACCATTATTTTTCTATTTTGCCAAGAAAATAGTTCTTATATAAGAAAATATTGTTATTCTAATTGATTACAAAAAAATTGAATACCATGCAAAAAGTTGATGAAAAAGATTTGAGCTAAAGCGGAAAATGTCTATGGTAGCGGGAGAAAAATCACAGGGCGCGGAGAATCGGCTGAGACGCGTTAAGGCTGGCTGGAAAAATCCGGCACTTCTGGCCCGCAAAGGAAATCGAGATGGTAAAGAAGATAGCGCTGTCCGCTCTTGCGGTGTGTCTGTGGGCCGCAACGGCCTTTGCCGGAGGCTTTCAGCTTTCGGAATATTCTGTAACCAACCAAGGCCGCGCCTTCGCCGGCACAGGCGTCGGCGGGGACGATTATTCCGCCATTGCCGCCAACCCCGCAGGCATGGTTCTCAAGGGCAGCGGCGTGCAGCTAGGTTCGCACGTCATTCATCTGCATTCAAAGGCCAGAGGCTACCTGAAAACGGATCTTGGCGATATGACCTCTCCTCCCGGCAAACTTTCCAAGGCGGTCGCCATTCCCTTTGCCTTCACGCAGGCGGAGTATGAAGACTGGCGCTTTGGCTTTGGCATGTACGTGCCCTACGGCATGGTCACCGAATACAACGAAGATTGGTTTGGCTCCATCCATGCCTTGACTTCGCGCATGTCCGCCATGGATTTCACGCCTTCTGTGGCTTATAAGCTTACGGACAGCCTTTCTCTCGGAGCGAGCCTTGTAGTTCGCTACTTTGACGCGGAGTTAAGCAACGATGTGGCCCGCGGCGGCTCTGTCCGTTCCGATTTGCGGGCCGATGGCGTGAATCTGGGCTACAAGCTCGGCCTCATGTACGAGCCTGTGCAAGGCACGCGCTTTGGCCTAAGCTACCATTCTAAAATCACCAGCCGCATTCATGGCACGCACACGCTTTCCGGCCTCGACGCGAGCGGTTATGCCTGCGCTTCCATTACCCTGCCTGAGCACGTGCAGTTTGCCGCCTTCCACCGCCTGACTGACAAGATCGATCTTTCCGCCAATGTCCGCTGGACACATTGGAGCCGCTTTAAGACGCTTGATATTTTTTCCAATATATCCCCTATTGATCCTGTGCAGGAATGTTGGAAAAACACCTGGACCGTGGCGGCCGGCCTTGACTACCATTGGACGGACGCCTTTACCTTGCGCGGCGGCGTTTCCTGGGACCAAGCGGGCGTACCCAATGCCGAGCACCGCACCGCGCGCGTGCCGGACAGCAACCGCATTTTGGCCTCTATCGGTATGAGCTACGTCTGGGGCAATTGGCAATTTGACGCGGCCTATACCCACATGTTCGCCAAAGCCGTCACTGCCAGCCACAGTACGCCCAGCTCTGTTTACGGCAATACCGAGCTGCATGCCGCCTACCACGGCGATTACAACATCTTTGGCCTTCAAGTTCAGTATTCCTTCTAGCGGCTGCTGGTGGCGCAGGGCATTGTTTTTTTGCCTTTTCCGCCATCGGCGGGGCACGCGATGCCGGCTTGCGGCCCTGGGAAGCCCCGAACGCAGGCTGGGGGAAGATAGCGGTTTATGGGAGGATAGCCTTGGCTTTTCCTCCTTTTTTGTTTGCACGGCCTGCTGCGGTACAGCGATAGGCGGTAATGCCGCCGGCGGGTTTTTTTTGAGGGAGGCGCGGGGATGTTCAGGGCCGAGATCAGCGGCGTGGGGGTTGAAGTCCATACCCTGCGCGAGGCGGAAAATGGCGTTGTGAATGTGCTGATCCATGGCTATACGGCTGTAGCGCGGGAGAAAGATTTGGAGGCTTTTCGCGAAAGCGCGGCGGATTTGCCGGCATCCACGGTGCTTCTGCTCCATTGGGACGCCGGCAACGCGTTTAACGAAACGCTGCGCAGCGCAGCGCGCTATGCCATGGAAGGGCCGTGCGGGCATATCCGGCGGGCCAGGCCGTATTTTTGGCTTGCGGACGCGCTGTTAGGCGGCGCAAAGGGCATCGCGGAGTCTTTTACGCAGGCCAGAGAGCGGGCGGACAGGCTGGCGGAGGGGCTGGAGGATCTTTTGCCGCGGATGCTGCGGCATAGGGTTTACTCCCGGCTAAATTTTGTGGGCCATTCGCTTGGCGCAAGGATCCTGGTGCGCTGGCTTGCGGAGCGCACGCCGCCTTGGCGCGTGGGCGATGTGGTTCTGATGGCCGCGGCGGCCGGCTGGCCGGAGGGCGGGCTGCGCTTTCCCCAGGCTGGGCAGAGGCTTTTTAACCTTTATTCCGAGGCGGATAAGGTTCTCTGTCTGCCGCAGCGGGAATGCATAGGCCGCGTGGGCCTGCCCAAAGAGATTGCCCGATCCCCTGGCGTTGTGCAGATGCGCTGCCAAGGTTTCGGGCATACGGAGTACTGGCCGGCGCTAGGCGGCCTATGCCTTGCCGCGGGTTTTTTGCGGGCGGGAAAAAGCCCCTGGCTCCAGCTGGCGGAAGAAATGCCCATGCGCGGGCTTCTAGCGAGGATTGAAGGCGGGAACCCGCCGCAAGAGGCCTCTCAGCCGCGGGTAGACGGCGCGGAAAGTTAGCGCAGAAAGCTCTTGAGGCTCAGCGCCGCGCCTGTTAGGCGCTCGGGCACGTCAAAGGTCCGCTGTTCAACCAGCCGCCGCAAAAGCGTTTGCATCCATTCACGGCTTGCGGCGATATCTGAAAAAACGACGCGCGAGCCGTCTTCGGCAATGTCCAGCGCGGCGCTTAGGGTGATTTCACTGTGTTCGCCCCTGGGCACGCCGGTAATGCTTATGCGGCCGTCGCCGTTATTTTTTATGTCCTTCAGCAGGATATAGGGCTTAAGTAGCTCTTCCATTTTTTGCCTGAGTACTTTCCGGATCATGTAGTCAGGGGCAAAATCAGTGAAACCTGTGGATTTGGGCCGGAGTAGGCGCGCGACGGTGTTGGAAAAAAATCCCATGAGAGCGTTTCCTGCGCTGTCCGAAAAGGACGGTTGGAGGTGAAGGAAGGGCGGCCCGCGGAACGGGCCGCTTGCCGGTTACTTTGCCTCAGCGGGCTGCTCGAGGTGCAGCCAGGCGGAGCGCACGGTGTTTTTCATGAGCATGGCAATGGTCATGGGGCCGACGCCGCCGGGAACGGGCGTGATTTTGCCCGCGATTTCCCGCGCGCCGGCGAAGTCCACATCGCCGGAGAGAATGGCTTTGCCTGTTTTTGGGTTGACACCGACGCGGTTTACGCCCACGTCAATAACGGTGGCGCCGGGCTTAATCCATTCTGTTTTAACAAGACCCGGCGCGCCCGCGGCGACAATGAGCACGTCCGCCCTGCGGCAGTGGCCGGCCAGATCTTTGGTATGCGTGTGTACCATGGTCACGGTGGCGTTGGCGCCAGGGCCTTTTTGCCCCAGCATAACGGATATGGGCTTGCCGACGATGTTGGAGCGGCCCACAACCACAACTTCCGCGCCGTCTAGGTTTGTGCCGGAGCGGATCAGCATTTCCTGAATGCCCGCGGGTGTGCAGGGCAGGAAGCGCGCGGCCTTGCCGCCAATAAGGAGGCGCCCGAGATTGAGGGGGTGGAAGCCGTCCACGTCTTTATCCGGATCGATAGCGTAAAGTACGCGGGTTTCATCGATGTGCCGGGGCAGGGGGAGCTGCACGAGGATGCCGTGGATATCGGGGTCTTTGTTGTATCGGTCAATAAGCGCCAAAAGTTCTTCTTCGGAGATGGATTCCGGGCGGTTGTCTTGGATTTCGTGAAAACCTAGGCTGTTGGCGGTTTTGACTTTGAGAGTGACGTAGCTCACCGAGGCCGGGTTTTCACCCACGAGGATAGTCACAAGGCCCGGGGCCTTGCCGTACTTGGCCTTCATGCGCGCGACTTCGCCGCGCAGCTCTTCAAGAATGGCTTCGCGCAGTTCGGTTCCGCTAATCAGTTCTGCAGGCATGGGAGATCTCCTTGGTGTTGGTCAATGGCGGCCGGCCCGCCGGCGGAGGGCTCCGGGGCGCAGCGGCGCGCGAACTCAAGCCAGAGGGGTTCCAGTCCCCGCCTTGTCTGGGAGGAAACGGCGAACGGGACGAGGCCGTTTAATAAAAGGGACCACTGGCGGGCACGTTCCGCCTGGAGGGCTTGGGGGCATTTGTCGATTTTGGTTAAAACGGGAATAAGGGGCAGGTTGTGCCCAAGCACATAGTCCGCAAGGTCCCGGTCAAGCTTTTGGGGCGGGAGGCGGCAGTCAAGAAGCAGCACCACGGCCTTAAGCGTTGCGGCATGGGCGAGGTAGCGTTCGACAAGGCGCGCCCAGGCGGCGCGCTCCTGCCGGCCGCAGCGCGCGTAGCCATATCCTGGAAGGTCGGCCAGGGCGAAGCTTTCCGCGCGGTAAAAATTGATGGAGCGCGTCTTGCCCGGGGTAGCACTGGTTTTGGCAAGCTTTTTGCGGGCGGCCAGCGCGTTGATCAGCGAAGATTTGCCCACGTTGGAGCGCCCGGCAAAAGCCACTTGCGGGCAGCCCTGGCCGTCAAGAAGGGCGAGCTGGCTGTCCAGCTGCCGCGCGTTGAAGGCAGTGGCCTCGAGGCTGAGCTTGGCGGAAAAAGACTGCGGCATAGCGTTGACTCCAGTTTCTTTGGCTCTATTTTTTTGCCCCATAGCGCTTGAGCAAGGCAATTGTTTCTTTATGTTTCCCATCTTGCGCAAGCGTAAGGGCTGTCCAGCCAACCTTGTCCCGCACGTTAACGTCCGCGCCTCGATCAAGCAGTGTTCGGATGGCCTCGCTGTGGCCCTTCATTGCCGCAAGCATCAGGGCTGTCCAGCCATCATTGTCCCGCGCGTGAATGTCCGCGCCTCGATCAAGCAGTGTTTGAATGGCCTCGCTGCGGCCATTGATTGCCGCAAGCATCAGGGCTGTCCAGCCATCCTTGTCCCGCGCGTGAATGTCCGCGCCTCTATCAAGCAGTGTTCGGATGGCCTCGC
>CAYWQK010000026.1:5712-17588 GCA_964460575.1 uncultured Desulfovibrionaceae bacterium | reverse complement strand
GAACCGCGCCGGAAGCGCCTCCCTCGGACTGCATTTCATAAACGGAAACGGTTTGGCCCATGAGGTTTTTGCGGCCGGCGGAGGCCCATTCGTCAATCTTTTCGCCCATGGTTGAAGACGGCGTAATAGGATAAAGGGCGGCCACGTCGCTGAGGGCGTAGGCAATATGGGCTGCGGCTGTGTTGCCGTCCATGGTCTTCATTTTCTTGGCCATTGCGGAGACTCCTTTCGTGTATCCAGCGCTATGCATAGCAGATTTTCTGCCCCTCGGATCAGGAGGGGGAATGCTGATCGGCGGGATGTGTTCTTGCATCCGGCTATGGAACAAAAAGCAGCATCAGGATAACGCATCCTGACAGCATAAAGCGGCATTGGAAGCCGCTGTTGCAGAACTCGCCTTGCAATGTTTAGCCGTTAGGTCTCGATTCCGTGCGGCGTTCTGTGAAAAAAGCGTGCAACAGCCGCGCGCATTCCGCGCTGCGCACGCCGCCGTAGTGCCACACCCTGTGATTGTGGCAGTGTAAATCCAAGCCTTCCAGACAGGAGATTACGGCTCCGGCCCGCATGTCGGCCGCGCCGTAAACCACGCCGGCAAGCCGCGCGTGAACAAGCGCCCCCGCGCACATCAAGCAGGGTTCAAGCGTTACAGCCATCACGCAGCCGGAAAGGCGGTAGTTGCCGCTAGCTTTTGCCGCGGCGCGCAGAGCTCTGATTTCGGCGTGTCCTGTGGGATCATGCGGACGGATCACGGCATTGGACGCTTCGGCAAGAATCGTTCCGTCAGGGGCGGCGATTACGGCGCCCACAGGGACTTCTTTGCAGTCGGAAGCAAGCGAGGCTCTGGCAGCGCGAATAGCTTGGTCCATCAAGCTTTCCCATGTATGCCCGGGCGGCGGAGGGGGCATTGGTCCCCATGGACGGATCACGCCTTGCCGCATCAGGCGGATGCTCATAGGCGTTTTATCTTCTGAAACAGGCATGCGCTCGGTTTTCCGGAATGCTCATGATTGGTTGGACACTTTCGCCCTGATGGCGCTGATGACCTCATCGGGCGTGTCGCACAGGGTAATCAATCCGGAAATCTCTTCCTCGGAAATATAGCCTTCCTTGACCATCGTCTTTTTCAGCCAGACGATCAGCCCTTTCCAGTACGCGCTGTCGTAGAGGATAATAGGGAAAGGTTCAATACGTTCGGTCTGCGCCAGCACAAAGGCTTCGGCCAGCTCATCGATAGTGCCCATGCCGCCGGGCATGACCACATAGGCTTGCGCGTATTTCACAAACATGAGCTTGCGCAGAAAAAAGTAGCGGTAATCGCTGTGGACGGTGACGTATTCGTTGCACTTTTGTTCATGCGGAAGTTCGATGGTGAGTCCAACGGATACGCCGCCGGCTTCCTTTGCGCCTTTGTTACCTGCTTCCATTAGCCCCGGTCCGCCTCCGGTGATGACGCCGTAGCCCGCTTTGACCAGCAGCTTGGCTATCGTAACTGTATCCGCGTAAATAGCGGAGTCTCTCTTGGCGCGGGCTGAGCCAAAAATAGAGACACAGGGACCAATTTCACTTAGTTCTTCAATGCCTTCTGTGAGTTCCGCGAGGATGCGGAACATCCTCCAAGATTCCTTGATGGAAAGCTGGTCAATAGGAGAATTTTTCATTTTTTGACCCCTTTTGAAGGCGACGGGTTTGGTATTTACAAAAAAAAAATATTTTCTTGAAAGAAGAAAAAAACTTCAGGTATGGCATATTCCGCGAGGGTAACCGCTGAAGGCGGAAAAGCAGGGCGGCTGCGCTATGAAATGACGGCGATCGCAGATTTTTCCTTCTGCAAGCTATTCTTTTTATGTATAGCCTGGAATCGGTTGAAGGGCAAGCGGATACTTCTCTTTTCGCGCGGGGCAGGCAAGTGTGGCGGGAAAAAACTTTCGTTTTTATTCTTGACAGCTTGTTTTTCACAGAGTAAAGGTTCTCCCTATCGGGACGTTAACTCAGACGGTAGAGTATCTGCCTTTTAAGCAGAGAGTCGCGCGTTCAATCCGCGCACGTCCCACCAACGAAAGTAAGCACTTACGGAAATGTGTCTGTAAGTGCTTTTTTTTATTTCTTTCGCCTTTTCCCTCCACAAGGTGTTATGCCCTTTCAACGCGCTATTGTTTCTGCTTTAAGGGCATTGGGTGCCGTAAGAAGAGTCAAGGGCAGACGTTCCTGATTCGCTTGATTGCCATTAGACGCCGCATTAAGCTGTAGTTCCTTGGAAACGGCAACGAAAAGTGTGAAGAGTGAAGTTTTGCACCGCAAAGCCAGGATGCTTTGCAGTGGATCAAAGAGCTGGAGATACTATAAGCTGAACGTGGTATTTTGTGTTTCAAGGAGACAGGGATGGAAAAGACATTTGAGCGGGAGGCGGTTAATCCTCAAAATCCCAGTTGGGCTGATTTGGTATGCAGATCTGCGGAATTGTACGAAAGGGAAAATGACATCCGTTCGCCTTTTGCCCGAGATTATACGCGGATTCTTCATTCGCTAGCATACCGGAGGCTTAAGCACAAAACGCAGGTTTTTTTCAATATTGAAAACGACCATATCTGTACCCGCATGGAGCATGTCGCTCATGTGGCGTCTGTGGCCTGTACGATTGCGCGGGAATTGGGACTGAATGTGGAATTGACGAGGGCCATAGCTCTAGGACACGACCTTGGGCATGCGCCGTTTGGCCATCACGGGGAAAAGGTGCTTGACGCAATCAGCAGTGCATATCTGGGCACGCGGTTTTGGCATGAAGGCAATGGCCTGCGCTTTGTGGATCACCTGGAACTTCTTGAAGATACGCAGAAGAGGCCGCGCAACCTGAGTTTGACCTATGCTGTCCGTGACGGCATAGTCTGTCATTGCGGGGAAGTGCCGTATGACAGTTTGCGGCCTCGTGAGAACCGTGTCCTGCCGTTGGAGAGTCTTTCGGAACCCGGCAGGGTACAGCCTGCCACATGGGAAGGTTGTGTAGTCAAAATTTCCGATAAAATCGCTTATCTTGGCCGTGATATCGAAGACGCTGAAAACCTTGGCTTTTTGGATGAATCTGCCAGGAAAGAGCTGCGAAGCATTGTCCGCAGGAAAGACAATTCCGCTGTAAATACCACTGTTATTATGCATAGTCTTATTACAGATCTTTGCCGCTCGTCATCACCCGAAAGAGGGCTTTGGCTGAGTCCTGAGGGCGCGGAATTTTTGGAAAGCATTCGGGATGTTAATTTTAGGCGCATTTATTATCATCAAATGTTAGCTCCGTTTATGCGCTATGCTAAGCTTGTGTTGGAAGAGCTTTTTGGCGAGCTTATGCGGTATTACAGCGGCTGGCATTTCAACTGGAAAATTTTTAAGGAAAACGGTCGGTTTCATCCGGAGCTGGAGGAGTCTTTCTGCCGCTGGCTGGCGCTGTACTGCGACCCTTCCGTTGTCCCCTCTGAACTGCGCGACCCGCTAGCCCGTAATGAAAAACCCTATGGAAGGCTTGATTCGCGAACGTTGTACGCGCAGGCTGCCCTTGATTTTATTTCCGGTATGACAGACCGCTACGCCGTGAAGCTCTATAATGAAATGCTGACGTATTAGCGGGACCTGCCAAAAGGAGGAGACAGCAGACAGAGAAATCGTGTTTCTATGCCTGCTTTTTTTCTGTTTAAACGAGATACGAGTACTCCCTTTTTGTGGCGGCATGGCAAATATGGTACCGGCGGGCATCTTTTTTTCCCAAAAATAATCATGCCGCTTCATAATTATTTTTTTTATTATCTTGAAATATATTTCTTTTTTTCTTTAAAATGAAAAATAAAATTTTATTCCAAAGAAATTGACTTTAATTTTCAATCCGTATAAGATGAGTCCGCGCAAAGTGGAGGAATGGTCAGAGATCCCCTTTTTGGGGATGCCCGCATCAAAGGCACGGAAGAAGTTTTTAGAAAAAAAAATGGTTGCTGCCCCTGCAGCGAGTATAAGGAGGCATAAAATGAGAACATGCAAATTACGCAGTCTTCAGCCGGGAGACAAGGCCTGCGTGTATAGCGTGACGGCGAGCGGTGAAATGGGCCGCCGTATCCGTGACCTTGGACTTTTGCCGGGAACGAAGTTGGAAATTATCGGTCGCGCGCCGCTGAAGGATCCCGTGGCGCTCCGTCTGATGGGGACTACGCTTATGCTTCGCAACGGCGAAGCGGAATATGTTATGGTGGAGGTTGAGCGGTGAGCAGCGCAGCCGGCAAGGAAAGGCTGGATAAGGGAGAAAGTGCCGCACTGCCCAATGGCGCATTGCGTGTCGCCTTGGCGGGTAACCCGAACTGCGGCAAGACTACGGTTTTTAACGCGATAACTGGGGCCCGTCAGCATGTGGGCAACTATCCCGGCGTCACGGTAGACCGAAAGGAAGGAAGCGCTACAACTAGCCGCGGCACAGAGATCCTCTTGATTGACCTTCCCGGCGCGTATTCGCTGACAGCCTATACACAGGAAGAAATCGTTGTCCGCGACGTGCTTGCCCCGTCTGACAAGTCTCAGCGTCCCTGCGCCGTGATAGACGTAGCGGAGGCCGGCGCGCTGGAACGGCATCTGTACCTTACCGTGCAGATGCTGGAGCTTGGTCTTCCTGTAGTTCTGCTCTGCAACATGGCGGATGAAGCCCATAAAGCAGGAATGCGCATCGATTACAAGTTGCTTTCCGAACGGCTTGGCCTTCCCGTGATAGAGGCTGTGGCTCGTACTGGGGAAGGGCTTTCCGCCGCGCTGGACAAAGCCGAGGATCTCGCGAGGCGTTACGGGATTGGCGGTATTGAACCGCTGAATATTTCCTACGGTCAGGACCTAGAACCTATCCTTGAAGAAATGACCGACCTCATTACCTCGCGCGGTCTCCTTTCCCGCTATCCGGCTCGTTGGGTTGCACTGAAGCTGCTGGAACGTGACGAGCGCATAGTGGAAGACCTAAGGGAAGCGTCGCCCGCTGCGCTGGATACGCTTTTGGCCATGCAGTCCAAGGCGGCCGCGCATCTCCGATCCGTCCATATGGCTGAACCGGAAGCCGTCATTGCCGATAGCCGCTACGGTTATATCCACAGCGTAATGCAGGACATAGTTGTTCAGGATGCCGATAAAGACAGACTGGCTTTGACGGACCGCATCGATAAGGTACTGGTCAATACCATTCTTGGCCCGCTGATCATGTTTGCCGTTATGTACGCCATGTTCTATGTCACTTTCGAGGTTGGCGCGTATCCCCAGGGCTGGGTTGAGGACGCGTTCGGCTGGCTGGGTGACACCGTGACGGAACTGCTCCCTGACGGCATGCTTCGTTCGATGCTTGTCAGCGGCCTTATTGATGGTGTAGGCGGAGTGGTTTCATTTGTGCCGCTGATTGCCATTATGTTTCTTTTTATCGCTTTTCTTGATGACTCCGGCTATATGGCTCGCATTGCCTACATGCTGGACCGTATTTTCCGTATTTTCGGCCTGCATGGAGCGTCTGTTATGCCTTACATCGTCAGTGGCGGCATCGCCGGCGGATGCGCCATCCCAGGGGTCATGGCAACGCGGACGCTGCGCAGCCCCAAGGAAAAGCTGGCCACGCTCCTCACGTTGCCTTTTATGACCTGCGGCGCAAAACTTCCCGTCTTTCTCCTGCTTGCGGGTGTGTTTTTCCCTGACAATGCGGCTGGTGTGATGTTTGGCCTGATGCTGACGGGGTGGGCCTTCGCCCTTTTAGTAGCGAAGCTGCTCCGCTCCACGATCATCAAGGGGCAGGCCACGCCGTTCATTATGGAACTGCCTCCCTACCGTATGCCAACCTTGCGTTCTGTACTTATGCACTGCTGGGAGCGGACTTGGATGTACCTAAAGAAGGCCGGAACTATTCTGGTTGCCGTGTCCATTCTGATTTGGGCTTCTATGAACTTCCCGCAGCTAGATGAAAAGCAGGCTGAGTCGTATGAGCAGGCTGTCAGCGCAGCTGAGGCAAAGCTGAAAGGCGTTGACGAAAAGGCTCCCGAATATGAAGCCCTGAAGTCCGCTGTTGAAGAGGCGAAGAACGAGCTGTCTTCTGCCGAACTGAAGAATTCCTTTGCCGGACGTCTTGGCCGAGCCGTTGAACCCGTGACGCTGCCTGCTGGCTTTGATTGGCGTACGGATATCGCTCTGCTGGGCGGCATCGCTGCTAAGGAAGCCATTCTTTCTACTTTGGGCATTGCCTATTCTTTAGGGGAAGTTGATCCCGAAGATGCGCCTAGTTTGAGCGAACGCCTGAGCAAGGATTCCGGGTGGTCCAAGAGCGTTGCGCTTTCTCTGATGCTTTTTGTCTTGCTATATTCTCCCTGCTTTGTTGCGCTTGTTGTCATCAGAGAAGAAGCCGGTTCTTGGAAGTGGCTTGGGTTTTCCCTAATTTTCAATACGCTCCTGGCATACAGCGTGGCTGTAGTGGCCATGCGTTTCGGAAAGATGCTGTGGGGCTGATTTTCCTCTGGAACTAAGCCTGTGCGGGGGCTTTGGGCATTTGATCCTGAGTCCCCCGCTTGGATAGCGGATACCGTATACGCGGTGAAAGAAACAATTTTTGACAAAGGATGTTTATCGTGCGCAAACTCATGGTGCTTTTACTGGCTGCCGGCATGATGCTTGGCATCAGCGCTCCGCAGGCTGCAGCTATTGAGCTGCAGGCTACAGGCGTGTGGGAATTTGGCTGGTCTTGGCTGAAGTCCCCCCTTGAAAAACGCAGCGGCGAAAAGAACGATACGTTTAACGCCGTGCATCGCATTCGTCCGCAGTTTTCGTTTATTGCATCTGAAAATTTGCAAGCTGTTTTGCAATTTGAAATCGGCGATGGGGACGGATACTGGGGACAGGATAACGGCAACGCCATTGGTACCGACGGCGTCAATGTCAAGACGCGTTTTGCGTATGTGGATTGGATGGTTCCCGGAACGGAATTTCAGGTACGCATGGGGCTTCAGCCCATTTCCACCCCTGCGTTCACTTTCAACAACCCTATGATGTCGGAGCTTGAAGTCGCGGGCGTCACCATGAACTGGCAGTTCAGCGGCCCTGCGGGGGTTTCCTTAGCTTGGATGCGTCCGTACAACGATTACAGCAAGCCGCATGACAGCATCGACCTCTTCTACCTTTCCGTGCCGGTTTCTATGGATGGCTGGAAGATTACGCCTTACGGCATGTCCGGCTTCATTGGCCGTGAAGCTCTGGACGATAACTTTAACCGCGCCACGGATTGGGGCGCGGAGCAAGATTGGCTGTCCAACGGTCTTTTGCCTGTCAACGGCAATGCGTATCTTCCCGGCAAAAAGGATCACCCCATTGCTTGGTGGCTTGGTCTCGGCGGCGAGCTAACGCTTTTTGAGCCGTTCCGCGTGGCGGCTGATTTCATTTACGGCTCGGTCAATTATGGACGCGGGGTTGACGCGGTGACGGGCGAGCGCATTAAGCTGAAGCGCCGCGGCTGGGCTTTGTCTGCAGAAGCCGCGTACGAGCTTGACTGGTTTACGCCTATGCTAGGCTTCTGGTACGCTTCCGGCGACGATTCCAACGTCTCTAACGGTTCTGAACGCCTGCCTGTGGTTTATCCCTCTAACGGCGTGACGAATTTCGGTTTTGACGGCGGCTGGTTTGATGCCGGACAGCTCTCGACCGGCAGCGACGGCAAATGGGGCATTACCCTGCAGCTTAACGATATTGCGTCCTTTGCCGAGGATCTCAGCCACGATCTGCGCGCGACCTATGTCCGCGGCACTAACAGCAAGGCTATGGCGGCCCTTATAGGTGATCCGTTTGGTGCTGACAGTGGCGTTGACGGCCTTTACCTGACACGCGGCGATGGCGCCTGGGAATTTGATTTTGATACGAAGTATCAGATTTACAAAAACCTTGCCGCGCACCTTGAGCTTTCCTATATCAAGATGCAGCTTAAAGAATCTACTTGGGGTCCTGTGAAGAGCAGCGATGAAAATGCGTACAAGGTTGGTGCGTACTTAACATACGAATTCTAGCTAGCCGAGGGCAGGGCTTCCTAGCCGCCCCTTTGGCATCGCTGGAACAAGCCGGAAATGGATCGGTCGTTTTCGGCGCCTCTCTGATGGAAATAGGATGCTCTATAGCGTCCTATTTCTTTTTTTGGGGATAAGCGGCGTCATATTTGATTAGCCTATTGACAAAAAGCGCCTATATGGTTTTTTAAAAAAAAGAGGTTTTACTTGCCAGGCAGCAAGTACATGATGTTTTCAGAGAGGAGTCTTTGCAATGCCTCAGCATGATTTATTATTGGCCTACCTGACAGAAAAAAAACTGAATGTTACGCAGCAGCGCCTTAAAATTGCTAATCTTTTTCTTGCGCTCTCTGGTCATCATACCTTGGAAGAAATTTATCTTGCCGTCCGTAAAGAAGAGCCTAATATCGGACAGACAACGGTATACCGCACCATCAAGCTTTTGTGTGAGGCTGATTTGGCTCGTGAAATTCGTCTTGAAGACGGCAGCAGCCGCTACGAATCCAATGTTGACCGCAGCCACCACGATCATCTTTTATGCCAGCGCTGCGGCAAGCTTGTGGAATTTGTCAACAGCGATATTGAACGGCTTCAGAAACAAATTGCCAAGGAGCATGGCTTTGAGCTGTTGGGACACCACCTGCTGCTGTTCGGCTACTGCGAGGATTGCCTTAAAAACAGTAAAAGTAAGTGACGCGGCTTTCTGCTTCAAACGTAGCCTATTAAAATATTCATTTTTGCATCGTGTTGCAAGAAAACGCCAAGATAACGCGGCACAGCCGTTTTTATCTTGGCGTTGTGCATTGGGAAGATAGGTGCCTGTGCTACAGCGATGGCAGGCCAAGCACCATGCGGGTGGAAACGACAATCTGCGTCAGTACTGTGGAAATATCCTTGACGACCTGCATGGATTTAGAGCGCACGCTGGGCAAAATCATAACGCGGTCGCCTGGGATGATATCGTCTTCATTTCGGGTTACGGCCCCATTTTGGTGCATGATCAGCACATTGCCCTTGTCTGCTCTAGCAGAGTAGCCGCCTGCGTCGGTTACGTAGTCGTTTAGGCTTTTTTTCTTGTTCCAAACGAGAGAGCGGGGAACCATCACCTCGCCGCATACAAGCACGACATCGCTTTTTTCAGGGATAACAATCACATCTCCGTCTTCCAGCGCTAAGTCGGCTGTTTTTCCTTCATCGTTCAAAACGACAATGCCTTCCGGTTCAACAGCCTTGGCTTTTTCTACGAATTTAGAAATCATCTCCGCCTCTTTAGCGCGGATCTCTGATTCCTCCGTGCTGTTCGCGCCAGCCGTAAGCGCGGATTCCTCCAGTCGGCGGAGAGAGTCTTCAATGGCTTTTTTTTGCCCTATCGCCACGGAAGGACGCTTGATGTAGATGGCCTTGAGGTTGGCCCGTCCAGGTTCCACGGCAATGTAGTTGCATACATCTTTCAGTGTTGCCCCGCGGCGTACGGGGAACTTTGCGGCGCTGCGCACGGCGCCTTCAACATTGATGAGGATAGTGCTGCTGGGGCTGTTCGCGACAAAATTCACGGAGTCGCCGTCTTCCAGCTGGATATTCTTGAGTTCTCTGAGCGGAAGATAGGTGCTGTAGGGGGCTCCCTTGCGCGTGCCTTTAAGCGCGGCGTGCGAAGCGCTGGGTTCTGGTTCGGTCAGCTCCATGAGCGCCGCGCCATTGCTTTTGCCCGGGAGAAATTCGAATATGGATGCTATGCGTACTGCGCCGCTTGTTGTCACGCAGGGGCCGCGTTTGCCTACAACCAGGGTGTCGCCGTCGCGCAGACGGAACTGTGGCAGTGTCCCCCGCTGAGCAAAGGGGTAAAGATCCACTCGTGCGATTTCCTTTCCGTCGCGGATAAGGCGGATATCGCGGTAGCTGCCGCGCAGGGGATCAATACCGCCGCCCTTATCCAGAAAATTCAGGATGGGGTCGGAGGGGGCTCCGCTATAGCGGCCGGGTTTAAGAATACCGCCCGCTACGAACACGGAGATGGGGCGGCTGTCCAGCGGAGCGGCGTAGATCTGCGTATCTTGGTGGCCCGTGGCTGCAAGTTTGCTTTTAAGGGTTTCGGTTAGCTTATCATGCGCGATTCCCGCGACCGGCACAGGACCGAGTTCGGGTATGTTCAGCATGCCGTCTTCGCCAACAGTTAGCGTATTGTCAAACTGAATGCTGCCTCCCCAAAGCCGGAGCACAACGCGGTCGCCTTCTGAAAAAATGGAATTATCCGAATCATGGGCGAAATTCCCCTGAAAAAGGTTGGAGCCAAAGGCGGCGGGCGTGGCCGCCGCAGACCGGCTGAACGGCAATACTGGTAGTAAGGCAAGCAGCAAGAAAGCTGTGACGGAATGTTTCATTGCAATAACCCGTTGCGGCACGTAGCAAGTCAAATGCCCGGAAAAGGGAGTCTCTGGGCGCGGATTAGGCAGGATAAATTAACGCGTCTGGATCCCTTGGCCCCATACGCGTGGCGCCATGCTCCATGTTCCATCCTTTTTTTGGCAAATGACCGCGATCTCGTTTTCACGCAGTCCCGCAAGGAGTGAGGCGCTTTTACAGGATTCTCCTATGGCGGAGATGAATTCGTTTTGCATTGTTACCCTGATTTGTCGGCCAAAGTCCGGATCGTCTAAAGTGGTGCTGTCTCCCGGAGCGTGGTCAATCATGTAGGCGACAAGGGGTGTGGGCGGCGTGGGGGCCGGGGGCTTGGGCGCTTTTTTCGCAAAGAGGCAGCCAGAGAGCAGAGCAATGGCGCAGGCTGGCACGAACAGCGCAATGTGTTTGAAACAAAGTACGTTGGCAGACATTAGAACCTCACAGTGTTCGGGAAGGAGGCGTTTGCGCCGAGGCGGCATGGTAGGGGGAAGAATGCTTTTATTGATCAAAAAGGGGTTCCGCTGGCAAGCAGGTCATAGTGGATGCTTTGTCTGAGTTGCGCGGATACTGGCCCTGGGCGTCCCGAGCCTACGGGGTGGTTTTCGTAACGGACGGCGGCTACGCACTCAATGGACGTACCGAGAACAAGGATTTCCTTGGCTGTAAAAAGCTCGGCTTCCGGAATGGGGCGCGAGACAACAGGCATAAAGGCAGAAGCCAGTTCAACCGCTTTGCGTACCGTTGTGCCGGGGAGGGCATTGCGAAATTCCGGGGTGGCAAGGTAGCCTGCTGCATCCACGATAGCCACATTGGAAACAGCGCCTTCGGCAAGATTCCCATCCTCATCAAAAGAAAAGCTGAGATCCGCGCCTTTTTGGGCTGCTTCAAGACACATCAGCACACCCGGCAGGTAATTGGCCGTTTTAAGCTGGGCAAATCTTGCTTGGCGGACGGGAACAGCGCTTCGGCAGGCTGTAAGTCCCCGCGCATACCAAGCGTCGCTGTGCGTCGGCGCCGCGTAGGCAATCACGTAAAGGCTGGCTCCTTGGCATTCCGAAGGCTCGATACCAAAGCCTCCTGGTCCGCGGCCCATTAGAATGCGGATGTTGCCTTCCGGGCTGCCCGCGGCTCTTGCCACATCCAAAATAATGGCGCGCAGTGTGTCCCGGGCGCAGGGGGGGGCAATAGACAGCCCTTGCGCGGAATTGGCGAAACGGCACAGATGCGCTTCCAGATTGAAAATTTTTCTATCTGAAAAACGGATGGTTTCAAATACGCCATCTCCGCGGTGGACAAGGTGGTCGTCCAGCGGGGCGAGAAGGCAGGCGGGGTCTTTACAGATTGCGCCGATGCGGTGTTCATAAAAGGCGAGAATGCGCGAAGCGTTGGGCCGCTCGGCAGAGTGTATTTTCTGAAGCCATTGGCTGCCGCTGAGAATGGGAAGCA
>CAYWQK010000026.1:0-5702 GCA_964460575.1 uncultured Desulfovibrionaceae bacterium | reverse complement strand
CTCCGTAATTGTGGTTATAGGCTTTGGTTGACGGTGGGGTCTTGCGATAATGGAGGGAGGCGGCGCCCTCTAAAAGGCGCCGCCTCCGCGGGATGTCAGCCAGAGCCTGCTATTTCTTGAGGAAAACGCCCTTATCCGGCACGCGCAGAAGGTCGCGCGCCAGTAGTTCTTCGGCAATCTGCACGGCGTTGAGCGCCGCGCCTTTGCGGATGTTGTCGGCCACAATCCAGAGGTTCAGACCATTTGCGATGCTTTCGTCTTCACGGATGCGGCCCACAAAGGTCAGGTCTTCGCCGGCGGCATCGATCGCAAGGGGATAAATATTTTCCTTGGGATTATCCAGCACCTGAATGCCAGGAGCCTGGGCAAGAACGGCACGAGCTTCCTTAGCCGAAAGCTTGCGCTTGGTCTCGATATTCACGGATTCGCTGTGACCGTAAAACACGGGCACGCGCACACAGGTCGCTGTGACCTTAATGCCGGGATCTTCCATGATCTTGACCGTTTCGTTGACCATTTTCATTTCTTCTTTGGTATAGTCGTTATCAAAGAAGACGTCGATGTGCGGCAGGCAGTTGAAGGCAATCTGGTGGGGATAAACCTTTATTTCAGGATCTTGCCCGTTAAAGAGCTGGCGTACCTGGTGTTCAAGTTCGTCGAGTCCTTTTTTGCCTGTGCCGGATACTGCCTGATAGGTGGAAACTACTACGCGGGTAATGGCTGCGGCATCGTGAAGCGGCTTAAGCGCAACCACCATTTGGATGGTAGAGCAGTTGGGGTTGGCGATAATGCCGTTATGCTTTTCCAGGGCATGGGGGTTGACTTCCGGCACTACAAGCGGACAGCGGTCGTCCATGCGCCATGCGCTGGAGTTATCTACAACAACGCAACCTGCGGCTGAGGCGCAGGGGGCGAACTTTTCGGAGGTGGAACCGCCGGCGGAGAACAGAGCGAGATCAATGCCTTCAAACACGTCTTCCTTCAGTTCGCGAACAGTCAGTTCTGTATCGCCGAAGGGCACTTTGCTGCCAGCGGAGCGAGAAGATGCAAAAGGAATGACTTGGGAGGCGGGGAAGTTTCTGCCATGCAATGTGGCAAGCATTTCCCGGCCTACGGCACCGGTGGCGCCGACAACGGCAACGACGGGTTTCTTCTGGGGCATAACCAAATTTCTCCATGAAAAGATCGGTGAATGGAAAAGGCACAATGCCTGAAAGCGCCATTAAAAAAAGTGCGGACTCTTCCGTTTGTTAATGGTCGCATTGACGTGTTTTTGTCAAGAGAAAAGGAGTACGTGGCAGAGCATGGGGGAATTCTTGAAGAAAAAAAAGCACGAACAGGGAAAAAATACAGGAAAAAGGTCGGAGACCTCTTGCCGTTTGTTTAAGTCGTCGCTATTTTCTTTGCCGCGTAAGTGGCAAAGTTTCCCACCAAGGAATTTTCGATAACAGGGCGCTGACCGCTGCCTTATTAGGAGAACGCAATGGCATATCGTATCCCTATGACCGCCGACATGAGCTTTCCCATGCAGCTGAAAACCCTTGCTAATGAGGAGCTTTTGGACTGCTGGGCTGAAATGCAGAAAATTGAAGGATGGCTCAAGAACGAGAACACGCAGGTTGTTGCCAGCCAAAATTATGAGCGGCAAATTTTGCACGAACTCCAATTGCGTACAGGAGCACGGCGCGTTCAGCTTTAGGACTAAGCTTTTTTACGGCACGCGGCGTTAGAACGAGAATACGGGCAAGCGCGGAAAACGGCTTGCCCGTTTTTTATTACAAGCTGTCCGCTGTGCAGGGTACATCCCCGTATTCGTTGGCCGGCCCTGATGGCAGGAATAGAAAGAGTAACGGAGATAAGATCACCGTCATGACGAGTCTTTTAAAATGAACTCCATAAAACGGAAGAACCTTTGATACAAGAAACAGTGCAAAAATTATCATCGGGATACACCAGCCGGTGTGATTCGTGTCATGCAAGCGGCGTATCGTTACAGCAAGCAACGGGAGAACGATTGCAAGAAAAAAGAACGAGGAGAGAGTGAACGCGAAATTTCCGATTATGCTTGAGGTAAGACAAATGCTGACGAGGCCGAGCAGGCAAAAAAAGAAAAACCACCAAAATTCGGCCCTTGTTGCACGGCCCTTGAATGTGGCGTATTTTTTTAAGCAGGTTACGATGGCTTCCGTAAAGCCCATGAGGCGCTGCGCGGGACGCTGAGGAGTTTTATCCCGTGTAAAGGGCGGCTCAGTCCCGGCGCCCGGCTGAGCGGAATAGGCTGCTTTTACGGAATCATCCCTGAGGGGCTGCGGGGGCGTTATGCTTTTTTCAGGCATTGTTTCTCTCCGTTGTATGATTCGGCCGGCAGGCGCAGCAAAAAGAGCGGCCGCGTTAAGAAAGATCGTCGTTTGGGGGGTCATCTTCGTCTGCCATGCAGGGAACCTCACCGTATTTGTTGTCCGGCCCGGATGGCATACACAGCTGGTATAGGAGGAGGGACAGAAGAATCAGGCCGGAAGTAGCAGCAATCGATACGCTGTACGTTCCGTCGCCACTGAATACCAGATACATTGTTCCTACTATAAGTGGTACAAGAATCGCGAGAATCCCGAATAGCAATAGCCACCAGCCGGTATGATTCCTATCGTGCAAGCGGCGCACTGTTACAGCGCAGTCAGGGAGGAAGATTGCAAGCCAAAAGAGCAGATAAAGGACGAAAGAAGAGTGCGCCATTTTGGGAAAAGCGCCTCCGAAAAAGCCAACGACGAAGCCGACGAGAAATACAAAGAGCCGAAACCACCAAAATTCGGCCCTTGTTGCCCGGCCCTTGAATGTGGCGTATTTTTTTAAGCAGGTTACGATGGCTTCCGTAAAGCCCATGAGGCGCTGCGCGGGACGCTGAGGAGTTTTATCCCGTGTAAAGGGCGGCTCAGTCCCGGCGCCCGGCTGAGCGGAATAGGCTGCTTTTACGGAATCATCCCTGAGGGGCTGCGGGGGTATTACGCGGTCGTTTGACATGGTTTTCATCCTGGAAAAGAGGGAAAAGGCGTCTGAGATCGCGGGGCTGCGACATACACAACTATTTTAGTGTGCGCCGGACGGCTACCCTTGTCAAGCGTACGGCGGAAAACACCCTGCAATCAAAGATAGACAAGACTCCTTATGTTGCTTATGCTAAGCGGATGCGTCTAGTGCGCCGCATTGAGACCACACGCTGAGGATTGATTGCTCTTATGGAAAAAATATGGTCACAGGCTTTTAAGAAAAGCCCGTTTCCTTTTTTGGGGGATCGGGGCGGCGTTGTGCAGTCGGAGATTGGTACCTTAGGGCAGTTCAAGCATTTTTTGGACCTGGTGCATATCCGCCAGTGTTTGCTGCGGCCTTTTTTCGAAAAGCCTGAATACCCACTGGTAGATTACCGGGATATTATTCCGCCCTTTGAGGCTGAACTCTGGGAATATAAAGATCTGCCGGGTTTTTCCCTTGTGGCTTTTGATCGGCCTTTGGAGAGCTTCAACGAGGTTTTTCAGTACGATATTCTAGAGTCTTTTCAGAATGCCGCTCAGCGTGCGGAGGGCGAGGCGTCTCAAGACAGTCAGGTTTCCCTGCGTAATGTGCAGACCATAGCGCAGCGTTTGCCCAAAAAAGCGCAGACTTCGTTTCGGGAGGCTTTTCGGCGGTACGATGTAACCTCGCTTGGCCAGTACGAGCGCATGCTGCCGTATTTGCTCAATATGGACCGTGCGCAGGTTTTTTCCAAAAAAAACTCCGGACAGTTTGGAATGACGGGGATTTTTGCCTCGTTTCCTTCGGATTTTGATGGCGAGCTCAAGCGCTTCGGAATGCAGATCGGTAAATTTCGCATGGGCGATAACGCGCTGTATGAGCAGAACCGCCAGTTTGTGTACCAGTTTTTGATGGAGCTTTATGGCTTCCCCATGGCTTCGGAGCGGCGTACGTCTTCGGCGGTGTTTTCCCGCAGGCTGCACAAGTACGGGGAGCATTTTATCGTCCGGACCCTAGGGCAGTCCGACCGCGTTATTTCCACCATTTGGAACGACGGAACGCTTGTTCGGCGTTATCCGCAGGTGGAAAAAGTGGCACTGGTATGCATCGATGCTGATAGGCGTGACCTTCTCTCTACGCTCTCCCAAGGGGGGTGGCTGGTCGATGAGGATCGCAGGGTGATTATCCTGCGGGTGCGCTATAAGCAGCATAGCTTTAGCGCCGCAAATGTGCGGCAGGACCGAGCTCTTTCCGTTGCCGCGCAGGAGCTGATCCACCCCGTAACGGGGGAAACACTGCAAAACGTTAGTATTTTCAGGGATAGCAGCACATTTCTTTTGCACCTTAACGACATCGTTAGGGGCGAATATTTGGGGAGAACGGTCTATAACCGTTCGGAAATTGTGGAGCACACAGATACTGTGGAGAAGCGCTTTAAGGTTCTTCATGCCTGGCTGCATAAGCATCAGCGCCGTATCATTGGCTATAGCGAAGAGTTTTATAACGGTGTGGTCCGCGTGCTGGATGATTACATGCATACCTCCGAAGTTTTGGAGGCAGGCCCGGAACTGGCGGAGCTGCGGCGTTCCCTCCGATCCGCCTATGCCTATATCCGCCAAGCGCGCAGGCTTCACGAGCTTTCGGCCATAGCCGCCCGTCAGTTTAAAGGACAGAGGCTCTCTTATTTTCAAATGCTGATCAAGTCCGTGGCGCTGTTACACGACCTGAAATTTGAATTTGTCATTTATTTTGATCCGCTGATGGAGTCTCTGCTCAAAACGGTTGAACATATGCTGGATGACCGTTATTTGCGCAGAACCTATATTGAGCGTGACGAAACGGCCCTTTCTTCAAAGGGGCGTGAGGTACGCAAGGCATATAACCGGTTAGTTGGTCTTTTCGATGAATTTAAAGCTATTCGCAAATCCCGCAGAAGCGGAGTTGCGGATGATGCAACGCGGCGGTGAAGCTGTGGTACAGGAAACATGCGGAGATTACGGTTACGATTGGTCGGATCCCAGGACATTTTTTCTTGAAGCCGACGCCTGGGGGGATTCCTGCGTGCTGGAAGGAAATGATGCCCATCATCTTCTTCGCGTTCTGCGTTTAAAAGAAGGCGAAGACGTGCGCCTGCTGGATGGCCAAGGGCGCGAGGGAGTGTTTAGGATTGTGTGCTGCGGCAAAAGCAGCGTGGGGTTGAAGAAGCTTGAAGTGTGGCAGCATCCGCGTCCGCGGTCTGGTTTAGTGCTTGCCGCTGCTTGGACAAAGGCCGCACGCCGGAGCTGGATTTTTGAAAAAGCCGTGGAATTTGGCGCAGCGGGAATATGGTTCTGGCAGGCGGAACGCTCGCAGTTTCCTGTGCCTTCCGAGCTGAAGGAAAGCTGGCGCGGCCAGTTAATTGCCGGTGCTAAGCAGTGCCACAATCCGTGGCTGCCATCTTTGCGCACACTGCCGGGGGGTGTGGAAGAGCTGATTGCCTCGTCAAAAGAGGGCTTTGCGCACAGACATGTACTGCTTGAAAGTACCCTTGGCCAAAGTCGCATGCTTGGCCAGCAGGTGCTTGCCGGGCCTGGGCTGACGCTTTGCGTAATCGGTCCTGAGGGAGGCTTTTCCCTCCGTGAGGCCGAGGCTCTGCGTCAGGCGGGTTTTGAAGGTTTTTCCCTAGGACGCCGCGTGCTACGCTGGGAAACGGCCGC
>CAYWQK010000025.1:0-18212 GCA_964460575.1 uncultured Desulfovibrionaceae bacterium | reverse complement strand
TGCTTGCGGAGGAGAAATATGAAACAATATATCGTCGACGCGTTTACAAATAAGCCTTTTTCAGGCAATCCCGCTGCCGTCTGCGTAATGGACAGCTGGCCCGCTAAAGAATTTATGACGCTCTTGGCGATGGAAAACAATTTTTCGGAGACGGCGTTTATCGTAAAAGAAGACGGATACTACCATTTGCGCTGGTTTACTCCGGGCACCGAGGTGGAGCTTTGCGGTCACGCGACCTTGGCGTCTTCTTTCGTTATTTTCAATTATTATGAGCCGGACAGCGGCATTGTGCGTTTTATGACTATGAGCGGGGTTCTAACTGTCCGCAGAAAAGATCATTTATATGAAATGGATTTTCCAACCTATGAGCTAAAAGAGATTCCTGTTACGGATGAAATGGAAAAGGCGTTCGGCATTCGTCCTCAGAAAGCTCTGCTTGGCCTTGATTTGATATGCGTGTTTGAGTCTGAAGAGCAGGTAAGGTCCATGGAGCCTGATCAGCTGCTGCTATCGCGGATTGAGGGTCGCATTCAGAACGCGACCGCGCTGGGCAAGGAAACAGATTGCGTTTCCCGCAGTTTTTGTCCCAAGCTGTCAATTGCGGAAGACCCTGTTTGCGGTTCGGCCCATTGCCAGATTGCGGATTACTGGGCGGAACGGCTTGGCAAAAAGACAATACATGCGTATCAGGCGTCCAAACGCGGCGGCCATCTTTTCTGCGAGCGGATGGAGGCTGGCAGGATTTCGATCGGCGGAGAAGCGGTGCTTGTAGCTGTTTCGGATATCGTCGCGTATTCATAACGCGGTCGCCGTGCGGAGATTTGGACAGGAACGGAGGATTTTGCCGTGAAGTGGGTCACACATCAGTCTTTGGCCGTAACGGCGGCATTTGTGCTGAATATGCCGCTGGAGGGCGTTCTTGCCGTGTGGGTGGGTTCTACTCTGCCTGATGTGTTGGAGCAGCGATTTATCCGCCTTTTTGGCAACAGACAGAAGGCATTCAACCGCGTTCACCGCGGCTGGACGCACTGGTTTGGCGTGTGGCTCATGTTTTTTATCAGGGATCCTCTGCATCCTTTTCCGCCGTTTATCGGCAACGTGCTTTTTGGACTTGGCTTTGGCGGGCTTTCCCACGTTTTGCTAGATATGTGCACGCCGGTTGGGGTGCCCCTGCTGCCTTGGTCGCGCAAGAAAAAATTTTCGTTAAAGTTATGCAAAACAGGCGGGATAGTGGAATACATGTTTCTGGTTATAGGGCTTTTCGTGCTTGGCTGCGCTCTGCCGGATGTGCGTATGCTTTTTGTCCGCTTAACGCAGGCGCTCCTAGGAGGATAAAGGGAACGGCCGCGGTGGGGAACGAAATTCCCACTGCGGCCTACCCTGTGGATTTTGTTCAGCAACCTCGAAACCTTGAAACAATATCAACCAACAGGGAGATGCCACTATGTCATACCAGAGTGAACAAGTCAACGAATTAACGGCCGCCTTGGTACAGGCTCAATTAGCAATGCCTAACGCGCTCAAGGATTCCCGTGGTAATTACGGGACTTACACAACAATCACTTCCCTTCTGGACGCTGTAAAAAAACCGCTTGGAGAGAACGGGATTGCGATTGTGCAAGCGCCCATGCCTACAGACGGCACAACTATTTGCCTTCGTACTATGCTTTTGCACAAATCTGGACAATGGATAGCCTCTGAGCTGGCGCGGGGGAGGCGTTTGTTTGGATTGGAGGGCGCGCCGGAGACTTGCCTAAGTTCGTTATCAAAAAAAGGCCGCGTTTGCGACCTGCCAAAAATTTTTGTTTCTCGATAGAGCGCTATTCTTCGAGGTTCTCTATTTTTGCCAAAATAAGCAAAAGCTCCTGAGCTGGATTCTTTCCAACGGCAGCACACATTGCGCAAAAATCGCCTAACCGCAATCGCACGGCCTTGCCATAGGTTCCCCTGCCTTGGAAGATTGAATTAATTTTTGCGCGCGGACGTGGTTCATGCGGGAACGCTGTTTCTCCAAGTCCTGTTTCCGTCAACCCCCGCTTTTTCCGCGCTGCTACTAGCCTTTCACGTGCTAGCGCTTCAATATCCAAGATTGTTTTTTCGTCCATTTTAACGCTCCTTTTTGCCCTTACCGTACCACAATTATTTTTCGCTGTCCCTCCTCGTTTTGCATGGTAAAAAGAAAAATAGTACCTCGCGCGTTGAGATACAGTTTATCTTTCGGAGTGCGCCCTGTTCGCATGGGAAAGCACAAATCCCCTCGCCGCGAAAAACAGCAAGGGGATTTGTTCTGTATGTTCTTTTTGCTTGCCGCGCGCCGGCGTCATACATGGTTCCGCTTCCGGTTGTTTTTTTCGGGCCAGGCGGCCTTTGCAGGACGGATATCCATGCCGGCGCGGCGATGCCGTGTTTCGCAGCCAGAAGAACGGGCGCTTTTCGGCGCGTATCGCGACTTCTTTTTGCATGGGCTCCTTCGAAGAGCGCGGTTTTTCATGCTCCCGATCCGCCGGCACGGCAGCGAGTTTTCAGCTTAAAGCTTGAGTCCTTTAACCCATTGCTTGAGTTCGCTCGCGCTTATACCCGGGTCGAATACCTGTCCTTCTCGGATTGTCGCCTTGGGCGCGCTGGGCTGCAACCCGTCCACGGCCCGGCCAAAGCCGCTCCCGCCGGACGTGGCGAAAAGGATGATGGTTTTTCCCGAAAAGTCGTAGGCCTCCAGAAAAGTGTTAATGATGGTTGGGGCCACATACCACCAGATGGGGAAGCCCAAAAAAATCACGTCATGGCTGTCTACGGGCGCGTTTTTATCGGCTATGGCCGGGCGCGAGGCATGATCGTGCATTTCGATAGAAGTGCGGGATGTTGTGTTATTCCAGTCCAAATCGGCATGGGTGTACGGGGTTTGAGGGCGGATTTCGTATATATCGGCCCCTGTTGCTTCGGCCAGTCTTTTGGCCACGCGGGCAGTTGTGCCGGTGGCGGAGAAATAGGCGATAAGGTTTTTACTCATATTGGCTTCTCGTTGTGTTGGTAAACGGCGTTTTGCTTACCAAGAGTTGCGGTGAATTCTGGAAGGATTTGCCTTTCCATGGGGCGCGAGCGTTTGCGCTGGATGTCCGATAATGGCCAGCCCAAGCGCTTCTACTCCCTTAGGCAGCTTAAAGCGCTCGGCGAAGGCTGCGCCGCGTTCGATGACGGGATGAATGCCTGTCCATACGGCGCCAAGCCCCAAGGCCGTTGCCGCTATAAGGAGGTTTTCCATAGCGGCCGAGGCATCCTGCACCCAGAAGCCAGGGTAAATTTCGGCGGCCGTATCGGCGCAGACCAAAATAGCCAGTGGGGCCTGCTTCGCCATAGCGGCGTAGGGACTAATTTCTGGAATGGCGTCCAGAGTGGCTCTCTCGGTAATAACAACAAAATGCCATTCGGCGGCGTTGCAGGCGCTTGGGGCGGCCATAGCAGCGTCAAGCAGCGTTTGGATATGTTCTTCGGAAACAGGGGCATCCGTGAATTTGCGGATGCTGCGCCGGTTCATGATGGCTTCTAATGCGTCCATAGGTACGCTCCTTTTTTTATGCATTATTTTCGTGTAGCCGGTGTCAAAGGGATTTGGCGCCGGTAATTCGCCTAAGTGTTGTTTTTCTCTGCCGATGCCCTTTTGAACTGGAGATCGGCGATTTCTTTTGCGGCGGTGTTTTCGTTTTCAAGAAGAAAACGGAGGCGTGTCGGCAATTCGCCGTTTTCCTGAAGTTCCTTCAGGGCGTGGGAGGCGCGGCGTGCGAGTTCCAAGCGTTCTTCCGCGGTTTCTAGCGTGGGCAGGCACCACAGGATAGTGGCCCACAGCGTATTAAGCAAAAATGTCCGCGAGGCGCTGCCGAAACGTTTTTTCCCTTTCAGTCCCTGTGCCGCCCATTCCAGGGCGAAAAAGGCGTCCTTGATATGCTTGTCCAGTCCGGCGTAATACGCGCCCATCAGGATCCTCTGCGTATGGTATATGTATAGAGCTTTTGATTGATCGCGAAAAAGCGGTCGGAAATGCAGAGATAGTGATAGATAAAGGCGTTGTCCTCCCCATGGTAGCCTTCAGGGAAGAATACGGCGAAATCCCGGATTTTTTTCGCGAGGAAAATTTTGTTCCAGAGTACGACATTAATTTTTTGCCGGCTTTCCACATCCAGCGTATGTTCGCCTTCACGGAAGTGGAGCTTAAGTTCGTCAAGCGCTTCCCTGGGCCTTGTATAGCCGCTTTCAAAGGAGAAATCGCAGTCGGCCATGGCAAAATCAACGCGGTGTCTAACCATAGCCTCCCGCATCAGACCGCAGAAGTCAGGTTCATACCAGTCGTCGGCATCGCAGAACATGAGGAAGCGCCCGCGCATATAGCGGAGAGCCGTATTTCTGGCCGCTGCCGCGCCGGCGTTGGCCTGGCGGAATATGCGGAAGCGGGAGTCGCGGGCCGCGAATTGCTCCAGCAGGCCGCCGGAGCCGTCCGCGGATCCGTCGTCGACGCAAAGGACTTCGATATTGGCGAAGGATTGCCTGCGCAGGGCTTCAAGGCAGCGCGGCAGGGATGGGGCCGCGTTGAACACGGGAAGAATAATGGAAATTTCAGGCGTGATGCGCACTGTTTGCGTGCGAAGGCACATGATTTTGCTCCTGCCCATACGTCTTGCGCGGCTGGCGGAACGCTGCTTGGGAAAATGCGGATTAAAAAGCTATTTTATCATGCGTACCTGCGTTGTCAAGGCCTTTTAGCGGGAAAGTCAGGTTTTTTACCGTTCTCCATCCGCCGCTTTGCGCCGCGGATATCGGTAGCTCGGCTATGCATTTTCGAAGTGTCCTCTCAGAAAAAGGCGGCAGCCTGCGAGGGAAAGACTGAGGAAAGCGCTGAGAAGCGATTTGACGGAGGAAAATACAACGTTCTGGACAAAAATGCGTTTTTAGGTTACTTGTCTTCACTAAAGTACGTAACTATTTCGTTTCAATAAAAGATTTTTAAGGCGGTTTTCGGTTGGTATTTCCCGGGTTCGCGTTTTTGGTGGCTAGCATGTTTGCCTGCGCATTTGCTGTTGGGAATATGGGAATGATTGATGAGATCTTTTTCGAAAACAAGCTTTTCTTCTCCTAAACTTCTGGCTCTAGTGGCCTGCGTCGCGTGGCTGCTTCTGCTCCGCCCATATCCTGAAACCGTGTTCATGGCGGGATGCGTGGCCTGCGTTACATACCCGCTGTACAGCTGGCTGGAAATGCGGACTGGCAGGGTTTGGTCTGCGCTAACATACACGGCGGCGCTTTCGTTCTGCGTTGTGCTGCCCATAGTGGTGGTGGCGCTGCTTGTGGCGCCGCAGGCTGTCAACGGACTGCGTCTGCTTGACGGATTAATGAGCACCAACTGGGTCATCAAGCTGGAAAGCCACCCGGTGATCGTTACGTTGGATACATGGCTTAAGTCCGTTCCGGGTATGGAAGGCGGGCTGCGCCAGATGTTCACGACGGCGACGGGCTACGCGGGAACGTTTGCGCGAGGCATACTTTCCCGTGGGGTCGGGCTTGCCGGAGGCACCATTAATGCCGGACTTATCCTGCTTATTTTTATTATGCTTGTCCTGATGTGTGTGCTTCACGGCAACACGATCTGCGAGTTTTCCCAGGAAATCCTAGGGGTTTCCAAGGCGAGGCTTTGGCGTTTTACCGTGGCTGTGCGCAAGGCTGTGCTTGGCATTCTGGTGGGGGTAGTTTTTGTAGCCTGCATTCAGGGCGTGCTGTGCGGCGTGGGGTTTAGAGTCGCCAACGTGCCTCAGCCGGCTTTCTGGGGTCTTCTGGCCACATTTGTCGCCCCAATCCCTTTTGTCGGCACGGCGTTGATTTGGATTCCCGTTGTTATTTGGCTCTGGTTTATGGGGATGACCAAGGCCGCTATTGGCGTAACGGTATGGTGCATGCTGGTGGTGACCGGCGTGGATAACCTGCTGCGCCCCCTTTTTCTCAAAACAGGCATCAACGCAACGCTGGTCGAGCTTATTTTATCCATCATTTGCGGCTTGGCCGCATTCGGTCCCGTGGGCGTTTTCGCCGGTCCTGTCTTGCTTGCCGTATCTATCCAATCGGTAAAGGAAAGCCGCAGCAGCCGGCGTGCTCTTTCGCGCATGGAGCGGATTCGTTCTCGGAACAAGGAGTTTATGTGAGGCAGATTGAAACGTAACGTGCTAGTATTTCTGTTAAGCGGATCGAGCGGGAGCCGCGTTCGCGTGAGGAAGAGCATGTTCCCTCGAAATTGATAACGAACTGAGCTGGAAGGAGAAAAACGTATGCTGAAAGGATTTCATCGTGTAGCGGGGTTGGCCGTGGTCTTTGTATGCTGCTTTGCAGCGCGGGCGCTGGCGGCAGGGCTGCCGGATTTTGTTCCGCTTGTAAAGAATGCCGGAAAGGCTGTTGTCAACATCACAACGGAAAAAAAGGTCGGCGGAATGCAATCTCTCCCCGGCTTTCCCTCGGATCTAATGCCCCCGGGCTTTGAGCGCTTTTTTCAACAGTTTGGCGGAGGGCAGTACTCCCGTCCCAGAATGCAGAAAGCTCTGGGCACGGGCTTTATCATTTCGTCTGACGGCTATATTGTAACCAACAACCATGTGGTCAACGGGGCGGATCAGGTTCGCGTAAGCTTTGAAGGGAATGAGAAAGACAAGGGGCTGACGGCGCGTGTGATCGGCACGGATGAGGAAACGGATCTTGCTCTGCTCAAGGTGGATTCCAAGGACGGTCTCCCTTATCTTGAGTTCGGCGATTCGGACGGCGCCCAGGTTGGCGAATGGCTGCTGGCCATCGGCAATCCGTTTGGTCTGGGACACACGGTTACGCAGGGTATACTGAGCGCGAAAGGGCGCGACATTCAGTCCGGCCCTTACGATAATTTCCTCCAGACCGATGCTTCCATCAATCCCGGCAACAGCGGCGGCCCGCTGATAAATATGGATGGCCGGGTGATCGGCATCAATACGGCCATCATCGCGAGCGGGCAAGGCATTGGCTTTGCTATTCCAAGCAACATGGCCAAGCGCATCGTCGGCCAGCTCAAGCAGAACAAAAAAGTCAGCCGCGGCTGGCTGGGCGTTTCCATTCAGGAAATAGACGGCAATATAGCCAAGGGACTCGGCCTGGATAAGCCCCGCGGCGCGCTGATTGGCGAGGTCATGCCCGGAGAGCCGGCGGAAAAGGCCGGGCTTGAGGCCGGTGACGTAATCCTTTCCGTAGACGGGCGGGATGTAGCCGATTCTGCGGAGCTCCTTCGTGCCGTGGCCGCTCACGCGCCGGGTTCCGATGTGCGCCTTGGTGTGTGGCGCGATGGCAAGGAGAAAAATTTTACCGTGCGCCTAGGAGAGCGCAATGGAAGAACCGTGGCCTTATCAAGTGCGCAGGCTGCTCCGCAGCTTGGCCTTACCGTGCGCGCCCTTACGCCTGGAGAAGTGTCCCAGCTCCGCCTGCGCGAGAGCAGGGGGCTGCGAATCACGGAAATTCAGCAGGGATCCGCTGCGGCTGAGTCAGACCTGCGCGTTGGCGATGTCTTGATGATGGCCAACCGCGTCCCCCTGCGCACGGAGCGGGATTTGAATGCCGCTATCGGAAACGCCAAACGCGGCGCGGTGATGTTCCAGGTATTGAGGCAGGGGCGGCTGTTCTTCTGTGCGGTCCCTTTGCAAGAAAAGAAATAGGAGGAATTTTTCCGCTCTCTGGTCGCTAGGCCGGAGAGCGGGGGCGCTCTTCAGGAATATGTCTTTAAGAGAACGGAAATCTTGTAAGTCCAGTTATCGCACGGGCGATAAAGAATTTTTATACAGTCCGCAGTAGACGGAATACAGTATTTTTTGGAGGAAACAATGATTCAAGGGTATATCAGCTATTTTAGGATGAAGAAGGGCATTGGCTTTATCGTTGCTGATGATGGCGGATCGTATTTTTTCCATATTTCCAAAATCCTGAATGAGGACGCTTACCAGGGGTCTCCCGTCAAGTTCGCGGCGGAAGCCGCGGAGGAAAAAAGCGATAAGGCTGTGGACATTATGGTTCTGCCGACCCGCCAGACAGCTTTTGGAGTGATCAAGTTCCATAATCGCAAGGAAATGTTTGGCTCTGTTTCCAGCGCGGATGGCGACTATGCCTTCACTCAGGTTACAAGCAACACGGTGTTTTCTCCCGACCAGATTGTTTCCTTTGCCGTCCGTTTTATCAAAATGCCCAATGAAGACGTCAAGCGCGTCGCCTACGATATTCTTCCTGTGGAATCCGACCGCATTCTTCGCGGGGTCATTGCCGAATGGGATGGCGAGAACGGCGTGATGCGCACGGAAGACGGCCGGGAATTTCCTTTTACCGATGAAATTGCCATTGTGCCGGACGAGATCCGCCAGGGCATGGAGGCTGCGGCCGTCGTCGAGGAAGGGAAGGCGCTTTTTGTTAAGGCCCAGACGCAGGAGCCGGGCATCATGGCTGTTGCCCGCGTGGTCAATTTAAATCCCCGCCAGAATTACGCGTTGGTTTCCGGACCGGGCATTCCGCGGGCCATTATTGGCAATCCGGATCCAGCTCTGCGGCACGGCTGCTATATTTCCGGCGAATTTCACAAGAACGCCCGCGGCTTTGAATGCACGCGTCATGCGCTTATCCCGAACGACCGCGTGCTGCATGGTCTTGTGATTGACGGCGGCACGCGTGTCCGTTTGATCAATTGCGGTAATTATCCGCCCCTAGAGCTCCCGAGAAGCGTGCTTGTCGGTAAAAAGGATAGCGCGTGGGTGCCGCAGAATGGCGAGGTTTGTGAATTTCTGCTGGATAAGGACGAGCATGTGGCCATAGCCCGCAAGGGATACGACTTGCACTGCTTTGCCGATCTTGGCGATGAAGACAAGGCTCTTGACGAACTGGCCACCAAGGCGCACCCCGGCGACCGCTGGGATTTTCTGTCTACGCCGGTCAGGGTAAAGCCCATTTTATGGAACTATCTTTTCCAGACCTTTGCCAAGCTTCAATCCGAAGACCGCGAGCGTTCGGTCGGCAGCCTGCCCGCCATCATGGATTTTGAGGTTTCGGTTGAAGACAATCCCCGCGACGCCGGCGAGTACGCGGCTTTCAACACCGGCTTGATCGACCGTTTCTATCAGGATATTTTCGCCTTGTTCAAAAAGGTTCCCCAGCCGCGCCCGGGGCGTCCTCTCTACCGGCTCTTGTCGTTTGATGTGCGCGGCACAGGCCACGGACAGCTTTTGGCGTATCTAGATCCGCTGCCGCGCAGGGCCCGCTACTTTACCGCCACCAGCGATCTTGTCTTCGACGCGGAAGCGCGCATAGATACCAATTTTGAGCATATTCTTTCGGACAGGAGCTACCGCCTGATTCCCGATATCGAGCTGCAAAACTGCGAAGACCGCTCCGCCATTGAGCAGCGTCTTAATTCGCTTTTGCAAAACGCCATCCGCACGGTGCAGAATAGGATTTGCTGGAACTACAAGACGGCGGTGCCCCAGTATTATCCCATTAAAAAGAAGATCCAGTTTCTTTTGCCGCTGTGCCTTGATCCGGGCATTCCGGACAAGGTGGATGCGGTTTTGGTAGTGGAAAAAGTTGGAAAGGCATACCAGGCGTTCACTGTGCTAAGACCGGACTGGGCGTACAACAATGCCCGCCTTATTGCCCGTACCGACAGCGACTGGTTGACGCCAGCCAAGATCCAGGCCGGCGACTGCAGCGACATGTTCTAACCTTAGATATATCCTTTGGGAAAAGGAGCGTTACGCTATGCTGAAAAAATTGTTTTCACTGGCAGCCGCGGCACTGGCTGTTTTCCTGTTCCTTGGCGCTTCCGCGGATGCGGCTCCAGGGGAGTTTACAGGCGAAGTTTGGAAAGCTACCGGCACGCAGGAAAAACGCGCTTTTATCTATGGCTCCAGCACCATCGTCGCGCTGGAGAAAAAGCTCGCTGAAGAAGGCGGGAGGCAGGCGTCCGTTTTTGTCGAAAATTGGATGCGCGCCTTTAAGGATAAGACGCCCGCTGCCATCTGCAATGAAATCGACGCGTGGTATGCCGCGCACCCTGAGGATATGCAGCGCCACGTGTTGAGCGTCGTCTGGTACGAATTGATTGAAAAATCCGTCGTAAAGAAGTAGGAGCGCCGCGATGAAGGCTATGCAGATTTTTGTTCTTGTTTTTGCCGTGCTGCTTGCCGGTATGGGCACGACGGCGTGCACGGAGATGAACCGCACCCAGCAGGGTGCTCTTAGCGGCGCGGCGATTGGCGCCGCGTCCGGGGCCGGCATCAGTGTCCTGACCGGCGGCAGCGGCACGACCGGCGCGCTGATTGGCGGCGGCATTGGCGCGCTTGCCGGCGGCGTATACGGCCATAATAAGAGCCGCCGCGACGATGACCGCTACTATCAGGAGCGTTACGAACGCCGTTATGACGATCGTTATGAACGCCGCTATGACAGGCGCCGTTACTAAGCGTTTTGCCGCGAGAAGGCGCTTGTCCCGAGGCTGCGTTTGCTGCTCCGCGGGGCTGCTCCATGCGTAAAAGAGGGCGGGGAACGATGCGTTTCCCCGCCCTTTTTCGGTTATTTTTGGAATTCAGCGTCTCGCCCGCTGTATTCCATGAAAAAATTTTTTGATTTTGCCCTGTTGCCTGAGCCCGCTTAAAATTCGAGGCTGCCGGGAGTGCGGGGAAAGGGGATGACGTCGCGGATATTGGCAATGCCCGTCAGCATCATCAGCAGCCGTTCAAAGCCCAGGCCAAAGCCAGCGTGAGGCGCGCTGCCGAAGCGGCGCAGGTCAAGGTACCACCAGTAGTCTTCCGGATTTTGTCCCAGCTCTTTAAGGCGCGCCGCCAGTACATCCAGCCGGTCTTCGCGCTGCGATCCCCCAATCAGCTCGCCGATGCGCGGCACAAGCACGTCCATGGCGGCGACAGTGCTGTTATCGTCGTTAAGGCGCATGTAGAACGCTTTGATTTCTTTGGGGTAGTCGTACACGATAACGGGTTTCTTAAAGTATGTCTCGGCCAAGTAGCGCTCGTGTTCGCTTTGGAGATCGGAGCCGAAGACGGGCCGGTAAGAGAAAGCTTTGCCGCTTTTCTAAGTATTTCTATAGCGTCCCTATAAGGCAGCCTGGCAAAGGGATGCTCCGGCATAGCTTTGAGTCCGTCAATGAGCCCCGGAGTAACAAAGCGGTCGAAGAGGGCGAGATCAGAGGCACAGCTGCTTAGCACATGATCCACCACATGGCGGGTCAGCGCTTCGGCAAGGTCCATATCGTCATGAAGGCCGGCGAAGGCCATTTCCGGCTCAACCATCCAAAATTCCGCCGCGTGGCGGGCGGTATTGGAATTTTCGGCGCGAAAGGTCGGGCCGAAGGTGTAGACTCTTCCAAGCCCCATGGCCAGCGCTTCCGCTTCAAGCTGGCCGGAAACTGTGAGATTGCAGTTTTTCCCGAAAAAATCCTTCGCGGGATCTTTTGGTCCGTCCTGTGTTGTCACGCGGAACATTTCGCCCGCGCCTTCGCAGTCTGAGCCTGTTAGGATGGGCGTATGTACGTAGGTGAAGCGCCTAGCGCGGAAGAAAGCGTGAATCGCCAGCGCCGCTTCGGAGCGGATGCGGAAGGCCGCGCCGTATTTGTTAGTCCTGGCGCGCAGGTGGGCGATAGTTCTCAGGAATTCGTCGGAATGGCGCTTCTTTTGGAGGGGATATGTTTCCTGGTCTGCCGTGCCGAAAACCGTTAAGGCCCGGGCTCTAAGTTCCCAGCGCTGGCCTTTGCCCGGTGATTCCACCAAATCGCCGCGAAGGGAAACCGCGGCCCCTGTGCCGGCCTTTCCGAGGGAAGCGGAGGCAGGGGAGCCGCTGTCTACAATGCACTGGAGGTTGGCCAGGCAGGATCCGTCGTTAATCTCAAGAAAAGAGAAGCCCTTGGCGTCGCGCCGGGTACGCACCCAGCCGCAGACGGCGAGATCTCCGCGCGCCTCCTCAAGCTGGAGGACATCCGCAATGAGGGTCCTTTTCATTGTATTAAAGCTCCTGTTTGCCTTGTATTCAGGTCTCTTGTCCGCGTTTGAAGCGGCCCCGTGCGCCGGCTGCAGCTAAGCCAAGAAAGACGAGGACCGCCCGAGGCTCAAGGCGGTCCTGTTAGGAAGGTCGTTTTTTGAACTTATGCCTTTTCGCCCGTGACAATGCCGCTGCCGTTGTCGTTTGGCATGTCCAGCTGCCGCACGTTCACCGCGCCGGCCTGCTCCAGAAGACTCGTTAATTCGTTCGCCGTATAAACTTTTCCGGTGGGCGTGCCGGCTAGCATGTTCAGTCCGAACATGGCGGAAAAAACGGGGCCGTCGCGCGTTTCGTCGAGCGTAAATTCCTGTATGGCGATAATCCCGCCGGGGTTAAGGCAGTTCATGGCCTTTTTCAGCAGGCGGGCCGATTCTTCGTTGCCGAAAGAATGAAGAATGTGGGAAATCCAGACTACGTCGAAGCCTACCGGCAGCTCGTCCGCGAAGAAATCGCCGGTGGCAAAGCTGACGCGGTGCTCGAGTCCCTGCTGCTTTATAACGTTTTCGGCCATGGGCTTGGTTGACGGCAGGTCGAAAATAACGGCTTCCATCTCGCTGTAGGCGCGGCAGAAGCGTACGGCATAGGCGCCGGGCCCGCCGCCTAGGTCCAGAAGGCGTTTTCTGCCGGAAAAGTCCACGGCGCGGAGCGCCTGATCCGCGCGGACGGAGGCCATATTGTACATACCCATAATAAAGCTTTCGCGGTTTTCCGGAGTCATGGCCCCGCGTACTCTGGTGGGGCGGCCTTCGCGCACGGCCTTATCCAGCTGCACGAAAGACGGCATGAGCTCATAATGATGCCGGAGAATAAACCCGATGTACTCGTCCGAATGACGGGAAAGATAGCGGAGGGAGAAGGGCGTCAGGCTGGCGCTGTTTCCGCTGCGGAGCAGGAGCCCTAGGGAGCACATGGCGGTAACGAGCGCCTCGATGCCTCGGTGGGAGCATCCCAGCTTCTCAGCCAGCTCCTCCGTGGTCATAGAGCGGTCCGCGAGGGGCGTAAAAATATCCAGCTCAACGGCGGCGTGTAGCGCGCAGATGCCCCAAGATTGGTTGGAATAGCCGATAAGATCGTTCGGTGTCCATTCTTTCATGAGAGTTGTCCTTGTTTGGCGCGTGCCATGGTCCGGAGCGCGTTTCGGAAAAGACGCCAGTTTTGCGCCGTGTTCTCGCTTTGTCGTATGGTAGAATTTGACATTCTCCCCCGCCAGAAGTCGGGGGATTCCTCTCGGTAGCGGCTCTAACGAGCCGCGCCATAGGCGGGTTCCTGCTTCAGCGAGACTGCCCAGAGGAATAAGGCGTTGTTTTCGCCGCAAACATTCCCACGTGGGAATGTTACGGGTACGAACCAAGCGCCTATTCCCCCAGGTCTCACTATCTCTCCACAGGCTGACACGGCATGCCCTGCCGCCGTAACACCTGTTAACACGTAAAAACTGGAGAGTCAAAATTCCACCAGTTAACGTGCGCCTTATATCCTCCCCCTAAAGGGAGAGTTTTACGGCGCGGTTTGATAAAAAAATGGCAACCGGACCGCCGTATTGGAGACCCTGCCCCGCCGGCGTACAAGGCGTGGGATAAGCGGAGGGCTAGCCTAGAATGCGCTTTAAGTCTTCGTCCGGCGCGCTTATGGGGCGGATGCCGAAGCGCTTTACCAGGTAGTCCAGAATGCCTGGCGAAACAAAGGCCGGAAGCGAGGGACCAAGCAGGATGTCCTTTACGCCAAGCGCGAGCAGGGTAAGCAGGATGCATACGGCCTTCTGTTCGTACCAGGAGAGTACAAGAGTCAGCGGAAGGTCGTTTACACCGCATTTAAAGGCGTCGGCCAGCGCCAGGGCGACTTTTATGGCGCCGTAGGCGTCGTTGCACTGGCCCATGTCAAGCAGCCTTGGCAGTCCGCCGATAGTGCCGAGGTCCATATCGTTAAAGCGGAATTTGCCGCAGGCCAGCGTTAAGATCACCGTGTCCGATGGGGTCTGGCGCACGAAATCGGTGTAGTAGCCGCGGGAGGGTCTTGCGCCGTCGCAGCCGCCCACAAGGAAGAAATGGCGGATGTCTCCTTTTTTTACCGCCTCGACAATTTTCGCTGCCGCCGCGAGGATGGCGCCGTGCCCAAAGCCGGTGCTTAGGCGCGCGCCGCCGTTGGGTCCCCGCAAGAGTTTGTCCTCTGGGTAGCCGCCAAGTTTCAAAGCTGCGTTGATAACAGGGCTGAAATCTTTTTTTTCGTCGATATGCGCCGCGCCGGGAAAGCGCGCGACGCCTGTGGTGAATACGCGGTCGGCGTAGCTTTCGCGCGGGGGCATGACGCAGTTTGTGGTAAAGAGCACGGGCGCGGGGAGACTTGCAAATTCTTTCTGCTGATTTTGCCACGCCGTGCCAAAGTGCCCTTTAAGGTGCTTGTATGCCTTGAGTTTGGGGTAGCCATGGGCGGGCAGCATTTCCCCGTGTGTGTAGACGTTTATCCCCTTGCCTTCGCTCTGCTCCAGCAGCTTTTTAAGGTCGCGCAGGTCGTGCCCGGAAATAACGACGAAAGGCCCTTTTTCGATGGTCAGGCTAACAGTTGTGGGTTCAGGCGTGCCGCAGGCTTCGGTATTGGCCTTATCCAGCAGCTCCATGCACGTGAGATTGACCCTCCCCAGTTCCATAACTAAATCCAGCAGCGCCGCGCTCTGGTTTTCGTTCGCGATAGCCCGCAGGCACTTGATCGTACAGGCCGTGATCCGAGGGTCGGATTGACCCCAGGCAAGCGCGTGAAAGGCGTAGGCGGCCATGCCTTTTACGCCGAAGAGCAGGAGCGATTTAAGCGAGCGGATATCTTGCGGAGCGTTCCAGAGCTGTTCCAGGCCAGCTCCGTTGGCGCGGTCCTCGGCTCCGCGGGCGTCGGCTTCGTTTTTGATTTTTTCGGTGAGCGAGGCGATGGAGGTTTCATCGAAATTAACGTTGGTCAGCGTGGTAAACAGACCTTCGATAAGCAGGCACTCGGCGCGGGGATCGGCATTTTCTCCGCAGGCTTGGGCAAGGCGGATGATCTGCGCCACAAGCCGATCCTGCAGCAGAGCCGCGGCCGCGCTTTTTCCGCATACGCCGGCTTTGCCTGCGCAGCCTTTTCCTTTGGCGGTTTGCTCACACTGAAAGCAGAACATAGTGTTCATGGATAACTCTCCCTAAATGACGCTTGGTTACGATGCGGCCTCCCCGCTGCCGTGGCGAGCGCGTGGTAGCGGTTGCCGTTGAGCCGGATGAAAATGCGCGGCGGGACAGCCGGCTGTTCTTATGTAGCGGAAAACAGGACAAATGGCAAAAAGCCTGGAAATTCCTCAGATAAAAAAAGCGCCGCTGCAAGGAGTACACAGCGGCGCTTTTGTCAAGGAGTAATGCAAGAAAGCAAGAGAAGTTACCTTATATGTAAATCACGCGGCACGTGTTGTCAAGTTTCCGTAGAGACAAGAACGCCGCCGCGCTGAAGAGAAGTACTTTTCACACTTGGCTGCATACAACGAAGTAGCCGATAACAAGTACAGCCTCTCGGTCGGCGCCTATGTGGAACAGGAAGGCAAACGGGAAAAAATCGGCATTGCAAAACTGAACGTCGAGATTGAAGAAATCGTCGCCCGCGAGCGGTATTGCGCGAGGAGCTAACGAAGATCATTGCTGAAAGAGAGCGTTGAGCTCCTCCCCCCGGCTGAAGTCGGGGGATTCCTCGAGGAAGATAAGCCTTGGGAGACGCTTCGATGACCCTCTTTGACTTTCTACTCAGCTTTTGCCTTATGTGTGGCCTGCACAATAGCCGCATGCGCTGTCTGGCAGCGCCGCGTACTTCCTCATTAAGAGGACAGCACGAACTGGAACGCCGTGCTGAAAGGGCTGATCAAGAAAACCGCAAACAAGCTCTGAACCAAAGCTGACGAACAAAAAAAGTCGGTTCCCTAAGACGGAGAGCCGGCCTTTTGCGTTCCGCGCGTCACCAAGGATTTTGGTGATCGCGTGCTGTAACAGGTTAAAATCAGGTTGATTTAGCCGTCTATCCTAAAAATCCTGAAAGTTCCCGCTCAAAACACATTGACAATATCCGGCAAACAGGATAAGCGTACCACCGTGTAGCACGAGCTGCATGAATGGAGAGATGGCCGAGTTGGCCGAAGGCGCTCGCCTGCTAAGCGGGTATACTGGCAAAACCGGTATCGAGGGTTCAAATCCCTCTCTCTCCGCCAAACATGAATTTCAGAAAGTCCCGCAAGTTGCAAAAAGCCTTGCGGGGCTTTGCTTTTCTGGCAATAGCTTGTTTCACATCGTTTCAGAACGTCTATAGGCATACCAACAAAACGTTGGTATGTTTGTTGGTACCGAAAAAGGGAAAGCCAAGGGGGTACCAACATGGCGGGCAAACTTACAGATACCAAGTTGCGGGCGCTGAGGGCTACGGGGAAGATCCAGAAGCTTGCGGACGGCGGCGGCTTATATATTCATGTTTCTCCTGCTGGCGGGAAGCTTTGGCGCTTGGCATACCGTTTTCCTGCGTTCCGAATGGATTGAGAAGCGCCGCACCATGATGCAGGCTTGGGCTGACTACCTAGACGCGCTGAAGGCTGGCATAGACCCCGCCGCCGCTGCGGCACAGTTCCGGCTATCCGGCAAGTGAAGGCTCTCCTTCCACATGGAAGGCCAGGGCATTTTTAGGGGAAACAGTATATCCCTACAATCCTGGAAACAGCACATGGCAGGGGCGGCGCAATGGCCTTTGCCTCTTGACTCGTAGCACTTATGGGCTACAGTCAATAAAAAGGAGGTTGGAAATATGGGCCAGAATGCCGTTGTACGTGCCAGAGTCAATGAAGAGATAAAAAAACAGGCCGCGCTTGTCCTGGCGGCAATGGGGCTTACTATATCCGACTTTTTGAGGATGTCGCTTACCAAGATAGCGCATGAAAAAGCATTGCCCTTTGACCTGACGCCCAATGCGGAAACCATAAAGGCCATGTAGGAACTAGACAGCGGAAAAGGCGCGCGCTGCTCTTCTCCCAAAGCCTTGTTTGAAGATTTGGGCATATGAGCCGAGACCTTGTTTTTTCCAGTTCTTTTAAGAAAGACGTGAAGAAACTCCGTGGCCAGGATACCGGCAAGCTGAAACAGTTGATACTGCTATTGAGTGAAGGCTCTCCACTCCCTGCCGAATATAAAGGCCATGCCCTTACAGGTCCATGGAAGGGATACAGAGACGCGCACATAGCGCCTGACTGGTGCTTATCTACAGGGCGGATGAAAAGACAGTTTATCTTGCCAGAACGGGGAGCCATGCGGAACTATTTCGATAATCCTTATTCCCCCGGCTAGGCATGGACTAGCTACCCATGCCGAAAAGCGGACACGCTCACCGCCAGAAAGCAATTTTTTTGAGTCCTTTTGAGTATCTAACTGCCTGAAAGGACTTTTTTCTTATATAGGCGTTGTTCGTGATGGCGCAGAGATAGCTAACCTTAATGGGTACCCATCCAGAGGAAATTGTTTATTTTCTGTGTACGTTTGGGCAGGGATTTTCAAATCTTGCTGAAGCGCGTGCGCTAAAAAAGAGGGAAAAATAAGCGTAAAAACGGGTGTCGATTCCATCGCTGAACACAACCGTGGTGCAGCGAGTAGAGGAAGAGCAACGAAGGTTCGGAATGATTGCGGGCGAGTGGGTTGCATTCTGGAAGTACGACAAGGATGATAAATCGATTTCTTCCACTATTGGAAGGTTAAAACATATTCTTCCAGTCTTGGGCAAGAAAACGTATGCGAATAGTATGTTTGCAGATTTTAAAGAAGTGTGTAGCCCCGTCGCGGATAGCGTTCATCGCGAGATGGCCAGCCGCGTTGCCTATCATCACGCAAAGTTGTCGATTCGCAAAGATGAATGGCTACCATAAATACAATATCGCAGAAGACCTTACTCGACTATACCCAAAACCAAGGAAAGATACTAACGTTGAAGGGTTTCCTGCAATTACAGTATAAGGATAGAGTTGCAGAGATGCTTCGTGAAATTCGTAAATTATAGATGCTAGTCGATGTTCTCCATATATGGCAGCAGCCTTGCGCTTATTTCCTTACAGGCGATTATCGACCAGATCAAAAAGGATGAAAATACATAGCTGGCAG
>CAYWQK010000024.1:0-18272 GCA_964460575.1 uncultured Desulfovibrionaceae bacterium | reverse complement strand
CTCTTCTATCCTAAGCGTGAAGGGCGGAATGATATGACGCGCCGGGTAATCGATTTTTCAGGTAAGGTCTCGAACCAGTAAGGAGATGCTATGAAAGGACTAACACGGACCTTCGCCCTACTTTTTATCCTTGCTCTAGTGGCGGGAACGGCGTTAGCCGCCAGCTTTGAAAAAACAAAAGCGCTTGCCGAAAAGGGTGACGCCAATGCGCAGTACAACCTGGGCTTAATGTACGAAAGCGGCGAAGGCGCGGCCCAGGATGCCGCGCTAGCGGCCGAGTGGTACAAAAAGGCCGCCAAGCAGGGGCATGCGGAAGCGCAATACAATCTAGGCGTGATGTATGAAAACGGTCAGGGCGTAGCGCGGGACGACGAACAGGTCGTTAGCTTGTTCAGGCAAGCCGCCAAGCAGGGACACGCGGAGGCCCAGTTCAACTTAGGCTGGATGTATGAAAACGGCTGGAGTGTAGCGCAGGATTACGCTAAAGCGGCCGAATGGTATAATAAAGCCGCCGATCAGGGACACGCGGAGGCCCAGTACAACCTAGGCTGGATGTACGAGGAAGGCAAAGGGGTCGCGCAGGATTACACCAAGGCCCGCGAGTGGTACGAAAAAGCCGCCAGGCAGGAACACGCGGAGGCCCAGTTCAACTTAGGCTGGATGTACGAAAACGCCCACGGCGTGGCCAAAAACCTTTCCACAGCTAGGGAATGGTACGGCAAAGCCTGCGAAAACGATGACCAAGATGCCTGCGAGGCATACCAAACGCTGGACGATCAGGGCTATTAAACAGCCCCGCAGCGACCTTTTACCATTTGAGGCTCGGTAAATCGCTTCCAGCAAAATTTTTAACACGTAAGGAAATACAATGAAAGGACTGAAACAGACGCTTGCCCTGCTCATCCTTGCCCTGACGGCGGGAACGGCCTCAGCCGCCGGCTTTGAGGAAATAAAAGCCCTTGCCGAAAAAGGTGACGCCAATGCGCAGCGCGAGCTGGGCGGCATCTATGAAGAAGGAAAAGGCATCCCGCGCAGCTACGCTAAGGCCGCGGAATGGTACCGCAAGGCGGCGGATCAAGGCGATGCCCCTGCGCAATTCTATTTAGGCGGTATGTACGAGGAAGGTCTAGGTGTGCAGAAAAACGCCCAAACAGCCAAAGCTTGGTATACCAAGGCCTGCCAAAATGGCTTTCAGAAAGCCTGCGGACTTTGCCAATAGCAGGCGCCGCCGGCGATAAACGGAGACTTCGCCCCTAGAGGCTGCCGCGGTGGCGGTATATGTGCGCAGCGGCGAGCAAACCCAGCAGGGAGCCCGCGGCGATATGCAGCGATTTGCGGCCCATGAGGGAAAAAACAAAGGTCAGCGATAACGAAACCAGCATTCCGCGACTCACCGCGCGCCGCGCGCCCCTGCCGGCCAAAAAAGCATCAAGGGGCGGCGCTGCGCGATCCAGCGGGAGCGATTCCCTCCGGACAGGACTTGGAGGGGCGGTTCCCTGCGTGTGTACGTCCTCAGCGGCCGAAGGATCGTCATCCAAGAGTTCCGCGCATTCCTGGCCGATTTTGATCAGGTCGTCGCGGCTCAGCTTGGCGGCATCGTACAGCACCAGCACAGAACCGGTCCGCGGGTTGCATTCCACGGCATGGCAGCCTGCCACGTGGCTTAGCTTCTCTTTGATTACGCCGGCGGCAGAAGGTTGCTTCAGCCGTTCGTGGCGCAGGCGGATGCGGCCATCGGTAAAACTGCTCACTATTTTCCTAAAATCGGACATAAATACTCCACGGATCTAGCGGCTCATACGCCGCATGGCGTTGATTGTTGTGCAAATGGTTGTCGCGTTATGCAAAAGACTGGCTCTGGCAGGCGTAAGCAGACCCAAGGCGCCGCCCAGCATGAAAAGTGAATTGAGCGACATAATAGCTAGAAAATTCAGCCCTATCCTTTGGTAGGCCACGCGGGAAAGGTGGCGGGCAACAAGAAGGTATTCTAGGCGCGGCTGGCAGAGGATGACATTGGCCACTTCCTGCGCCAGATCCGTGCCGTCGCAGAGGGAAATGCCCACATCGGCCGTAGAGAGGGCAGGCGCGTCATTGATACCGTCCCCCACCATGGCAACAACATGCCCGCCTTCCTTAATGCGGCGCACGATATCCGCTTTGTCTTTGGGCAAGATACGGGCGCAGTAGGTGGAAATGCCCAGTCTGGCAGCCACGGCCGCGGCTGTGCGCTCGTCGTCGCCGGTGAGCATAACCACGCGTATCCCGGCTTCCCTCATGCGGGCGACAACCAGCGGCGCCTCTTCCCTAATGGGTGCCTCAATACCTAACAGCCCGGCGAGTTTGCCGTTGATGACCAAATAAAGAATGGAAAGCCCCTTGTCGGCCATTGCATCGATTGTCCCGCGCACGGCAGAAAGATCGACTCCCTCATCCGTTTCCACATAATGCCGGCTGCCGATCATAACAGGCATTCCGTGCCAGCGCGATTCCACGCCGTGGCCGACAACGTGGACAATATCGGTATGCTCTTCTTCGTGGTGCAGGTTCTCCGCCCTAGCCTGCTCCACAACGGCACGGGCAACCGGATGGGGGAAATGCTCCTCCAAGCAGGCGGAAAGACGCAAAACTTCGCTCCGGCTCCAGCCCCCGAGGTGAACCACTTCGGCAACCGTGGGCTGCGAGCTGGTAAGCGTACCCGTTTTGTCAAAGACAACGGTATCGGCATCCGAGAGACTTTCGATAAAGCGCCCTCCCTTGATTAAAACGCCGTTAGCCACGCCCTCGCGCATGGCTGTAAGCATAATCAAAGGCGTACTCATGCGCAGGGCGCAGGCGTAATCCACCAAGAGCACAGCGGTCACGCGGGTGAAATTCCGCGTAAAGAGCCAGACTAGGCCGCAGAGCGCAAAGGAGAAGGGCACGGCCAAATCCGCCAGGCGTTCGCTTTTGCCCTGCACACTGGCCTTCACTACCTCCGACTCGCTGATAAACTGCACCACCTGATGCAGGCGGGTATTGCGCCCGACCTGATCGACCCTGATAAAAATTTCGCCGTCTTCCACAGTAGTCCCGGCAAAGACGGAAGTGCCCGCGCCGCGGCAGACGGGGATGGATTCGCCGGTCATGGTGGCCTGATTCACGGCGGCTGTGCCGCGGACGACCTCGCCATCCACGGGGATTGTGGTGCCCGCGCGCACAATGACCGTATCGCCGATGCGCACATTCCTAATGGGAACTAAAACTTCTTGGCCGTCAACCAGCTTCCAGACCATTTGAGCGTTTAAGGCCAAGCTTTCCGTCAGACTGGCTAAGGATTGCTGGCGTGTCCAAGATTCCAGCATCTCGCCAAAGCTAAGCAGGAGCATGGTTGTTCTGGCTGTCTGGAAATCACGCCGGATAAGCGAAACGCCAATGGCGCAGGCATCCAGCAATTCCACCTTCAGCCGGCCGCTTTTTATAAACGAAACCAAGCCCCGCACAAGGTAGGGCACAGCCTTAAACAGCGTTATGGCGATGCGCGCGGCCATGGGCAGGAGAGGCCGGACAACAAAATACTGTACGAAAGGCGCGATCTGAAAGCCGCTATTCGCGGCGGGAACAAGGCCCTCGCCGGTATCATCAGCCTCGGCGCTGGCAACGGCATTGGCAATGCGGGCTTCCACATCTCCGGACAAGAATCCGCAGGCCGCCCGCCTAGCTTCCGGCGATTGGTAGTAAAAAAGTACGCTACCCGTACGCGGGTTGACTTTTACGCCATCTATGCCCTCAAGATCGGCGAGGGCGCGGGCCAGCGCCACGGCCTGCCGCGCGTCCAGCCTGCTTGATGTGCGCGCACGCAGCCTGCCCGGCAGCGCCTGTATCTCATGAACAATAACAAACTGCATGCGCGCCTCTTTAGGCATTGGCTTCAGATTTTTCGCGACGCTTGTCCGCGACCTGGCGGGCCTCGGCGACAATGTCTTCCACATTTTCCTTCACGGTCTCAATCTTGCTGACCACGGCGTCCTTCACGTCCAGCCCGCGGCTGAGCAAGTTAGCGGCCAAGGGCTTCAGCGAGTCCTTGTTTTTGCTGATGGCAGCGACGCCAAGCACGCCAACGGCGGCTCCTCCAAGGAAAATCAACGTGTTTTTCCAACCTTCTGTCATAATCCGCTCCTCATATTCCGGCAAAAACGCCGGTTGCTGATGGTAAAAACAGCCACGCTGCCGCGACGCCCCTGGAGCGGGTCCGCCCTCCATGCAGGCCCCCCGCAAAAAGGGGATACCTATATCAGACCATACCCCTTCCAAAAGCGTATAGATAAGGCTACAAAGCTTGGGTATAAATGTCAATGAAATTTATTATCATTTTTTTCTATTTTAAAAGGTATGTATTTTCGCGTAGTTCCATCATCCTGAGATTTGAAAGTACTCGTTTTTTAAAAAGCTGCCTGCGTTAAGGGGGCGAATGCCGCCCCCTTAGGCTTGAGCAATAAAAACTTGGCGGCGCTAGAAAAGCCCCCTAGGAACTCTGTACTGGCGGGAGCACTGCTGCCGCTGACTTGCCTCTTCAAGGAGCGCGCGGATCTCGTCCCGCTCGCGGCGTTTCATTGTAAATCTGGCGAAATCCTCGCCAGTGCATTGAGCGCCGCGCCCGAGCAGACACTTTACCACATCAAGACTGCCTCTTTCCGCCGCATACTGGAGCGGGGTATTGCCATGGTAGTCTCGCGCGTCAATGTCCTTGTCAGCGCCGCCCGCAAGAAGGAGCTGCACGACATCCAGGCTGCCGGATGCCGCGCCCTCATGGAGCGGCGTTTGCCCTGACTGGCCCTTAGCGCTGATATCCTCCGGGGCACGCGCAAGCAGGATTTGCACGACCTCAGGGCTGCCGGACCCAGCGCCCTCGTGAAGGAGTGTATTGCCGTGCTTAACCGCCGCGCCGGGCTCCGCGCCCTTGGCAAAAAGAAAATGCAACACCTCAGGGTTTCCGCCCTTGGCTCCAGCGTAAAGCGGCGATTTGCCGAACGCCGCGCCAGCGTTGACATCCGCGCCCTTCTCTATAAGGAGCTTGACAATCGCAAGATTTCCGGAGGCGGCTCCCGCGTAAAGCGGCACATTGCCAACCTTGGCGCCGGCGTTGACATCCGCGCCCTTCTCGATAAGGAGCTTGACAACCTCAAGATTTCCGGACCCCGCCCCGTAATGCAGCGGCTCGCCCTCCGCGACATCCTTCGCGCCGACATCCGCGCCCTTTTCTATAAGGAGCCTAACGAGTTCGGGATTGCCGGACTCCGCCCCGTAATGCAGCGGCGTCATATTTAGCAAGCCCTTGGCATTAACGGCCTTGTCCCCGCCTTTTTCAAGGAGAAGCCTGACCACCTCGGCGCTTCCGCTCCCCGCTCCGAGATGCAAAGGGGTTGTGCCATCCTTATCCTTGGCGGTGGGAAGCGCGCCCTTTTCAAGGAAAAGCTTGACCATATGGACGTTGCCGCTTTTTGCCGCAAAGTGGAGCGGCGTAAAACCCGTTTTGTTCGGAGCGTTGATATCTCTGGTCGCGCCATGCTCAAGCAGAATCTTCACCACGTCGAGGCTGCCGCTTGCCGCCGCGAAGTGGAGCGGCGTCCGGCCCTGTCTATCCCGCGTGATTACGGTCCTGTCCGCCGCTGGGCCATCATGCTCAAGCAGAAGCTTGACCACGTCAGGGCTACCGCTCTCCGCCGCCGCGTGAAACAAGAAATTGCCATGCTCGGCCCCCACGCCGGCATCCGCGCCGCTCTCAAGAAGAAAACTCACGGCCTCGGCGTTCCCGCTACGTGCCGCCGCGTGGAGCGCCGTTCCCTGCAGATCCCTCTCGTTGATGCCCGCGCCGTGTTCAAGAAGGAGCTTCATCATCTCAAGGTTGCCGCTTCTTGCCGCGAAATGGAGCGGCATGCTTCCGGCTCTGTCCCGCTCGTTGACATCCGCGCCCCGGCTCAAGAGTTCCTTTACATCCTGAAGAGAGCCCTCTTTAACAGCATCATGCAGTGTTTTCATCCTATCTCCTTACTAGTTTGCAATCTCGACTGAAACCGATGATTCTTCTGTTTTGAGACCAGGCGCGTGCGTCCGCAGCCCGACCTACGGGCGGACAATACGATCACCGGGGAAATATCGCCCTGTTTTTGCCTCTCCGTTTCAGCCCGGTCCATAGACGCGCGCAGCTAAACGGCGCTATGCCCCACGGCGTCTTCAAGGAGACCGCGGATAGCGGGATCTTGCGCGGAAGCGATCGGCGTCACCCCCAAATCATCCTTGCTGCCGGCATCCGCGCCATGCTCAAGCAGGATTTTCACCACCTCAAAACGGCTCACTCCCATATGCAGCGGCGTGTACCCGCCCTTGCACCGAGCGTGCACATTGGCCCCATGCGCGAGGAGGAGCCCGACGGTTTCGGCATTTCCGCTTTCCGCAGCCTCATGGAGAGGCGTGCGCCCAAATCTGTCTTTCATGTTGGCATCCGCGCCGTACTCGAGCAGGAGCCTGACAGTATCGGACTTGCCGGCCGCTGCCGCCACATGAAGCGGCGTCTTCCAAAAATGATCCCGCGCATTGATATTCGTAAAGCGCCACCAGCGCAAACACTTCTTTATTTCCCGCGGGTCGCCTACCGCGGCAGCCTCATGCAGCTTGCCCATGCTCCAAACCTCCATGAGCCATTGGCGGAAACAAAGTCCGTCGTGTCCAGCGCGCGACAAAAACTCCCTCACGGGAAAAAATAGAAGGCGCGACTTGACTAGAATTTTTGCCGTTGCTCTGGTATATTGGTAAAGCTCAACGTAACACATGGAAAAGAATAAGGCGCTTTTCCCGGTGCAAAGAGCGTTGAGCTTTCGTATACCAAAGATAGGTGAGGAATGGAAAGACTGCAAGCCTCTAACGTTTCGGCTTTGCCCCAAAGCGCGCCCGTGTCCGCCTGCGGAGCAAAAAGAGCTTTAAGCGCCAGCGTTGAGGCGGGGCCGCGCCGCCTGTCAAGACAATACCGGTTTGAATTCCACAAGTGTTACGGGGAAGAAAGCGTCGCCTCGTCCAATCCTAAAGGGCAGGCTTTGCAGCACGCCGGGGAAAAGCCGTGCGGCAGCCCCGCCGCATATTGCGGGGATGGATGGTATAGCGTATATCGCCCTCCAGCGGGGTCGCCGCCCCTTTTATGTACAGCGGCTTGCATATGGCAAAACTTTTCGCAAAGATAAACAAAAACATTGTCAAGGTGGCAATGCCGCCTAAAAGGAGAGTATATGGCAGCATCATACAGTGGGCTTAACGATCAGGAAGTCCTTGCCAGCAGGGAAAAACACGGCATCAACATCCTTACACCGCCGGCAAAAGATCCCTGGTGGAAACTTTACCTGGAGAAATTCGAGGATCCGCTGATTATCATCCTGCTCATCGCGGGCGCTTTATCCATATGCATCTCGTTCTACGAATATCTAGGGCTGCACAAGCTCGCAACGGTCTTCTTTGAACCCATAGGCATTTTCGTCGCCATTCTGCTTGCTACGGGACTGGCCTTTCTCTTTGAGCTCAAGGCCAATAAAGAATTTTCCATCCTCAACCAAGTGAACGATGACGAGCTTGTGCAGGTCATCCGCAATGGCTCCCCCCGCGCCATACCCAAAAAAGATGTGGTTGTGGGCGATATCCTTCTACTCTCCACCGGCGAGGAAGTACCCGCCGACGCAGAGCTTTTGGAAGCCGTTTCGCTAAGCGTGGACGAATCCTCGCTTACAGGCGAGCCCGTCTGCGTGAAAACAACGGACAAGGATCTTTTCGATGCCGACGCGACCTTTCCCTCTAACCACGTTATGCGCGGCACAAATATTATGGAAGGGCACGGCGTAGCCCGCGTTTTCGCCGTTGGCGACGAAACCGAGAACGGCAAAGTTTTTGTGGCTGCCCAGGTTGACGATAGCGTGAAAACGCCGCTGAACGAACAGCTCGATGGCCTAGGGGACCTGATTACCAAGGCCAGCTACGGCTTTGCCGCACTGATTATCCTCGGGCGGCTGATTATGTTCTTCATGCGCGGCGCGAACTTTGTCTTTGTTGAGTTCATCGCCTATTTTTTGCAGACCATTATGATCGCGGTCACGCTGATTGTTGTGGCTGTGCCTGAAGGCCTGCCCATGGCTGTGACCTTAAGCCTGGCCTACAGCATGCGGCGGATGCTGCAGACAAAGAACCTAGTGCGCAAAATGCACGCCTGCGAAACCATGGGCGCTGTAACCGTAATCTGTACCGATAAAACCGGCACGCTCACGCAGAACCAGATGTCTGTGGAAATGGCGGATTTCTACGCGTTCAACGGCGATTTCAATTCCAAGCAGGGTGTGCTCATCCAGCGGAGCCTAGCCTGCAACTCCACCGCCGAAATCGATTTTTCAAACAGCGAAAAGCCCGCCGGCGTGGGCAACCCCACAGAGGCAGCGCTGATTTTGTGGCTGTATAAAAACGGCGTCAAATATAGCGCCGTGCGTGAAAACGTAGAATTCCTTGAGGAACTGCCCTTCTCCACCCTGCGCAAGTGCATGGGCACCGTAATCAGAACGCCTGAAGGGAAACGCCTGCTCCTGGTCAAGGGCGCGCCTGAAATTATTCTCAGCATGTGTGCGAACGTGGCGGCCAACGCCTCCAGAGAAAGCATTAGGGAGCGTCTGCTCCAATTCCAATGCCAGGCAATGCGGACTTTGGGTTTTGCCTACCAGTACCTTGAGGAAGGCGAAACCGCGTTTGACAACGGCCAGATCGTAGCAAAAAAACTTACCTTCCTAGGCGTTACCGCCATTTCGGACCCTGTGCGCCATGATGTGCCCGCAGCGGTCAAGTCCTGCTATGACGCGGGAATTAAGGTCAAAATCGTCACCGGCGACACGCCCGGCACGGCAAAGGAAATCGGCCGCCAGATCGGGTTGTGCGGCGACGACATGGCAGAGGACGAAATCATTACCGGCCCCGAATTCGCGGCACTTTCAGATGAAGACGTCAAAAAACGGGCGCCGGGGCTGAAAATTATTGCCCGCGCGCGCCCGCTGGATAAAGAACGCCTGGTCAAGACGCTCCAAGGACACAACGAGGTTGTGGCCGTCACCGGCGACGGCACGAACGATGCCCCGGCACTCAACGCGGCCCATGTGGGCCTCTCCATGGGCGACGGCACTTCCGTGGCTAAGGAAGCCTCCGATATCACAATTATCGACAACTCCTTCGCCAGCATCTGCCGCGCCGTCATGTGGGGCCGCTCGCTCTACAAAAACATCCAACGCTTCATTCTCTTCCAAATGACCGTGAACGTGGCCGCCTGCTTCACGGTTCTGGCCGGCGCCTTCATGGGCACGGAATCCCCGCTGACAGTCACGCAGATGCTCTGGGTTAACCTGATCATGGATACCTTCGCCGCCATGGCGCTTGCCTCGCTGCCGCCATCCGCAGATGTTATGCAGGAAAAACCGCGCAGCCGCGAAAGCTTTATCATCAGCAAACCCATGGCTAGGCGGATTATCGGCGTGGGCGGCGTGTTCTTCCTCTTCCTCATTGGCCTGGTCTGGATTTTCGAGCACAGCGATATCACGTCCATGGCGGACCTCTTTTCCGTTACGCTTGGTCCCGCCAACGGCCTGTCCCCGTACGAACTGAGCCTGTTCTTTACCATCTTCGTTATGCTCCAGTTCTGGAACATGTTTAACGCCCGCGCCTACGATACGGGAGCTTCGGCTTTCCGGCTCAAAGCCTGCGGCGGCTTTATCCTGATCTCCGCCATCATCCTCGTCGGCCAGATCGTCATCATCACCATTGGCGAGGAATTCTTCAATGTTGTTCCGCTTAAGCTGAACGACTGGATCTTCATCATCCTCGGCACATCCCTTGTGCTTTGGATTGGCGAGGGACTGCGTTTACTCAAGGACAAAAAGTAAGACGCAAACGCTTGGGCACGTATTATCCGCCCCGGCCCGCGGACCGGGGCGCGAATGCGCGATAAGCCCGATCGTCTGGCTACACGCTCAAACCGCTTAAGGAGACACGAATGACCATTCGTCTTCAAAAAGGGCAGAGAATCAACCTGAAGAAAGAGAGCGGAAACAGCCTCTCCAACTTTTGCGTTGGCTGCAACTGGGGAGCCATTGTGACAATGGTCCCCAAACTGTTTGGCCTGATAACACGCAAGGAGATCAAGGACGTTGACCTTGACTTAAGCTGCATCATGGTCAATGCCGCGGGGAAGATGTGCGACCACATCTATTCGCCGCTGTACCGCAGGGAGTTCCTGGAACGGTACGGCATGCCCCCCGGAAAGGTGAATTCCCTAGATAGGGCGCTCTACCATTCCGGCGACGACCTCAAAGGCGATCAGGACGGCGACGACGGTCTAGACAACGAAATCATCACCGTTGACCTGGCAAAGGTCAATCCGGACATCCAGCAGATCTTCTTCTTTCTGAATAACTGCGGGAGGGAAGATTTTTCGCAAATCCCTTACGCCTCTATCCGCATGTACGAGGGTACGCCGTCCAAGGTCAAAAATGTTTTCGCGGGATACAACGTGGCCGCCCAGCCCCAGTACAGAGGCATGACCGCCCTGATTATGGGCAAACTCTACCGCAGAGACGGCGAATGGAAATTCGCTGCCATCGGCGATGCCTATGCCGATGCGAACCTTTGCATCACCATCGGCAGGATCCTTAAGGACTACACGTAGCAGGCAGGCTGCGCCGCGCCTTGTACCCCCATGCGCAAGCGGCGGAAACTGCGGAACACTTGGCGCGGGCTTGACCCCTCCGCCGCACTCCGAGGAATGACGCATGTTTAAAAAATACGCTTCCACCAGTCCTTCCAAACTGCATCCAATGCGCTTGTCCTTCGCCTTTTCGTCGGGCTGGCACATTATCGCCACGTTTTTTGGCAGCGGCGTTCTGCGGCCCGCTTCCGGCACATGGGGCACTTTGGCTGCCTGGCTGCTCTTCCTCGCCCTAAAGGATCTGCTGTCCATGCCCGCGTGGCTCGCCGTTATTGCCGTAACCTTTGCTACGGGCGCCATTGCCAGCGAAATCACCGGCCGCGACATAGGGGTGCATGACCATAGTTCCATTGTTATCGACGAGGTATTCGCCATTTGGCTTGTCCAGCTTTCCGTACCCTATACCCTAGCCTGGCAGGCCGCCGCGTTCGCCGCCTTCCGCTTCTTCGATATCGTCAAAATTCAGCCGGCTAGGTACTTCGATACCTCGCCGCGCTGGCAAAACGGCCTAGGGGTGATGCTGGATGACCTCGCGGCCGCTATTCAGGCCATCATCCTTTTGGCCACCCTGCGCGGCGCCGCCGCCGCCGTCTATGCCCTGCTGTAAATTCCTGTGCCGGCCGGAGCCGAGGCCGAAGCATCCGGCGCTACACGCCTCTGAATAGGCCTTGATTTCGCTTTGCGGAAGGGCGAGAGGACGGAGCGCGGCGCGGTTCCGCTGCACACCCCCGCCCTTGGATAGGTTACGGCACGGGGCGCAAAAAAAGCCCCAGTGAACGGGGGGCTTGGAGAGAGTGGAAAAAAAGATGTTTTGGAGAGGCGCCGCGGCCCTACCAGTCCCGCTGGACAATACGCCTGTAGGCTTCGCAGGCATCGCGCAGGCCGTTGCGGCAGGCTTTGCCGTGCCAGTCGCGGGCCTTGTTTATATCTTGGCGCACGCCGTAGCCTTTTTCGTACATTCCGCCCAGGATGTGCTGCGCCTTGGCATCCCCCTGTTCGGCGGCCTTCAAAAACCACTCGGCGGCCTTGACCATATCCGGAGACGAGACCGGGTTTGAAGGATCGTTCCCCTTGTTTGCCAGCGCGGAGTCGGGCGCTGCGTTGCCTAGGCCTTTTTCATACATTTCCGCCAAAGTGAACTGCGCTTCCGCCACGCCCTGCTCGGCGGCCATGGAATACCACTTGCGGGCGCAGACCAAATCCTGCGGGACACCCTCGCCGTGGTAGTAAATATAACCTAAGTTGAGCTGGGCGGAGGCATTGCCCGCCACAGCGGACTTTTCCCACCACCAGCGGGCCTGCGCATCGTCCCTGTGCACGCCGTCGCCTTTTTCGTACATCACACCTAAATCAAACTGCGCTTGAGGATCGCCCTCCTCGGCACGCTTGCGGAGAGACTGCGCTTGCCCACCTTCCTCCTCACCGGAGGGAGGCGGCGTGGCCTGTATCTCCGGCTCTCCGGAAGAACATCCTAAGCTTTTGCCAACGGACGAACCGCTTCTGGAAGATGTTATTGCCTGCGGCATAACCGGCATCGTCACCTGAGCCGCGGGACCTTCCCCAAACGCCTGTCCGGCAGGCGATGCAAAAACCAAAAGGCACGCGCCAAGCATAGTGAAAACTGTTTTAGTGGTCATTCTTCCGCTCCAGTCCAGCGGGGGGAGGGGCGGCTTGCGGCCGCGGACTCTCCCCGTTTTGTATGTTCCTTTTGCGAAAGCCTACGCCGCATGCGCGTTGGCAAAAAGAATATCTCTCTAAAAAAATCTGCGCTCGTTGCCGCACGCGGGCTTTGTACTCATGGATCTTTTACGCTTTTTCGTCAACACGCTATAAAAGTTCCCTCGGGAGGGGAATGGGAAGCCTCCGGCGTCAAACGGAGGCGCTTATCTATCTCTGTCTTCCATAACGGAAGTGAGCGCGCATTGCAAGACGGCCGTGCGCGGTCTCTTTAGCCTTTTATCGCGCCAGCCGGCGTGCTGCAATTCTTTCCCTGCGCAGCTACGGCGGCTTGAGGCACGCCGGTTAGCCTATTTTTCATCGCCGCGCCCGCTTTCCCCGCCAAGGCGCCTGTACGCTTCGCAGCCGGCGCCCTCGCCATCCGCGGAGCAGGCCGTCTTATACCAGGCTCTGGCGACATTGAGGTCCCGCGGCACGCCAAGTCCCTTTTCGTACATTTCACCCAAGGCAAACCTTGCCTCCGTGTTGCCCAGCTCCGCGGATCGGGTAAAATATGATGCGGACGAGCGGGCATCCCGCATGGCGCCTGAGCCTGCCAAGTGCATCAGCCCAAGGAGGAAAAGCCGATCCGCCTCTTCCCTGTCGGCGATCCTTGCATGCCAAAAATCGGCCTTTTCCGCATTGCGCTGCGTACCCCGCCCCAGCGCATACGTTTCCTCAAGACGCTTCTGTGCAAAGGCATCGCCCTGCTCCGCGGCCTTTTCCCACCACAAAAGGGCTTTAGCCCAGCTGCGTGCCACACCCGCGCCGCGCTCGTACATCTCGCCCAAAACAGACTGCGAAAAAACATCTCCCGCTTCAGCCCTCGCCATGACCACGGAAACCAGCGCACCGGGGAAAGGCGCGTCTGGATATATCGATTCTGCTCGCAGCCAAAAGTTGATCAGAAGATACGGGGAAAGCAGAAAGGCATTCAACGCATTTGCCTCCGGAGGTTCAGGATCCAGCCGGAAGCGGACGCCGCCATAGACGCACGACAGAAACGTCCAAAGCATAAGGCCTATGAGGAAACGCAGTGCGTTCCTGCTTATGCGGGCAATCAATCCCCGCGATCCAGCCCCAGCCGCCTGCTTTGCCGCTGCTTGAGTATTGCCCATACCCAGCTTCTCCGCCCTGTTTTACAGTTCCAAGCTCGCAGATCCCGCCTGAAACCTTGTCCGCCGTCCATATTCGCCTACTTTGCCCGCGCTGTCCACAGCAAGGCGCGGGGGAGGCTCTCAAGCGGCGTGTTAGCGCGGCTGCCGCTTCTACCCCCTGCTCGGAGGCTGAAACCGCCGAACGCAATCCTCGCAGCGGGGAATAACGCGGCGCGGGACTTAGGATATAATGCCCGCACGTTGACATTCTCTCCAACTTCATAAATACTTACGAGTTCAAACATGGTTGCCTGAGCGCTTTCCTCCGTCTGCCGCCGCTCTGCCCGCCCGGCGTTTCGGCGCGCGGCACGGCAGATTGCCATGAAGCATTTTTCGATCACTTCGGATCATGGAAGCCGTAAAAAAGCCGCGGGCGCTTATGTTCGCGACATTTGATAGCCGGAAGATTTGAGGGCGCCAAAACAGTACCCCCTTCCCGCGCTAAGCGGAAGCGCGGATGTATGCCGATCTTTTGGGTGAGGGCTCAAACCAGTAAGAAAAGTAGGATGAACGAGCATGGCTCAGTCGGACCAGAAAAACGGAACGCTGCTCATCATCGATGACAACGAGATCAATAGGGAAATTCTCGCGCATATTTTTGCCTCGTCATATGCCATAGAGCAGGCGGAGAACGGCAAAATCGGGATCGAGGCTATTTTGAAGGATCCCGACAAGTACAACGCCATACTGCTGGACTACGCCATGCCGGTAATGAACGGCCTGCAGGTTCTTCAACGGATGAAGGACGAGTCGCTAACGAAGGACATTCCCGTTTTTCTGATTACCGGCGAAACAGGCGACTTTATCACAAAGGAAGCCTATAGGCTGGGGGTCATGGACGTTATCCGCAAGCCGGTGCAAACGCATGTTGTGCAGCGGCGGGTAAATTCCATTGTAGAACTGTTTCAGGCCAGAAAAATTCTCAGCGGGCAGGTAAAAACCCAACAGGAAAAACTGCTGGTTCAGGCACGGCGGCTTCTCAGTATGAGCAAAGGCATGGTGGAGGCCCTGGCCGCGGCCATTGAATTCCGCAGCGGCGAATCGGGAGAGCATGTTCGGCGAATCCACAACATCACCAAGCTCCTTTTGCGGCATACCGATTTAGGGCAAGGCTTGAGCGATGCGGATATAGAAAATATCGCGCTTGCCGCCATCATGCATGATGTGGGCAAGATTGCCATTCCGGACGCGATCCTAAACAAGCCAGGCAAACTTACTCCGGAAGAATTTGCTATTATCAAGACGCATACAACGCAGGGTGCTTTGCTGCTGGAAAAGATTCCGCAGCTGCGTGAACACGGATCCTATCACTATGCCTGGGATATCGCGCTCCATCATCATGAGCGCTGGGACGGCGGGGGCTATCCCGACGGGCTAAAAGGCGACGCCATTCCCATTTGGGCGCAGATTGTTTCTCTAGCGGACGTGTACGACGCGCTGGTGAGCAAACGCTGCTACAAAAATTCCTTTTCCAGAGAAGAGGCCAAAAGGATGATTCTTGAAAACAAGTGCGGGGTATTTAACCCGATCCTCCTAGATCGCTTTTTTTCTGTAGAAGACAAGCTGGCTAACCTGTATCGCAACCAATAAAATAACTACGAGGCTGGACTATGGATACGGCTGTCAAAGAAATTCTTGAAAACGGCGGGATTGACGTCGATGGCCTGCTGGATCGCTGCATGAAGAGCGAGGCTCTTGTGGCGCGGCTGCTGAAAAAATTTCTGGCTGATTCCACCTACGCGAAACTCACAGAAGCCGTTGCGAACAACGATATGAACGCGGCCATTGAAGCGGCGCATACCCTGAAGGGCGTATGCGGCAATCTCTCCATTTCCGATCTCTTCGCACTGCTGGACAAGCAGGTAAGCACACTGCGCGGCGGCGACATGGCCGGCGCAGTGGCCATGATGCCGGATGTAACACGGAACTATGATAAGGCCATCCGCGCGATACAAAAGGCTTTTGCCTAAACGCCCCATCCGCTTTTCCCAGAACACGGCTTGCGTTCCCGCGCAAAGGGAACGCGAGGTTTTGGATTGCGCGCGGCAAGAAAGCGGCGATTCCCACCACGGCTACTTCTAAGAAACCTCGCCCGAAAGAGCGGCTACGTCCGCGCCTTGCCTAGCGCGAGGGAGGGGGATACTCTTGGCGGAGTAGTTGCGCTCAAAAGCCTCCCAAGCGCCAGGCATAAAGGCCTGCGTCTTTCTTTTGTGTTTTGACAACGTGTGTATTTTACCTGCTGCAAAAGACCGTCAATCGCATTCCGCGGGACAGAGCCTTATGAAAGAAGATAACAAGCGTTTTTTGCTGGCCAGCGTTGTCGCCGCCTGCTTTTGTCTTGGCGTCTGCATCTACAGCGCCGTCATAATGAGCAAGGAAGGTGAAAACGCGATCAAAAAGCTCAGTAAAATCTATATGGACGCTGTAAATTTTCAGATGCAGCTCCGTTTTTACGCCATCGTCGATCAGAAGCTTCGCCAGCTTGAGAATATCGTCGATCGTCTTCCGCCGGAATCGTTTCCGGCCTATAGCGAGACGATGAAAGACAAATTGCGCGAGCGCGCTAAACTGCGCGCTTTCACCTATAACGCGCTGATGACTAGCAACGGAAGAGAAGAGGTCCTGCTTGGCCAGCCTTTGTACATCGCGGACAAGGACGCGTTTCTGCGTTCTCTCAATAAAGGCGAAAAGGCTGTCACCACAGGTACGACAAAAACAGGCGCCAAAATCCTGCTGATGGGTATTTCCGTAGGCTATCCCCGTTCAAAAGGTTACCCCTTGAACGAAGAAGAGAGCTGCACGGCACTGCTAGGCGGCGTCTCCTTCTCCTATATCACGAATCCGCTATCCCTAGGACCTTCAAACGAGAACATGCCGATTTCGCAAATTATCACGCCAAACGGCGAATTCCTTTTCAAAAGGGGAGAGATTCAAGAGCAAAACTATTTTGATTGGATAAACAATCACTGCACGGTCGAGGGTCGGAACAAAGAGGATCTGATTAGCGCGCTCAAAGGCAGCATGAAAAGCGGGAGCGAGTATGACGTGGTCGTGTCCATAGACGGGCAGCGGCACTGCATTTACTATTCCCCGCTGCAGCATTCCACGTGGTATCTGGTGACGAGGATGCCCCTCAACTCGCTCGACAGCGCCATTAGCAAACTGTGGAACAGCCGCCTGTTTAACGCCGCGCTGATGGGAGCGCTGCTCGTGCTGCCGCTCATCCTGCTGGTTCTTTATCATTTGAAAATAGCCAAAAGGCAGATTGCGACGCTTCAGAAAGCAAAGATGGAAGCGGATAAGGCCAGCCATGCCAAGACAGAGTTTTTGTCTAACATGAGCCACGATATCCGCACGCCGATGAACGCCATCATAGGACTTACGGCCATAGCAAGCGCAAATCCCGGCGACGCTGACATGATCCGGGACTGCCTGCGCAAGATCACCCTTTCCAGTTAGCATTTGCTGGGTCTCATCAATGACGTACTGGACATGTCCAAGATCGAGGGCGGCAAGCTCATGCTCAATATGAACGTCGTTTCTTTAAGAGATGTTATGGACGGCGTCATCGGGGTCGCACAGCCTCAAGTCTCGGCAAAAAATCAGAATTTCGATATCCATATTACCAATATCCTGACAGAAAATATCTATTCCGACAGCGTGCGCCTGCATCAGATTTTGCTGAACCTGCTGTCTAACGCCATTAAGTTCACGCCTCCCGGCGGTTCCATACAGGTCAGTCTAACGCAGGAGGCAATCCCCGGCAGGGACAACACGGTCCGCAATCTTATTACGGTCAAGGATACCGGCATAGGCATGTCTCAGGAATTCCAGAAAAAAGTATTCATGCCCTTCGCCCGCGAAGACAACGCCATTGTATCTAAAACGGAAGGCACCGGCTTGGGTATGGCCATTACCAAGCATATTGTGGACGAAATGAAAGGAAGCATCACGGTTCGCAGCGAAGTCAACAAGGGAACCGAGTTCAATATCCAATTGGACACGAAAATTGCGCCTTCCAACGAAAGCGAAAGCATGGCTCTGCCCTCTAAGCGCATACTCCTTGTGGACGACGATGAAACGCTATGCCATACCGCAAGCGTTATTCTGCGGGAGCTTGGATTGACGGTGGAAAGCGCGTTAGACGGGATGACCGCCATTTCCATGGCTATCCGGAGGCATAACGAGCACAGCGACTACGACATTATCTTGCTTGATTGGAAAATGCCCGGGCTGGATGGGATAGAAACGGCGCAAAAACTGAACGAGCTGCTAAAATCCCAAGTACCGGTGCTGCTGATTTCGTCCTACGACTGGGCGAAAATAGAAGAGAGCGCTAGGCTTGCCGGCATCTCCGGATTTATTCCCAAGCCTTTATTCAAGTCCACGCTATTCCACGGGTTAAGGCCGTTCATGGGCTTCCAAGATCCGCCGCGGGAAGACGCCGAAAAGGATACGGCGGCGGATTCTTCAAAGCGTATTCTCGTAGTAGAGGATAACGAACTCAACTGGGAAATCGCCAACGCCCTGCTCTCGGAGCACGGATTCATCCTCGATTGGGCGGAAAACGGCAAGATTGGCGTGGACAAGTTTCGCGCATCCGAGCCGGGATATTATGACGCCGTGCTCATGGATGTGCGCATGCCAGT
>CAYWQK010000023.1:15581-18336 GCA_964460575.1 uncultured Desulfovibrionaceae bacterium | reverse complement strand
GGCATAGGCACGCTCTAAGTCATCATTGACTATCCAGCTGTCAAACCAATTGGCTGCTCTCAGCTCATTGCGGGCATTTTCAAGACGATGAAGAACATCTTCCTCGCGTTCTGTACCCCGTCCTCTCAGGCGTCGTTCAAGTTCTTCCATTGACGGAGGGAGAATGAACACATATCTTCCTCCAGGAAGGCTCAAACGCAACTGGGCTGCTCCCTGTACGTCTATATCGAACACAACGTCATGCCCCTTGGCTAACAGCTCACGCAAAGGAGGCAATGGTGTACCGTACCAATTGCCGTGCACAAAAGCCGATTCAGCGAAATAGCCTTCGCTCCGCTTGAGCAAAAAAGCTTCCTTGCTCAAAAAAAGATAATCAATGCCGTCTACCTCCTCTCCGCGTGGGGCGCGCGTCGTGCATGAAATCGAGTACACGATTTCAGGAAATTCCTTACGAAGTTTCCCGATCAAAGTACTTTTCCCCGCTCCGGAAGGGGCACACACTATCAGCGATGCACCAGACCGATTGTTCTGACCGCATTTCTTCATGAGCATAAGCACATCCTTTTTTCCTTTAACCACCTTATCACTATTCAAGGTTTTGAACCTGTTCACGGCATTTCTCAAGCTCATTTTTAAAATCAACAACAAGCCGGGAAATCAAAGAGTCCTGTATTTTATTGCCGCACGTATTAATCTCCCTAAAACATTCCTGAAGCGTAAAATCCAGCTTACGGCCAGCGTCCGCGTCGGCATGTAAAAGCTCGCGCATTCTGTCCAAATGAGCCTGCAAACGAATCAATTCCTCACTTACGTCAAGCTTATCCGCAAGAATGACCATTTCTTGGAAAAAACGGTTTTCATCCACTGCGTGAACCAATCCATGCGAAATATCTTCTAGCCCTTGATTCAAACGCTCCTTCAGCTGTTCCAATCTCTCCTCCTTGATCTGGGGAGCACGTTCAAGAATATGCTCCACCCATTTTTCAAGCTGAAAAGTTCGGGAATCCATATCGTTGGCTAACGCTAATCCCTCAGTGGAACGGGATTCGTTCCAATCGTCCAAAGCAGCAACAAGACCAGCCGAAAGAATGTCTTCCATGTCTTCCGCCGCGTCATCAGAACGAAGCCAAAGGAACGGCATATTCAACAGAGCGCTATAATCCGGTACAAAATGGTCACCGCGCTGCTCAGCAAGAGCCTCTATTTCATCCAGCATGGCTACAGCCTGCGCTTCATCCAGCATAACAGAAGTTCCATTGCCTCGCTGCTGCAACGTCAAACTAATTTCTACCCGCCCACGAGACGCCGCGCTTCGCACTATCCGCTCAAATCGCGATTCCAACCCCCGCACGGCAGGAGGAATACGCCATTTAAGATCCAAAAATCTCCCGTTGACGCTGCGGATCTCCCAAGTCTGCGTCCACTCGGCATCCTCACGGACGCTTCTTCCAAAACCTGTCATGCTGCGCAACATTTTGACCGCCTTTTTTGAGAACAAAAAAATTTCCGGAGGTACATACGCGAAGATGTACAGGCCTCTCTCCTCCCGCTAGTACATCTTAATAAGGTATAAACCATCAATCTTCCAGATACAAGAGGCGAACACTTCGCCTGGACACAGGCGATCCACCATCTATAGTCAGTTGACATTCAGACAGTTATCCTGCTTAATAACACTCTAAAAAGGAGTTTTTTATGAACGTGCTACTGCTCAACGGCAGCCCTCATAAAAAGGGTTGTACCTTCACCGCGCTTTCTGAAATTTCCACAACCCTCAAAGCATACGGCATTGATTCCACAATGGTGCAGCTGGGCACACAACCAGTCCCCGGCTGCATAGCCTGCCAAAAATGCCGCACAGGCCTTTCACGATGCATATTTAACGACGAGCCCTATCAGCAATGCGTCGAACTTTTAGACGATATTGACGGCATTGTTATCGGCTCACCCGTTTACTATGCCGGCCCCAATGGTTCGCTCTGCGCTCTGCTGGACAGGCTCTTCTACTCTTCCTCGGCCAAGCTGGCCGGAAAACCCGCAGCCGCGATCGTCAGCTGTCGGCGCGGCGGAGCAAGTGCTTCATTCGATCGTTTAAATAAATATTTTACCATTAATTCCATGCCGGTAGTCGCGTCCCAATACTGGAACTCAGTCCACGGAAACACACCTGAAGAAGTCCGGCAGGACCTCGAAGGTCTGCAGACCATGAGGACCCTCGCCGCAAATATGGCTTGGATGCTAAAATCCATCAAAACTAATCCTGATCCTCGTCCTCAACAGGAACCCTTGACTCTAACCAATTTTATCCGATAATCCGGTTTCTGTATTTGAAGCTTGACTTACCTATCAATGCTTGCCGACTACATTACCTCCTTGCTGAATACTCCCCGTTTCGCACGGCAGGTCACCTGTCACCGCATTGCCGAGGCGCAAGAGGCAAAATACGCTACGTTGACCCGCACGCTCTCACCAGCCCTTTCACGGTTGCTTGAGTGTGCGGGGATTTCTTCACTCTACACGCATCAGGCTAAAGCGATTGATCTTATCCGCGCAGGACGCGACGTCGTGGTGACGACACCTACAGCCAGCGGTAAAAGCCTTATTTATAACCTTCCCATTATAGAACGCTTTCTTCTAGATCCAGACGCCAAAGCTCTCTATCTTTTCCCTCTAAAAGCCCTTGCACAAGATCAAAAGAAGGCGCTGGAGAAGCTTGTATCCCCATGGCCTGAGGATGCTCGTCCTACAGTAGCTG
>CAYWQK010000023.1:12556-15571 GCA_964460575.1 uncultured Desulfovibrionaceae bacterium | reverse complement strand
GACGGAGACACCAGCGACTATGCCCGGCGCAAACTGCGTAAGGATCCGCCTGCAGCACTTATCACCAATCCAGATATGCTACATCTCGGGATTTTGCCGCATCATGCGCGCTGGACAACATTTTTAGCTTCACTCTCCTTTATTGTACTGGATGAAGCCCATATATACCGGGGGATCTTCGGTTCACACATGGCTCAGCTTCTCCAGCGCCTTCAGCGCATCTGCCTACGCTACAATGCACGCCCTGTGCATATCCTTTGCACAGCAACGGTAGGCAATCCGCTCGAACTCGCAGTAAATCTGCTTGGACCGTCCTGTAACCCTGAATCCATCTGTCGGTCCGGTGCACCGCAGGGCAAAAGACATTTTCTCTTTATGGATCCGGAAGAAAGTCCTTCTACCCTTGTTATTCAGTTGCTCCAAGCCTCGCTTGCAAGAAAACTCCGAACCATAGTTTATTGCCGATCTAGAAGAATGACGGAACTTTTGAGTCTTTGGGCATGCGAAAAAAACAGCATATACCGCAATAAAATCAGCGCGTACCGCGCGGGATTCCTTCCAGAAGAACGGCGTTCCATCGAAGAACGCATGGCATCAGGAGATCTGCTCGCCGTAATATCAACAAGCGCATTGGAACTGGGCATTGATATTGGCAATCTAGATGTATGCATCCTAGCAGGATATCCAGGCAGTATTATCTCCACCCTCCAGCGCGGCGGGCGCGTAGGAAGAAAAGGACAGGAATCCGCCGTCATCCTCGTCGGAGGAGAAGACGCGCTGGATCAATTTTTCATCCATCACCCTGAAGAATTTTTTAATCGGCCGCCGGAAAAAGCTGTTCTCTCTCCAGATAACGAAATTATTTTGGGGCGTCACCTTGAATGCGCTGCTGCGGAATGCTCACTAAAACGCCAAGAACCATGGATGCAAAATCCCGTTGTCCTCCATGTTGCCCACGACTTAGAACAAAAAGGCCTACTACTAAAAACGGCCGATGGAAACGAATGGTTAGCTGCCCGCAAACGGCCTCATAGTGATGTAGATATCCGTGGAAGCGGCGCTACCTTCCAAATCGTTGATCAGGAAAACAACGTTATCGGCAGCGTGGATGTACATCATGCCTTCCGCGAAACGCATCCCGGAGCCGTCTACCTTCATAAAGGACGTTCCTATATTATCCAAGAGCTAAATCTTGGCGCTCATTTGGCGCTGGCCGTCCCGGAAACTGTAAGTTGGCATACTAGAGCACGTACGTCTAAGTCTACAGAAATTTTGGAAATTAAAAACGCAGGGTACGCTTTCTCTTCACCTGTTTTCTTCGGAAAACTTAAGGTTACGGAATGTATTACGGGCTACGAGCGCCGCCAAAATGGTTCTCTCCGGCTTCTGGATATCCGTCCGTTAGATTTGCCGCCGCAACTTTTTGAAACAGAAGGATTTTGGTTTACCATCCCAGATAGCGCTAGGAAAGCTACCGAAAAAAAGCTGTACCATTTCATGGGGGCTATCCATGCCCTAGAGCATCTTTGCATTGGACTCATGCCCTTGCAGGTTATAGCTGACCGCAATGATTTTGGCGGGATCTCCATCCCCTTGCATCCCCAAACAGCAGCTCCAACTGTTTTCGTTTATGATGGTTTGCCCGGCGGATCTGGACTTACACGTTCCGCCTTTCCTGTTTTGGACAATCTTTTCACAACCATGTTTCATACCTTAGAGAGTTGTCCCTGTGAAACAGGCTGTCCATCCTGTATTCAATCTCCAAAATGCGGTTCCGGCAACCGCCCACTTGACAAGGCAGGAGCACTTTTTCTCCTCGGTACTATCATGCGGGCAAAAACAGACAGTTTCCACACTCCCGTGCCAATAGTTATTCCCGTTGGAGAAAAAAAAGAGAGAGTTTATTCTTCGCTAGTAAATTCCTATCTCGTCTCCGGATCCCCCCCTGCCCCAAACGACACACCATCCAAAATATCCTCCCCTTCTTCCCGCATTATGGTTTTTGATGTGGAAACACGGTATTCCGCCGCTGATGTCGGAGGATGGTCGCAGGCTGAAAAAATGGGGGTCAGCGTAGCTGTGGTCTGGGATGGGGAAAATTTTATAAGCTTTCAACAAGATACCTTAAAAGATATGTTCTGCCTGCTTCAGACAGCCGACCTCGTTGTAGGCTTCAACAGCTTTCATTTTGATTACGCTGTACTCCAGCCTTTTGCCAATTTTGATCTCCACTCGCTGCCTGGACTAGACCTACTTGAGCATATTCAGAAACGCCTCCACTACCGAGTTTCGTTAGATAATCTGGGACAAGCTACTCTAGGCAGTACCAAAAGCAGCAATGGTCTCCAGGCATTGCAATGGTGGAAAGAAGGACGGCTTGAAGATATACGGGCATACTGTCAACAGGATGTTGCAATTACACGAGACCTTTTTCTTTTCGGCCGGCATGAAGGTTTTGTTCTTTTCACCAACAAAGCAGGACAAAAAGTACGTATTCCAATATCATGGTAATATCTTAATGTATTATGCCATCAGGCTAATAACTTCCAAATCACCAGAGAAAAATTCATAAAAAATATATGCTCTCCTTTCCATCTCCTCACTGACACTTTTGGGCGAGTTTCTTTAAAAGCAAGAAGAATCATACCTACAGTAATGTACCATGAAAATACTGTGTTCAGCGAGCTCCCTAGGATCTTGCCCAAAATTTTGTCGAATAAAAAAATAAGGGAAGGGAAATTCCCCCTCCCTTTCGGTTTGGCAACGTTATGACTATTTGAAAGGCTATCTAATTGTAACTGCCAAGCTATCATGAACATCCTGGATACGATGTCTGGCAAAAACCAGATATGAAATAATCAGTTCACCAGAGTTGAATTCGGATGTGATATAGAGAGGATTATAATTACAAACCTTATCAAGATAATCAATAGCTTCTTTGATATCCTTCTTATGCAATTCTGGATAAACATCATACAACGCTCCAATAAAATCACGAATAACAAGAGCGATACC
>CAYWQK010000023.1:10523-12546 GCA_964460575.1 uncultured Desulfovibrionaceae bacterium | reverse complement strand
CCTGTACTTCATAAATATGATTGTCTAACTTGTAAAAGGACATGCTCTGGGAATGCTGCAGTAAACCCAGTGCAAAACCTATCATATTTTCCCCTGTAAGCATCTCTAAGGCGATTCTCAAATCATCGACACGTACATTGTACACACCGCTTCCAGAATCAAGAGAACGCTTATAAAGATCAAGTTTTTTAAAACCAGATGTATAGCTGCCCTCGGCAGAGGGAAACCAAAAACTTCTTGGATCGATAGAAAAATCGAACAACCGGGCTTCTGTTAAATAAGGACTCTCATGGCCGCTCCTTCCCATTTTGGCGAGATGCGTTGCATATAGTTCCAATAAATCCTTGGTAGCATGGTACACTCCCAATTGGCGGTACGCACGATTATCCCACAACGTTGGGACAAAAAGCCAGTCGTTGCACGTCCAACCCATCAGGGTATCTAGCTCGTAACGCATCTGATGCGTCATGGCGTCTAGCACAAGCTTACCTTTTTCATTTTCCGGTACTGTGCTCGCATTTTCTGGCAAGCTCGCACGGGAAGGAAAGACAACAGGATCAATCACCGCGTACAACGCCTGCGCTCCCCAGAATAAGCCGAGAAGCACACAGAAAAACAAAATCTGCGTGGTGAGAGTCTTACCAACGACTTCCATCTTTTCTTCAAAGTTTAATGAAAAGGACATGACGTACTCTCTGTATTTGAAGATTCCGGCCTTCTAAAACGAAGGCCGCTCAGCCATTCAGAATAATAATCAGTTTTTTGATCTTTAACAATATCTGCATGAACTTGTCAAAACCCCCGCGGCGTTTCTTCCGAGTAAATTTCTCATTTTCTCTGAAAACGGCATGTAAGAACTCTCGCTGCAAAAAGCTAAGAGATCATACTGGTAGATAAATCTTGCCAGCGATACAAGGACGATGAGTTGCTATCACCTGACTGATTTTTAGTTAGTTACAAGGGGCAACTTCCGTCAACAGAAATCTGCCCAGACACAATCGAGCGCCTCTCAGCGATGGCTTTCTCCAGAGCAGTCATCGGCAGGCAACGAAGGCTGCCAACCATACTGCTCTACTCAAAAAATTGTTGATTTCCAATATCAAAAATCCACGACAATGCTATCGGGAAAATCCTACTAATAAAGCAATTTCCCCTTGTCAAAAATCCAAAATTCTGGTAATTCTTTGTTTGCCTGAAACACAAGGGAAGGTTGTGCGCTCATATCTTTTACCTAAGAGCACGACTCTTCTGGCGGAAATGATTTTTGGTTGCTGTATACCAACTGCCGGAAATAAAAAGTGGGCAAAAGTTATCTTCCTAAGTGGCACAACTCTTGCTTCGGCTAAGGCAAACGGAGTTTTGGCATACTCCGTAACTCCAAATATTCTTCAATACAGAAATACAGATAAAATATCTGTAGTGGAGGTTCCATGGACTGCATCAATGTGCAACTTTCTGGTGCCAAGCTGGTCGATGGCAAACTCGTCGACTGTCCTCTTGAGGGGGCTGAGCAGGCGCAGCGAGCTGATTTAAGAAAAAAAACTATGGCCTACCGCATTCTGAACGCCCATTCAAAAGAAACGAAAAACGGCCGTTTCCAAATTGGCGTTGATGCGTTGGTTTCGCATGACTTAACCTACGTAGGCATTATTCAGACAGCTAAAGCCAGCGGCATGGACCACTTTCCCTTGCCTGTTGCCCTTACGTGTTGCCACAATAGCCTCTGCGCCGTAGGCGGCACCATCAACGAAGACGACCATGTGTTTGGCCTTTCGGCGGCAAAAAAATACGGCGGCGACTTCGTTCCTGCGCACATCGCGGTCATCCATCAGTACGCCCGTGAAGTTCTGGCCAAATGTGGCGGTATCATCATGGGATCCGACAGCCATACCCGCTATGGTGCCTTGGGTTGCTTGGGTTTTGGTGAAGGCGGCGGTGAACTGGTAAAGCAGCTGCTCTCCAAAACGTACGATCTTGCCGAACCCGAAGTTGTAGCCGTATACCTTGAAGGCGCTCCCCGTCC
>CAYWQK010000023.1:2070-10513 GCA_964460575.1 uncultured Desulfovibrionaceae bacterium | reverse complement strand
GACAAAGCTATCGTCAAAAACCGCGTTCTTGAATTTGTTGGCCCCGGCGTTGAAAAGCTTTCTGTTGATTTCCGTATCGGCGTCGATGTAATGACCACGGAAACAGCCTGCTTGACATCCATCTGGCGGACTGACGACAATGTAAAGCAGTGGCTGAGCATCCATGGGCGTGGTGCTGACTTCCAGAAACTGGAGCCCGAAAATGGAGCTTGGTATGACCGCGTGATCCGCGTCAACCTGAGTACTCTTGAACCAATGATCGCCCTGCCCTTCCACCCCGGCAATGCTTATCCGATCTCCGAATTTAACAATAACGCGAAGGATATGCTCCGCGAAGTTCAGAGGATTGCGAAAGAGTGCATCAACCCCAAAGTGGTAGATAAAACCGACTTGCTAAGCAAGGTTGACAAAGACGGCCGTCTGCATGTTGACCAGGCTGTCATCGGCGGCTGCTCCGGCGGTATCTTTGAAAACCTCATCCGCGTGAACGAAATCATGCAGGGTCGCAACATTGGCAACGACAACTTCTGGCTTTCTATCTATCCTGCCAGCCAGCCGGTGTTTGAAGAGATCGTCCGCAACGGCGTAGCCGCCAACTTCATTAAGAGCGGCGCAACCATTCGTACGGCCTTCTGCGGCCCCTGCTTCGGCGCCGGCGACGTCCCCGCCCACAACGCGTTCTCCATCCGCCATACGACCCGTAACTTCCCGAATCGCGAAGGTTCCAAACCGGGCAACGATCAACTTTCCTACGTCGCCCTCATGGACGCCCGCTCAATTGCCGCTACAGCACTGAATGGCGGCCGCTTGACTTCTGCTCTGGAGCTGAACCTTCCCGAAGAGAAGCCGGTTAAATACAATTTCGATCCGGAAATCTACAACCGCCGTGTCTATCACGGCTGGAAGGCTTCTAAGCCCGAAACGGAACTCATCAAAGGACCCAACATCGTTGACTGGCCCGACATGGATCCTATGCCGAAGAACTTGCTGATGTCCGTGGCCGCAGCTATCTACGATCCAGTCACCACGACTGATGAGCTGATTCCTTCCGGCGAAACTTCTTCCTATCGTTCCAATCCGCAGCGTATGTCTGACTTCACCCTCGGCCGCCGCGTTCCGGAATACGTTGGTCGAGCCAGGGCCTATCAAGCTCTGGAAGCCAGCCGCAAAGCTTCTGTACTTGCCGGCAAACCTCTTGAAGCCGATGTCGCCAAGGAACTGGCTATTGCCGGTCAGGAAAAGAACGCCGCTGATACCGGACTTGGAACTGTTGTATTCGCCCTGCGTCCGGGTGACGGTTCCGCCCGTGAACAGGCTGCTTCTTGCCAAAAAGTCCTTGGCGGCTGGGCCAATATCGTGAGCGACTACGCCACCAAGCGTTACCGCAGCAACGTTGTCAACTGGGGTATGCTTCCCTTTACTATTGACAACGCTAAGGATTCGGATATTCAAGAAGGTGACCGCGTGTTCATCCCCGCTATCCGCGAGCAGCTTGAAGCCGGAAAGACTGACGTTGAAGCTCAGATCATCCGGAATGGCAATGTCCGCAAGGTGACACTGCATCTGCCCGGACTGACTGACGACGAACGCGATGTTATCCTTGCAGGTTCCCTCATTAACTACTATAAGGGTACCAAGTAAGTTAGCGTTTAGGTGATCCCGCTGCGGCGGAAACGGTTCTGCCGCAGCGTAAGCACAAATCTCTGGTTTAGTTGAACCCATTCTCTGTGCAACATTCAACACGAACGGAGGAAACATGAGCAGCAACAAAAAAGTCGATGTCCTCGTCGTCGGCGGTGGGAACGCGGCATTGTGCGCGGCCATTACCGCTCGCCAGGCAGGGGCTAGCGTCCTGTTGCTCGAAGCATCGCCCGAGGCTGTGCGCGGTGGTAATAGCCGTCACACCAGAAACATTCGCTACACCCACGATGCGGCGAATGCGTGGCTGACCGGTCCTTACTCGAACGAAGAATGCCTCAAAGACGTCGCTGCTGTTACCAAAGGTAACTACGACGAAAAGATGGCTAAACTCGTTATTGAACAGTCTCATGATGTGGGCAACTGGATGGTCCAGCAGGGCGTTCGCTTCCAGCCTGCCATGCGCGGCACGCTGCACCTCGCCCGCACCAACTCCTTCTTCCTGGGCGGTGGCAAGGCTTTGGTGAATGCCTACTTCCACACTGCCAAGAAGATTGGCGTTGAAGTCATGTACGAAGCCGAATGCATCGATCTCGATGTGGACGGCGACGAATTCGGCGGCGCTACGGTCAAACAGGGCAAGGATATCTTCCATGTCTCTGCTAAATCCGTTGTTCTTGCCTCTGGTGGCTACCAGGCCAATCTTGAATGGCTGAAGCGTAACTGGGGTCCTCATGCTGTCAACTTCCTTATCCGTGGTACTCCGTATGATAAGGGTAAGATGCTGGCTGTCATGATGGAAAAGGGCGCTGAAACCTGCGGCGCTCCGGACCAGGGTCACTGCGTGGCCATTGACGGCCGCTCGCCTAAGTTCGACGGTGGCATCTGCACTCGCCTTGACTGCGTGCCTTTCGGCATCGTGGTCAACAAAGACTGCAAGCGTTTCTACAACGAAGGCGAGGAAATCTGGCCTAAGCGTTACGCCATCTGGGGACGTCTGGTTGCAGGCCAGCCGGATCAAATTGGCTATGTGGTTATCGACTCCAAGTCGATCAACCTTTTCATGCCCTCCGTGTTCCCGCCGATCGTTGCCGACAACATCCGTGACCTCGCCGGTGAACTTGGCTTGGATCCCGATGCCCTCGAAGCGACTGTGAACGAATTCAACGCTCACACGAAACCTGGCGGCACCTTCAATCCCGGCGACAAGGACGGCATCTGCACGACCGAAGGCTATGAACCGGCCAAGACGAACTGGGCACGCCCGATCAATGAGCCGCCTTACTACGGCTACTCGCTGCGTCCTGGTATCACCTTCTCTTACCTGAGCCTCAAGCTGAATGAAAATGCTCAGGTTATGAAGAAGGACGGATCCCCGTTCAAGAACATCTACGGTGCCGGTGAGCTCACCTCCGGTAATGTTCTCGGACAGGGCTATATGGCCGGCTTCGGCATGACCATTGGAACTGTTTTTGGCCGTCTGGCCGGTAAGAACTGCGTTCGGTAAGGGGGCTGTATGTCTGCAATGAAAGAAATATTGGCCGAAGCACAGCGTTGCATCATCATCTGCAATGCCTGCCGTTATTGTGAAGGTTTTTGCGCCGTATTTCCGGCCATGGAACTTCGTCGCGTCTTTACCGACCCTGAGCTGAAGTACTTTGCAAACCTCTGCCACAACTGCCGCGGTTGCTACTACGCCTGTCAGTATGCGCCGCCGCATGAATTCGATCTGAACTTCCCTGAAGTTATGTGCCAGCTGCGTACCGAAACGTACAAAGAATTTGCTTGGCCCAGCTGCTTCGCTAAGTTCTTCAACTCCAATGGCTTGGCCGTGTTCGTTGCTTCCCTTGTCGGCGTTCTTCTGTTTGTGTTCGGCGGCATCTGGGCTAACGGCGTTGGTGACTTTTTCAAGCCTCATACCGGCGATGGCTCCTTCTATCAGGTAGTACCCTACGCGTTCATGTTTGTGGTCTTCACTCTGACCTTCCTCTTTGGCCTTTTCGCCATTGTTAAGGGAGTGCTTAACATGTGGAAGATCACTGAAGGCGCTGCCGGTGGTCTCCGCAACCCTGTCGATGTTTTCCAGGCTCTGAAGGATGTCTTCACCCTGCGTTACCTCGACGGCAATGGCGATGGCTGCAACTATCCTAACGATGAGTTCAGCTTTATTCGCCGCAAGTACCATCACTTCACCTTCTACGGCTTCTTGGCCTGCTTGGTTGCTACCGGCATCGCCTTTATCGCCGATGACTTCCTTGGAATCCACGCTCCCTTCGGCTTCTTCAGCCTGCCGGTGCTGTTTGGCTTCTTTGGTGGTCTCTCCCTGTGCTACGGCACAGCCGGCCTGACCTACTTGAAGGTCGTGATGGATCGTCGTCCTTACGACGAAGCTAGCGTGGGTATGGACATGTCCTTCTCCATGCTGCTGTTCCTGATCAGCCTTTCCGGCCTTGTGCTGTTCGTATTCCGCAGCACTTCTTAGCTGGGCCTGCTCCTTTGCGTGCACCTTGGCTTGGTCTTCGGCCTCTTCATCACCCTGCCTGCTGGCAAGTTCGTGCCTGTCGCCTACCGTTACACCGCTCTGGTTCGTAACGCTCGTGAACAGCGCGAAGCCAACAAGTAAATAACGTCTTAACAGGCCGCCTTTTCCATGCTATGGATTAGGCGGCCTTATTTCCAATCCTTCTCTAGCATTCAAATTTTCAAGGTTTCATCATGATCGAAGCCCGCATGCTCACAAGCTCGGATGATTTGGCACAACGTGTAGCGCTGCTTGCCTCCCGAGATCTTTCTGTCCCCGGCAACGAAGATGAAATATGCGGTCTTTTTGAGGATGAAACCCTTGTCGCAACGGGTTCACTAGTAGGCAATATGCTTCAGGGAATGGCCGTTGCTCCAGGTCATGACGGTGAAGGCCTCACTGCTCAACTAATCACGTATCTCGTAGAAATTGGCCTCAGCCGTTACGATAACCTGCGAATTTTTACAAAAGCATCCAGCGCCTATGCTTTCACCGGCCTTGGTTTTCAACTCATCATGAAAACCAAGGCTGTTGCGCTCCTTGAATGGCACTCGGGCATGCAGCATGCTGTTGACGCACTCCGTGCGCAAACAATTGAGGGGCAAACTAACGCCGGCGTAATCGTGATGAATGCTAATCCATTCACACTCGGACACCAATGGCTCGTAGCGCAGGCTGCAGAAAGAGAACAACAACTCTATGTTCTTGTCGTTGAAGAAGATCGCTCCGCATTTCCCTTTACTGTACGCTATCAACTTGTCAAAGATGGCTTAGCTCAATTCAAAAATGTAAAAGTCATTCCAAGCGGACCATATGTTGTTTCCTCTGCAACCTTCCCAGCTTACTTCACCCGCCGCAGCGATCTTAGCGCTACCCATTCTGAATTGGATGCCAGCCTTTTTGCAAAATTCATCGCACCTGCTCTTCGGGCAAAGACTCGCTATCTTGGCAGCGAACCGTTCTCCCCTACGACAGCTATCTATAATCAAGTGCTGCGCACAATTTTGCCCAGCGCCGGAATCAATGTTGTAGAGTTGCAGCGTTACGCCCGCGGGTCAGCTGCGGTGTCGGCTTCGCGTGTAAGAAAATTGTTAGCCGAGGGCAATATGGACGAGGCTCTTACCCTTGTTCCGCCGACTACTGCCAAATGGCTGACATCACCTGACGCGGAATCGTGTTTGAAACAACTCAAACTGAGGGATGATTATCATGAAAATCACTCGTAAGGCCATCGCCGGCTCTCTGGAATCCAGTGACGCGCTGGTTTGCATCGAACCCGCTGCTGCAACTGAAATCACCGTCACCAGCGTTGTGATGAAACAGTGGGGTGACACCATTCGCGCCTACGCCAAAAAATTCCTTGATGACGCTGGCGTTACCGCTAAATTGGACATCAACGATCGTGGAGCGCTGGAATGCACCCTGCAAGCGAGACTGGAAACGGCGCTTCAACGGGCCAGCCGAGCCTAACGTTCGCGGGTGTTCTAGAAGCACGCGAAGAACGCTGGCAGGCTAGGCTTGCGTTAAGCCAAACATGCCGGATTCCTGTGCTCTCCTGCACGCTTCGTATTCCGTATGATTTCAGGCATGATGAAAAAATCATTTCTCTTGTTCACAAAACGTGGGATGATTTGTTGCAAAACAGTCATTGCCGAGTCATACAAAAATTGTTTAGAGTCAGCAAAGACGGGCCGGAAGGTCTTGCAGCTATCGCAGCCGATCCTCTAGAACTTAAAACTCAGGCCGTACTGGTAGAATTAAAACATCCTATTGGTTGGATGCTTGATCTTGATGTTCTGGATGCCCATGGAATTCCTATTCCTAGGACTGCCCTTAAGCAGCAAGAACTGTGCAGGCCGCGTACATGTCTCGTATGCGGAAGCGATGCCAAAGAATGCATAATTTTAAAGAAGCATTCACGAGTAGAAGTATGTACAGCCATAGCAGCAAAGGTAAACGCTCTCGCTTTGTGACTTCCGATGAAATCGGACGCACCGCTGCTTCTGCCCTGCTGGAAGAAGTTTCCGTTTATCCTAAACCGGGGTTGGTTACGCCTTATGATTCTGGCGCACACACAGATATGGACGCTGCTCTCTTTCGCGTGAGTGCAAGGACGCTGCAGCCCTACTTTGAAGCAAGCGCCCAAAAAGGTGCTGCTTGGCAGCAAACCTCAGAGGGGCTTCCGACGCCAGAGCAACTTCACGAACTCCGCTCTATAGGGATAGAGGCAGAAAGGGCTATGTTTAAAGCTACGGGGGGAATTAATACTCACAAAGGCGCCTTTTTCTCGCTTGGGATCTTGTGCGCCTGTGCGGGCCATGCTTCCGCGGGAAAAGAACCCCTTACGGTTCCCCACATTGTGAAGCGTTGTAAATCCCTAACAAGTGGACTTGTTGCTTCAGACTTTGCAAAACTGAAAAAGACAAACATAGCGTTCTCTGCCGGTGAAAGGCTTTACCTCCAATATGGCATTACCGGTATCCGAGGACAGGCAGAAAGTGGTTTTTCCACCGTCTGTAACGTATCTCTTCCCGTCCTTGAAGAGGCTCTTGCTGACGGATGCGACCCAAATTCTGCTGCAGTCAATGCTCTTTTGCATCTGATGTGCAAAACAGAAGATACAAATATCCTGCACAGAGCTGGTCCTGATGGATTGACTTACGCGCGCCAATCAGCAGCCTACGCCTTGAGACAGGGCGGAATGTTCACTCTCGAAGGCACTCAAGCGATTTATCGGATGAGTGACGACTTCAGACAAAAACGCATTAGCCCCGGCGGATGTGCAGATCTGCTGGCGGTTACGATTTTCCTCTACGATTTGTCCGTGCTTTCTGCCGGGCACTATGGGAAGACTTTTACACAGTTGAAGCAAAGGAGGACCTACAGTGGCACCGCTATTCCGTTCACAACTGTATGTGCCGGCTAAAAAACCCGGCATGCTGCAAAACGCTCCCTACATGGAAGCGGATTCGGTCATTATTGACCTCGAAGACGCCATCGCCCTTGAAGAAAAGGACGCAGCCCGTTGCTTAACCGCACATGCGCTCCGTACCATTGATTTTGGCAATGTCGGTCGCATTGTGCGTGTAAACGCGCAGGATACGGAATTCTTTGAAGACGATATGAAAACCATTATCCCCTGCGCGCCTGACGCCATCCGCCTACCGAAAGTGGAACGGGCCGAGGATCTCGTTGAAGTGGATAAACTCATGAGCCGTCTCGAAAAAGAAGCTGGAATTCCCGACAAGACCGTCAAAGTCCATGCTATGCTCGAAACTGCTTTGGGTGTTCTGAATGCCCGCGATGTTGCCATGGCCGCGCCCGGCCGCGTAACAGCCATCAGCCTTGGCGGCCAGGACCTCGCTGCCGACATGGGCATTCTCCGCACAAACGAGGGCACAGAACTCCTTGTCGCCCGTTGCCTAGTCGTTCTGGCTGCACGCGCCGCCCGCATCATGGCTTTCGACACTCCGTTTACCGATGTGGATAATACCGAGGGACTGCTAAAAGAATCCCGCTTCATTGTGCAGATTGGTTTTGCCGGCAAGGCCGCCATTCACCCATCTCAATCCAAGTACATCCACATGGCCTTTGCCCCAGATGAAAAATCCCTCCGCAAAGCCATCGCTGTTGTGCGCGGCTTCAAGGAATCGCAGGCTAAGGGCCTCGGCGTGTGCGTGGTTAACGGCAAGATGGTTGACAAACCCGTTGTTGAACAGGCCCAGAGCGTTGTTCTACGCGCAAAACTCGCTGGTATGGAAGGAGTGGAAGACTTATGAGCGAGATTAAGATGATTAAGAATTCCCTTGGGCGCATGGTACCCCAGCAGTTGGAAGGTCTTGGTGACCTTGCTCCCTTTGCCGGCCCCTTCGCCCGTCTCGATGGTTCCTATGTCTTTACCCGGCAGGCTGTTGCGAAAAAAGTGCCGGCGTATGACCGCGATAAAGTCACAACCGATGTGCGCACGGCCATCGAACGTTCCGGTCTGAAAAGCGGCATGACCGTTTCTTTTCACCACCATCTTCGTAACGGAGATGCGGTGCTTGCGCTGATCATGCGTACCATCCGCGACATGGGAATCAAGGATCTCACCTTGGCTCCTAGCTCCCTCACCGATGCGCATGACTGCGTAGCTGACCTTATCGAGGAAGGCGTTGTGACCGGTATCTTCAGCTCAGGCATGCGCGGCCGCATTGGTCAAGCCGTCTCTGCCGGCAAGCTGGCCCGCCCCGCTGTCATTCACAGTCATGGCGGTCGTGCGCGCGCTATCGAAGAAGGCCGCAT
>CAYWQK010000023.1:1045-2060 GCA_964460575.1 uncultured Desulfovibrionaceae bacterium | reverse complement strand
CATATCGATGTTGCCTTCCTCGGCGCCCCTTGCTGCGATACAAAAGGCAATATGACCGGTTCCATCGGCAAATCCGCATGTGGCTCCTTGGGTTATGCCATTATGGACGCGAAGTATGCCGACCATGTTGTTGCCGTGACTGACAACCTGCAGCCCTATCCGCTAAATACGCGCGTCTCCATTCCTGAACAGTGCGTCAATCAGGTTTTAGTTGTCGATTCCCTTGGCGATCCGTCAAAAATTGCCAGCGGCACTGTCCGGTATACTCGCGACCCCGTACAACTTCGCATGGCGCATCTCGCTTTCGATCTGCTGCGTGCTTCCGGCCAAATCGCCCCCGGCTTCTCCTATCAGGCAGGCGCTGGCGGCGCTAGCCTCGCCGTATCCGGCTTCCTGAAAGACTACATGCTTGAAAAAGGCATCAAGGGCGGTTTCTCCCTTGGTGGCATTTCAGGGCATACGGTTGACATGCTCCGCAACGACCTGTTTGAGACCCTGCTCGACGTGCAAAGCTTCGACAGCGCCGTAACCGGTTCTCTCCACAACGATCCGCGCCACATGGAAATCGATTCTTCAGGTTACGCCAACCCGTTTGCCGGCAGCTGCGCGGCTCATGCGCTTGATGTCGTTGTGCTCGCGGCCCTTGACGTCGACGTTGACTTTAACGTTAACGTTCTGACGGGTCAGGATGGCGTGCTCCGCGGAGCTTCCGGCGGTCACTGCGATACCGCTGCCGGCTCCAAGCTCTGTGTTGTGCTTTCGCCCACCATACGCAACCGCATCCCCGCCATCCGTGATCATGTGCAGACGGTTGTGACGCCCGGCGAAACGGTCGACGCCATCGTAACCGAACGCGGCATCTGCATCAATCCGAAGAACACAGACCTTATCGCTGCAGCGACAAAGGCGAAACTTCCGGTTGTTGAAATTCACGATCTCAAGAAGCAGGTCGAAGCCCTTACCGGTACTCCGAAACCTCTTGAGTTTGATGAATCTAGGCTGGTTGCTGTTGTTG
>CAYWQK010000023.1:357-1035 GCA_964460575.1 uncultured Desulfovibrionaceae bacterium | reverse complement strand
CGACGGCACTATTATCGACAGCATCTTTAAGATCGACTAATACTGTTTCAGGGTGGGCAATCTTTTAGAATGCCCACCTCACCATCATCTGCCCCTTATATAAAGGGTCAAAAGGAGTTCCTTCTATGAAATTTGCTCTTCTTGGCGCCGCTGGCGGCATCGGTCAGTCTCTTTCCCTTCTTCTGAAACTCCAGCTTCCCGCCGGCAGCGAGCTCGCTCTGTATGATGTTGTGCCCGTTACCCCCGGTGTGGCTGTTGATGTGAGCCACATCCCTACCCCTGTTAAGGTAACTGGCTACAAGGCCGAATGGGAGAAGGATCCGGAAACTGGCAAGCCGATTAAAATCGTCAGCAGCGACATCGACAAAGCCCTCGTCGGCAGCGACCTCGTCATCATTACCGCTGGCATGGCCCGTAAGCCTGGCATGACCCGCCAGGATCTTCTCAAAGTCAACGCCGGCATCGTTGGCGGTCTGGCCAAGGACTGCGCCAAGTATTGCCCGCAGGCCAGCATCGCGGTTGTGACCAACCCTGTTAACACCACCGTTCCGCTGGTTGCTCGCGTGCTGAAAGCCGCCGGTACCTTTGATCCCAAAAAGCTCTTCGGCGTGACCCTGCTGGACACCCAGCGCGCCGAAACCTTTGTCTCCCAGGAATTCGGTTACGATCCCCAAAAGC
>CAYWQK010000023.1:0-347 GCA_964460575.1 uncultured Desulfovibrionaceae bacterium | reverse complement strand
CTGTGGTTGGCGGCCACTCCGAAACCACCATTCTGCCGCTCTTCTCTCAGATGAACGACGGCCGTATGTCCGAAGAAGCCATGGAAGCCCTGCGTAAGCATGTCCGCGATGGCGGCAGCGAAGTTGTGGCTGCCAAAGCTGGCGGCGGCAGCGCTACCCTTTCCATGGCCAATGCGGCTGCCCGCTTTGTGGGCGTTGTGGTGCGCGGTATGATGGGCGATCCCACTGCTATCGCCAACGCTTTTGTCGCAAATGCTCAGTGCGATCTGCCCTTCTTCGCTCAACCCGTCCGCTTCGGCAAGAATGGCATTGAAGAATTCCTGCCCCTTGGCAGCATGAGCGAAGCC
>CAYWQK010000022.1:6591-18354 GCA_964460575.1 uncultured Desulfovibrionaceae bacterium | reverse complement strand
CCGCCACCTCCGCCCCGCGCTGTCTTGACAGGGCCGAAAAAACTTTTATTTTGGCGCGAGGAAAGCATTTAGCGCCCGCCAAGGCGCGGGAGTTGCTAGTCTAGCTTTTTCCCTAAGAAAAGCAAACGCCTTTTATTCAGATGGGGGGAGGATTCTTATGCATACGCTGCAAGTTCGCCGCGCGCTATTGAGCGTTACCCGCAAAGACGGGCTCGCGGATTTCGCCCGCTTTCTGCACGAACACGGTGTAGAACTGGTTTCAACGGGCGGCACGCTAAAGGCGCTTGCCGCCGCCGGACTTCCCGTAACGGCCGTATCCGATGTGACGGGCTTTCCGGAAATCTTGGACGGAAGGGTCAAAACCCTGCATCCCTTTATCCACGGCGGCATCCTAGCCGATAAGGACAATCCCGCCCACCTTGCTACGTTGCGGGAAAAGGGCATTAAGCCGTTCGATCTGGTTTGCGTAAACCTCTACGATTTCGAAAGCGCTCTGGCAAAGGGGCTGAAACCCCGCGACGCCGTCGAGCAGATCGATATCGGCGGACCGTGCCTGCTCCGGGCTGCGTCCAAAAATTTCCACAGCGTGCTTGTGCTTTCCGATCCCTCTTTCTACGCCGAGGCCATGGAGGAGATGAAAGCCAACGGCATGGCCGTTTCCCTCCCCTTCCGGCAACGCATGGCCGCGCAAACGTTCGCGCGCACATCCCGCTACGACGCCATGATCGCCGCCTACCTTGAAAAAAATCCGGCGGACGGCAAGTAATGCCTCGGGAAGCCTCCGGCGCGCTTCGGGTTGTATGCGCTATCCTGCGGCGCGGCGGCAAAATGCTGGTATCGCGCCGGGCCAAGGGGAGCTACGCCGGCTACTGGGAATTCCCGGGCGGAAAAGTCGAGCCCGGGGAATCCTTGGAGTACGCCTTGGCCAGAGAAGCGCGCGAGGAGCTTGGCGTGGGCATAGAGCGCCCCGTGTTCTGGAAACGCGTGCGCCACGCGTACCCGAAACGGACGGTAGATCTCCATGTCTTTTTTGTGGACGCTTTTTCCGGGGAGCCGCGGCCTCTCGAGGGCCAACGCCTGCGGTGGATTACCCCCGGCGAAGGCTTAGCCCTTCCTTTTTTGCCGGCGGATTTGCCGCTGCTGCGGGAAGCGGCGCAACGGGAACAAGGGGCGGAAGCATGTATATCGTAACCGGCGGGGCCGGTTTTATCGGCAGCGCCATGGTGTGGCGCCTTAACCAGGCCGGAATCACAGATATTCTGGTGGTGGATAACCTTGCCTGCACGGAAAAATGGCGCAACCTCGTGAACGCGCGCTACCGCGACTATATCCACAGGGACGCGTTCCTACGCTTTATCCGGCGGGGAGAGACGCCTTTTCAAAAGGTCGCGGCCGTTATCCATTTGGGCGCCTGCTCTTCGACGACGGAGCGTGACGCCGATTTCCTTATGGAAAACAATTTCCACTACAGCCGCGAAGTCTGCCGCTACGCCCTGCGCCACGGGGCGAGGTTCGTCAACGCCAGCAGCGCGGCGACCTACGGCGACGGCTCCCTAGGCTTTTCCGACAGCCTGGAAACCACGCTGAGGCTCGCGCCGCTAAATATGTACGGCTATTCAAAGCAGCTCTTCGATTTGTGGGCTCACCGCGAAAACCTGCTTGGGCATATAGCCAGCGTGAAATTTTTCAACGTCTACGGTCCGAACGAATACCATAAGGGAGACATGCGCAGCGTAATCTGCAAGGCTTTCGAGGAGATCTCGGAAACAGGGCGGATGCGGCTCTTTGCCTCGGACCGGCCGGATTACCCGGACGGCGGCCAGATGCGCGACTTCGTGTATGTTAAGGACGCGGTTGAAACGCTTTTCTGGCTTCTTGAACATCCCGGCGTCAACGGCATCCTGAACATCGGCTCCGGCGTAGCCCGCACGTGGAACGATCTTGTGCGCGCGGTTTTCGCATCTATGGATTTGCCCGCCCAAATAGACTATGTGCCCATGCCCGCCCATCTTGCCGGAAAGTACCAGTACTTCACGCGGGCCGAAACGCAGTGGATGAAGCGCGCGGGCTTCCAGACGCCCTTCCACTCCCTGGAAGCCGGCATAGACGACTACGTACGCGGATATCTTTCTTCCGGCAAAAAATATTTATAACCGCCGCTTGAACACCGCTCCCCGCGGCGCCGCGAAGGCATCCATACCGCGGCTTTCACATCGGGACGCGCCGCTAACCCAAGGAGGCTATATATGCTTTACCAACGTATTTTACTTCCGGTCGACGGCACGAAACATTCCGATAAAGCCGTCGGGCATGCCATCCGCCTCGCAAAGGACGGTGGAGAAGTCCTTGTGCTGACGGTTCTCCCGGCGATGCCCCGCCTTCTTGGAGGCGACGCGCTGCACGAAGCGGTGAAAGCCGCCATGGAAGAAGGCCGCGAGCTTACCAAATCAGCTCTGAACGCCCTGCGGGAAGCAGGCATTTCGTGTGAAGAAAAAATCGTTTTTTCCAGCTCTCCGGCGCAAGCCATCATCACGGCCGCCCAGCGGCAGGGAGCGGATATCATCGTTATGGGCTCGCGCGGAAGGAATACGTTTCAAGGGCTCTTTCTCGGCAGCGTAACCCATAGGGTTTTAACGCTTGCCGCGATTCCGGTTATGGTCATCAGCTAAGCTTTTTTGCGGCGCGAGGCGCCCGCCTCGAGGTATGTTCCGCCTGTTCCGGGTTAAGAGGCGGTTGCGGTACGCGCGGAACCGAATCCGTCCCCGCGTCCGGCTTTGTCGTTTTCTGCCGCGGGTCTTTTTTATAGGAGAAACACTATGAATTTGCACAATGTCCAAACGCCCGCCCTTATCCTCGACGCGGATATTTTGGAACGCAACTGCGCCGCGATGAAAGAGCGGGCGCGCGCGTTCGGCGTCGCGCTCCGTCCCCACCTCAAAACCGGCAAATGCCGGGAAATCGCACGGCGCCAAATGAGCTCCCCTGAAGGGCCGGCGACGGTTTCCACCCTTCTCGAAGCGGAAAAATTTTTCTCCTACGGCGTAAAAGACATCGTTTACGCTGTGGGCCTGACCCCGGGAAAATTCGACCGGGCCGCGGCTCTGCGCGCGGCGGGATGCGATCTGAAAGTCATTTTGGATAACGTGCCCGCGGCTAAAGCTCTCTCAGAGTACTGCGGCCGGCGCCAAATCAGAATTCCTGTCCTTATAGAAATCGACTGCGACGGACACAGATCCGGAGTAAAGGCAAATTCCGCCCTTTTGCTCGATATCGCCGCCGCGCTGAAAAACGGCGCCGAGCTTACGGGCGTCCTCACCCACGCGGGAGACTCCTACAAGTGCTACGGCCAAGCGGCTGTGGCCGCCGCCGCGGAGCAGGAACGCGCGCAAACCGTACTCGCGGCAAGCCGCTTAAAGGAAGCCGGATATCCCATACGCATCGTAAGCGTAGGATCGACGCCAACGGCCGTCTTTTCCCAAAATTGGGAAGGCGTCACCGAGCTTCGCTGCGGCGTCTACTGCGTTTTTGACCTCTTCATGCACGGACTTGGCGTCTGCGCTCTCGAAGACATCGCCCTTTCTCTACTTGTGGAGGTCATCGGACACCAGGAAGAAAAGGGATGGATCATCACGGACGGCGGGTGGATGGCCCTTTCCCGAGACCGCGGAACCGCCTCGCAGCCCGTCGACCAGGGCTACGGCCTTGTCTGCGACATCAACGGCAAGCCTTTTAACGAGTTAATTGTCTCCGCGACAAATCAGGAACACGGAATCATAACCCGAAGGGATGGGAACGCGGCGGATATCTCGGCGTTTCCGGTAGGAACGCGCCTAAGGATTCTTCCCAACCACGCCTGCGCTACGGCGGCGCAGCATCCCTGTTATCAGGTTGTCCGCGGCGGAACGGATATCCTCGCCGCATGGACCCGTTTTTACGGATGGTTTTAAAGCGGCAGCTCTCGCTCCCCCGTCCCGCGGCGGGGGACGCGGGGGTTCTCGCGGCGCGCCGGCTAACGCGAAAAACAGGGAGGCAATCTATCCATGAAAGCTGTCACACCTCCTTTTAAAGGAGAAAACAAAGGGCATTATTCGCCCGGCATGCTGTCCGGAAACTTCCTCTTCATTTCGGGGCAGCTCTCGATTGACCCCGATACACGAACCGTTCCCAAGGGCGGAGCCGAGGAGCACGCCCGCCTTGCCCTGAATAATATGGACAGAGTGTTAAAAGAGGCCGGACTGGCGCCGGAAAATGTGGTATTCTGCCAAATCTATGTAACGGGGATGGAACACTGGGACACGGTCAACGCCGTTTACGCGGCATATTTTGGAGAACACAAACCCGCTAGGGTAGTTTCTCCCGTAACGGAACTGCACTTCGGATGCATGGTAGAAATTACCGCTGTAGCCGAAATACCGCGTTCCGCCGAAACAGCCTGACAGCGGACGCGCGGCAACGCCGCGCCATGGCGAACCATTTGCGAAAACAAAGAATCCGCCAGGGCCGCTAGGGAAATACCAAAGCCAATATCCGGCTCCGGCACGGCGCACTTTTCCCGAAGCGCCGCCGCGCGCCTCTTCCCGTGCGCCGTTTTTCCCATTGAGCCGACATCTTACGAAGCGAGGAAAAGCGACAAACTTTTAAAGACAAAAGGCGTCAAAAGCAAAATGACGTAGAGCCGCACCATTTGGCACAAAAGAATAAGCGGGGCGTCCTCCCCAACCTCTGCGGCGATACCGATAACGGCGTTCAAACCGCCGGGAGAAGAAGCAAGATACGCGCCCATGGACCTAAAAACTCCGCAGTGGTAAAGAACCGCCGCGCCAAGAAGCCCGCCCCCGAGAATGGCCAGCGTGGACAGAAGAATAGGCAGCCAGTTATTCCAAAAAAGCCCGAACAGCTCCGGCTGAAACATGCTGCCGATAATGATTCCCATAAGGATATCCACGGAGTGCTCAACCGCCGGAGGAACGCTTACGCGCAGCCTGCCGGAAGGCATAAGAGCAAAAAAGAGCATAGTGGCCATAGCCGCGCCAACCATACTGCCCCCGGGAATCTCCAGCCACAAAAAAAGCAGACCGCCCAAAGTCCCGCACAAAAGCATGATTAGCGTCTGCATCGGAGCATCCTCCCCCAAAAAAGCGGCGTTACTCCCGCCCCTCGCTCCATGCCAGAGACGACGATCCGTTCGGATTGATTATATATACGTCCACAGAGCCGCAGACACGCCGGATTTTCAAACAGGAGCCGTCTTCGAATTTGAAGCCGACAAGCCCGCTGCCCTCCCCTCTGCCGTCCCAAACCTTTTTGTGCCGGGAACAGCTCAGCGCTAGGCAGCAAAAAATATCGTTTTTGGATTCCTTGGCAATCCATTCCGCTATGGTCATCCTTTTTTACTCCTCAAAAAAAATGTATGGAAAAACAGCCGCGGCCGTTTCCCCGTAGCCTAATCGATATCTCGCCAAATGGCAAACAAAGCCGCCGATCGGCCCGCCGCGCGACAGCCGCGAAAGCGCTTCGCCCCTGTTTTCCTGCGCGTTCCTCCGGACGCAGCGTACCCGTCAATATTGCCATAGCGCCATAAAAAGGGTATTTGTAGAGGCCGGCGAGCCGGCTGTCCGGCACGCTTTACCCGCAGTCGGGTCATTATAACCGTCTCAACATTCTCCGATTGCAAACCTCTTTCCCTTGTACACGGGTAAAAGGAGCGGAAAATGACTAGAAGACATTTGCTTGCGCTTGCGAGCTGTCTAGCAGGGGCAACAATCCTCGGCGGCTGCGCCAGATACGACGACGAGTTCTACACCGGCTATGACCGTCCTTCGCTGTACCGCTACGGCCGCCGCCCGCCGCCCCCGCCGCCTTCGGGCCACAGACCCCCTCCACCTTCGGGCCACAGGCCTCCTCCCTCGGGGCACAGACCCCCGCCGCCTTCTGACCACAGGCCCCCGCCTCCCCAGGACGGCAGACCTCCGGTGGCGCCCTCGGGCCATAGGCTTCCGCCGCCTTCAGGCCACAGACCTCCTCCTTCTGGCGGCAGACCTCAGCCGCCCGCGGGCCACAGACCCCCGCCCTCAGGCCGCGGCCCCGGAAATAATCCCGGGCAGCGTCCGGCGTTCCGCCCGGCAAACCGTCCGGGAGAGTCGTCTTAAACGCTATTCGCCGCCCCGCTTCCCTGCCTAGCGGACGCGGCGGCAAGGCCTCGGATCCGGGTGGTACCGCTTTTTCCTCTTTACGCAAAAAGGAGGCTTAACGCCTCCTTTTTTTTCCGCGTCAGGCACAAAACGCGTCTTTTCCCTTCCGCGCCACGCCGCCAAGCGGCATGTTAGCGCCCGTGGCTGTGGACAAAGGAACCGAACGGGTGGGCATGATGGTGCGTATGCTCCGTATTCTTCTTAATTTCGGTAACACGTTTGCCGAGAATGGTTATAAAAGAGGTACAGAGCGCGGAAAGAAAATCCCAGTCATGGGAAACAAAAATCCCGCCGACCGGCAATTCCCCGAGCAGATCCAGCACGTTCTTTCGGGAAAGGGCGTCCAGTCCCGTAGTCGGCTCGTCCAAGAGCAGCGCCTCAGGACGCATGGAAAGCACGGAGGCGAGCGCGACAAGACGTTTTTCGCCTCCGGAAAGGCGGTAAGTTGGCCGGGCAGCGAATGCCTCAAGCCCCAGGTTACGCAATGTTTCTTCGGCGGCACGCCGGGCTTCCGCCGGCGAAAGTCCGAGGTTCAAAGGACCGAAAGCCACGTCCTCCAGTACCGTCGGGCAAAAAAGCTGATCCTCGGCGTGCTGAAAAACCAAGCCCACGCGCCGCCGCAGAGAGAGCCAATCCCGATCCGTCCGCAACGGCTTGCCATGGAAAAGAACACGCCCTGAAATAGGCGTCTCAAGCCCTGTCAACAGGCGGAAGAGCGTGCTTTTTCCCGCTCCGTTCGGCGCGTGCAAGCCCAGCCTCTCTCCGGGGCGCAACATCAGCGAAGCGTTATCAAAAACGAGCCTCGCCTCTCCCAGCGCCCCCTGATACGCAAAGACAACCCGATCCAGCTCGAGCAGGGGCGATTCTCCTTGTGCCATGATTCCTCCAGAGCGGCCCGATATGGCTTACCGCTTCCCGATACGTCCCTAAGAGCTCGCCTTATTCCAGCGCTATCGCGGCAAGGCCAGCGGCCATGCGCGGTAATCGGCAACGGCGAGCCCCAGAAACGCCGCGCAGACAGCTATAAAAAACACAATATCCCGTCCGCCGCAGGACTGCCGCGCAAGGCAGCGAAAATGGCCGTCAAAGCCGCGCAGCAGCATCGCCTCATAAACGCGCTCCGCTCTCTCAAGGCTGCGCAAAAAGGTCATGCCAACCATGTTGCCAATCGTCCTGTAGGTATGCATCGACGTAGACGGAACAAAGCCCCGTATAGCGGCAGCGGCGCGCAAACGCGACCATTCGTCCGCGAGAATATGCGCCTGGCAGCACGAAAAGAAAAACAAAAAAACAAGTCGCCGGGGCACATAGAGCCTCTCTAGCGCCTCGCCGAAAGCCGCTGGCCCCATACTGGCCACAAAAGCAAGAAAAAGGGCCAGCATGCCGCAAGACGTAAGGGAAACCCCCAGGGCCAAGCGCGCGCCTTCCGAAGAAAACACAAAAGGTCCGGCGCTCCACAGCGCGCGCCCCGCGATGGAAAACGGCACGGTGAGCCAAAAAAAAAGAAGGAAAAGCCACAGCGAAAAAAAACGCCGCAGCAGAGGCCGGAGAGGGGGACGGCTCATAACAAGAAAGATCGAGGATAGCCCCAGCCCGGCCAGCTTGCTCGGCAAAAAAGAAAGCGTCGCCAGCACAACGGCCCCAAACAGAGCGGCAAGAATCCTTACCGGCGGGGAAACACGGTGGATAACGGAGTTTCCCCGCGCAAAGGGACTTTCAAGCACGGTTCAGCGTTCCTTTTTTGAACGGCACCAGGCCAGTGTTCCAAACAAACCAATAATCCATCCCAGACCGCCGATCACCTCGCGCAATCCTGGAGCGCCGGAACGCACGGCGGCAAGCTCGCGGCGCAGAGGAGCCAGCTTCGCTTCCAGCACCTCCGCCAAAATCCGTTCCAGATCGGCGGCGGAAAGCACTTCGGCGGCAGGAGACAGCCGAGGCTCAGCAAGAGATAAAGGCGTTTCCGCGGCGGCCTCCGCGCGCGGCTCCGGGATACCGCCCCGCGCGAGAGAAGCCTTCCATTCCTCGGCCTTTACCGTCCACACGCCGCGGTGCCCCTCTCCGCCTAGCGCTATGATTCGCATATCATGACCGCTTTCGCGTATGCCTTGAGGCAAAGCGCAGCGGAACACGCCTTCCGCGTCGGTCTTTCCTTTGAGCAACAGCCCGCCCGTCGCGGCGTCGCGCACTTCCACATCACCGTTTTTTAATTTCGCGCCGCGCCCAAACGCGCTCTCCAAGACAAGCGTTTCCCCTTCCATCCAAGCGAAAACCGTCAGTCTATGCGCCGCCGCAGGCATACAAAAAAGCAGCGCCGCGAGGCCGATTACCAAATATTTCATCCTATGCCCCCCCGGCAAGCGGAATCTACTTCCGCAGCGCGCGCAGAATTTCGGGCCGGATCCGAACCAAGAGATTGACCGCCGCGGCGGTTATCAAACCTTCCACAAGCATAACCGGCAAATGGGCCGCAAACAGCAGCTCCGCCGCACGCAAAAAGCCTTCCTCCGTGAGGACCAAAGCCAGCGCGGTCAAAAGCGCGGATCCCGCCACGGAGAGAAAACCACAGGCAAATGACGCGGCGGCGGCCGTTTTCCCCCCTCTCAGCAGCCAAGGGCGAAGCGCTATGCCGCAGATCATGGCGGGAAAAGCCATGGTAAACGTATTTACCCCCAGAACCGTCAATCCTCCGAACTGAAAAAGCACAGCCTGAAGCAAAAGAGCCGCCAGCACAACGGGGAAGACCGCCGATCCAAGCAATATGCCCAGTAAGCCGTTCAGAATCAAATGCACATTGCCAGGTCCCAGCGGCACATGCACCAAAGAACCGACGAAGAACACGGAGGTCAGCATAGCCGCCGTAACGAGATCCTGCCCTTTAAGACGGCGCAGGCCTATACCCGCGCCGAGCGCGGTCAAGACCGCCCCCGCCCCAAGCACTTCCGGTGAAAGAATCCCTTCCGCGATATGCATACCTTCCCTCCGCGCGCCTCGCTTCGGGCTTGCGCAAAGCGAATTACCGCGCCTTCTTCTTTTTCCCGCCGTCCTCCAAAGAAGGCTTAAAGCGCGGGGCAACAGCCTCAATCCACAGTACGGCACCAAGCTCCACGGGCTTTTGCTCGCCATCGTGAAGAAGCGTAATTCCGGGTTCGGACAGCGCGGCTATGCCCCACCAGCCGGCAAAAGGAAGAGCAACGGCAAAGACGCCGTTTTGATCGGCCCGAACCGTCTGGGTAACGAAAAAGTCATTGGGAGCCTCAAGGCGCCCTTCGCGGTTGTCGTACTCGATTTCCACAACAGCGCCGGGCGCGGGCTTGCCGTCAAGCAATACCTGCCCGCGGAAAACGGAGCCCGCGTAGAGGCCGAACGGCCTGGTCAGCGGAAGGATTTCCGTTTTCAGTCCAAGCGCCTCTTCCCAGCCGTCCTCAACGCCAAAGGCCGCCACGCAGGTTTTCGTATAATGAATAATATATTTGTCTTCGCTTGCTTCCCAGTACGGCATAGGCTCCATGACAAAAGTCACCGCGCCGGGGCGCCGCAGCGTAAACTTCGCCGTCCACGCGGCGTGTCCCAAAACAGCCGCCGGAGCCAAACGCGGCAAAAGATCCTCGCGTTTCCCCTCCGAATAGGCGAACACGGACATCGGGCGCTCCAGATCCATGCCACGCCGCTCCATAGGATGGGCAAAAGCCAGCGTCAATTCCAATTCCTTCTGCTGGGAATCCGCCACGGTGGACGCCGAAGGCCGCAGTACGCCAAAATGCGCGTCGGCCATTTCCGCGCGGAACGCGAACAGGGAGAACACCAAAAGAAAAAAGACAGAAAGGCGTTTCACCGCAAGCTCCTTATGGTTTTTAGGCAAACGGCGGAAGGGAATTTCTTCCGGCGCAGATAGCGCATCCTATTTGCTCCTTATCGTATTTCCCGGTGCACCGCAAGCGCGCGCAGCCGGGCCGCAAAGGCCGGAACGGAAAAAGCCTCGGCAACGCCTTGCCTTTTGAAAAAAAAGATGGCATAGAAGTGCTTTGTTTCCGGAAACGGAAGAACGCATGTTTCGATTTTTAGGAGTTTGTACTTATGCCTAAGATTAAAACCAGACGGTGCGCCGCAAAGCGCTTTGCCACAACAGGTACCGGCAAGTTCAAGCGCCGCCGGCAGAACCTGCGCCACATCCTGACCAAAAAAGACGCTAAGCGCAAGGCGCGTCTCGGCCAGGGCACCTTGGTGGATCGTACCAACCTGAAAGCTGTTAAACGGATGCTGCCCTACGCGTAGCCGTTTCCCGCGCCGGAAAGGCTTAAGGCACTTATCCGCCAAAGCTCCGGCTTGAAAATTTACCGCCCGGCTGGCTCAATCTCCGCCTCGTCGGGAAGACACATCGGAGGATGTTTCCATGCGCGTAAAGAGAGGTTTGGCTGCTCACCGCCGCCACAAAAAATATTTAGATATGGCCAAGGGCTACCGCGGCGGCCGCAGCCGTTTGTACCGCACAGCCCGCGTCGCCGTCGAGCGCTCGCTGGCCTATGCCTTTGAAGGCCGTAAAAACCGCAAACGCGATTTCCGCAAGCTGTGGATTTTGCGCATCAACGCCGGAGCCCGCGAAAACGGCCTGTCTTATTCCCGCCTGGTCTGCGGACTCGGCAAGGCCGGCGTAGCCATCAATCGCAAAATCCTTGCTGACCTCGCCGTCCGCCATAAGGAAGACTTTGCGAAAATCGTGGAACTCGCCAAATCGAAACTTGCCTAATTACTGTTTAGTCGGGCCGCATTCGCTATGTCAGAGGCTGGACGCCCATTTGAATAAGGGCGAGGCCGGGGCGGGTGCGGCTTGCTGTTTTCGCGTAACTTAACTGAGCTAAGAAAAGGTCGGTTACCGATGGACCTCATGAAGGAACTTGAAGGCCTGGTCCCTGAACTTGAAAAAGGTCTAGAGCAGGCTCCTGATTTGCAGACAATGGAAGCCCTCCGTGTGGATTTCCTTGGACGCCGGGGGCGTGTGGCCAAAATTATGACCCGCATCCCGGAACTTGCCCCTGCCGAGCGTCCCCGGCTGGGACAGGCCGCCAACGCCGTCAAGGAACGCCTCACCGCGCTTTTCGATACCCACAAAGCAAAACTCGACGCCGCCAGCGAAGCCGCTTTCGGAGCCCGCTTCGACGCCGGACTGCCGGGAAACCGCCCGTGGAAAGGATCGCTTCATGTGGTCACCCAGGTGATGGAAGAACTCTGCTCCACCTTCCGCACGCTTGGCTACGATGTGGTTTCCGGACCGGAGGTCGAAACCGATTTTTACAATTTCGAGGCTCTCAACCTTCCCGCCGACCATCCCGCCCGCGATATGCAGGATACCCTGTATATCAAGGATAAAATTGTTCTCCGCACGCACACTTCCCCCATGCAGGCCCGCACTATGCTTTCGCGCAAGCCGCCTGTCGCCGTGGTCGCCCCCGGGCGCGTCTACCGCCGCGATTCCGACCTTACCCATACCCCGATGTTCCATCAGGTGGAAGGCTTAATGGTGGATCGCCACGTCACCATGGCCGACTTGCGCGGCACGCTGACAGCCTTTATG
>CAYWQK010000022.1:3126-6581 GCA_964460575.1 uncultured Desulfovibrionaceae bacterium | reverse complement strand
ATGCGCGCCGTGTTCGGCCCGCAAATCCGCGTGCGCTTCCGTCCCAGCTTTTTCCCCTTTACCGAGCCAAGCGCCGAAGTCGATATTTCCTGCGTTATGTGCGGAGGCAAGGGACATGCCCACGGCGAAGCCTGCCGTGTATGCAAGGGCACGGGCTGGGTTGAAATCCTCGGCTGCGGCATGGTGGATCCGAATGTTTTCGTTCATGTCGGCTACGATCCGGAGGCCGTCACCGGCTTTGCCTTCGGCCTCGGCGTAGAGCGCATCGCGATGCTTAAATACGGCATCGGCGATCTTAGAATGTTCTTTGAAAACGACGTGCGCTTTCTCGCGCAGTTCGCCTAAGGGGGGATGCAAACATGCTACTCAGCCTGAATTGGTTGCGGGAATTTGTCCCCTTCGAGGGCACGGCCGAAGAGCTTGGCGCCAGGCTCACGCTCCTCGGCCTTGAAGTGGAAGATCTGCTCCATCCTTACGACGGCATTAAAGATATTGTCGTCGGCAAAGTCCTCACCTGCGTTCCCCATCCGCAATCCGACCATCTCCACGTCTGCTCCGTCGACGCGGGCACAGGCTCGCCGCTGCCCATTGTCTGCGGTGCGCCGAACGTTTCCGCCGGACAAAACGTCCCTGTCGCCTTAGTGGGAACAACCATGCCCGGAGGCATGCAAATCAAAGCGGCGAAGCTGCGCGGCGAAGCGTCTCTCGGCATGATTTGTTCCGAGCGGGAGCTTGGCCTCAGCGACGAGCACAGTGGAATCCTTGTTCTGCCGGATACTTTCACCCCGGGCGAAAAGCTTGTTGACGCCCTTAATCTCGACCGGGATATTCTTGATATCAGCATCACGCCCAACCGCGCCGACTGCCTTTCCGTGCTTGGTTTCGCGCGCGAAACGGCTATGGCCTTCAACCTCCCCCTCACACTGCCCAAAATCGAGATTGAGGAATTCGGTGACGATTGGACGCGGCAGTTCGCAATCGACGTTTCGGATCCCGATCTCTGCCCCGCTTACCGTCTCCGCTTGATAGAAGGCGTTGCGATCGCCCCCTCGCCCGCGGCTATACGCTACAGGCTCAATGCCGTCGGAGTCCGCGCCATTTCCAACGTCGTGGACGTAACCAACTATATCCTCATGGAACTCGGGCAGCCCCTCCACGCTTTTGACCGGGACAGGCTGAACGGCAGCCGCATCGCGATTTCGCCCGCCAAAGAAGGCGAAACTATCGTCACGCTCGACGGACAGGAGCGTACGCTTGTTCCCGGCGCCGATATTCTCATCCGCGACAATGACGAAAGACCCGTCGCGCTCGCCGGCGTTATGGGCGGATTGAACTCCGAAATCCACGAAAAAAGCGTTAACGTGCTCATCGAATGCGCAATCTTCAAACCAAGCAATATCCGCCGCACGGAACGCCGCCTTGCCCTGTCCAGCGAAGCGTCGTACCGTTTTGAACGCGGTGTGGACCAGCCCGGATCCGTATACGCGCTTGAAAGAGCCGCGGCCCTTATGGCCTCTCTCTCCGGCGGGAAAATACGCAAAGGCGTTGCCTGCAGCGAAGGCAAACCTTGGACGGCTCCCGTTGTGACTTTCCGCCGCCAGCGCGCGGTCTCGCTTCTGGGAATCGATACGGACGCGGCCTTCTGCAAAAACATCTTTACTGCTATGGGCTGCGATGTTCAGGGAGAAGGCGACACGCTCACGGTTACAACCCCCAGCTGGCGGCAGGATCTATCCCGTGAAGCCGATCTCATTGAAGAGGTCGCCCGCGTTTACGGCATGGACGCCATTCCCGAAACGCTTCCATCTGTGCGCCGCTCACTGGATGACTTCGGCAAGAAGGAATCACTCTACGATTTCCTTTTGAGCGTCAAGCGCTGGGGAGCGGGCTTAGGTCTTAACGAGGCGGAAATTTACAGCTTCCTCGGACATAAGGATCTGGATCTGCTCGGCCTGCCAAAAGAAAACCGCATCGGCATTCTCAATCCGCTCTCCGAAGAGCAGGACGTGCTGCGCACGGAGCTGACTCCGGGGCTGCTCAATACCGTGCGCTATAACATCGCCCACGGCAACACGGCCCTGCGTCTTTTCGAGGTAGCCAATGCCTTCACGCTTGATGTAAACTCGGAAACAACGGCGAAAGAAAGCCCGCGGCTGGCCATCGCCCTCTACGGATCGCTCCGCGCAAGCGATTGGCCGGACGCAGGACGGGATGCCGACTATACGGATCTGCGCGGCATCGTCGAGCATTTCGCCGCGGCCTTTCATCTCGGCCCTATCGCCTGCCAGCGCGCGGACAGCGAAAACGCGTACCTTGCCCCGCGTATAGCTATTACCGCCGGCGGCGAGCGCATAGGCGTCATGGGACGCCTCAAACCGTCGCTCGCCAGCGCATATCACGCGAAGAAAACGTTATGGACAGCGGAAGTGGATCTTGAAACCGTCCGCCGGCTGTATGAAGCGTCAAAAATCGCTTTCACGCCGCTGGCCATTTTCCCCGCCTCCACACGCGATATCACGGTCATCGCGCCGGATACTCTTTCGGCTGAAAGCATCCGCGAATGCCTCGAACAAGGCGGTATCCGCTTCCTGGAACAAATCTCCCTGATCAAACTGTTTGAACCTAAAGACAGTCAATGCCGGAACCTGACTTTCCGGCTGGTCTTCAGACATCCCGACCGCACCTTGACAGACAACGAGGTTGACAAAGAACGGGAAAAAGCCGCCGGACTCCTCACGGAAAAACTCGGCGTGCGCATCTAATAAAAGTTGAAAGGGGGCGGCATAATGTCTGCCCTCTTTCTTTGTTTCTATGACACACCTTTCCCAACACCCGGATATACCTTCCATGCTTGCCGCGTCATCCCTTTTCCATGCGGACCGTTCCGCCTTGAACATGAACAGCCGGCTTTGCTCAGCGCAGAGGAAGCTGACGCATACAAAGACTTGAAACCGCTACATCGGCGCAATATTGTCTTTTCGCTTCGCGAGGCATCGGCATGAAAAAGACCTACCGAATCGGCCAGGTGGCCCGAATGCTCGGGCTTGAGACCTATGTCCTGCGCTTCTGGGAAAGCGAATTTCCTCATCTTATTCCCTCTCGTACGCAAAAGGGGCAGCGCTTTTATACGGAAAAGCATATCGCGGATATCCGCCGCATCCAATACCTGCTTCATAATCAGGGAATGACGATTGAAGGAGCGAGACGCCTTTTGGCAAAGGAAAAGAATTCAAGCGCCCTGCAAATCACGTTGTCTTCCGAATACCTTCAACTGCGGGAAACACTCTGTACCGTACGCAACGCTGTCAAGGAACTCTATGATCAGCTTCGCAGCGCCTCGCGCGATACGCCCCCCAAAAAGTAACCTGCCATGAGTCATCCGTTCATTCTCGCACCGTCTCTTCTTTCAGCGGACTGCAGCCGACTTGGCGACGAACTCAAAGAGCTCGAACGCA
>CAYWQK010000022.1:0-3116 GCA_964460575.1 uncultured Desulfovibrionaceae bacterium | reverse complement strand
CGGCGTTAAATGGGCGCACTGGGATATTATGGACGGTGTCTTTGTGCCGAACATTACCTTCGGCCAGCATGTTATCAAAGCGCTTCGCAAGTGCAGCAAGCTTTTTTTCGACGTCCACTTGATGATCCGCGAACCGGAACGCTATCTCGAAGATTTCGCGGAGGCGGGAGCGGACATCTTGGTCGTGCATGCCGAAGCGACAATCCATCTGCAGCGCACGCTTTCCCGTATCCGTCAGCTCGGCATGAAAGCGGGGGTAGCCCTGACGCCGTCCACACCTCTGCAGGCTCTCGATTGGGTATTGGACGATACGGATATGATCCTGCTTATGAGTGTCAACCCCGGATTTGGCGGACAGTCTTTCATCCCTGCCGTAATGGAAAAAATCCGCCGGTTGCGGGCAACGCTTGACAAAGAGGGGCGTGAAACGCTCATCGAGATCGACGGCGGCGTAGATGTGGCTCGAACCCCTGCGCTTATACAGGCGGGGGCTAATGTCCTGGTTTCCGGTTCCGGTTTTTACTCGGCTCAAAATCGCTCCGAACGCTTCCTCGATTTCGCGGAGGCGGCTTCTTCCGCAATAAAAATGCGCTGATATTTCATCCGGCGCACGCACAAGCTTCCTAACCAGAAATTATCTCCTAATTTAACACTGACAAAAAGGAAGTACCAATGCCATCACGCAAAGAACTGGCAAATGCGCTCCGCGTCCTCGCGATGGACGCCATAGAAAAAGCCAAATCCGGCCATCCCGGCGCTCCCATGGGTATGGCTGACATGGCCGAAGCCCTCTGGCGGGGTCCGCTGAAATACAATCCGGCAAATCCCGCTTGGACCGACCGCGACAGATTTATTCTCTCCAACGGGCATGGCTCCATGCTGCTATATGGGGTGCTGCATCTTACTGGCTACGACCTTTCCATGGATGACATCCGCCAGTTCCGCCAGCTTGGCTCCAAAACGCCTGGACATCCCGAATACGGCACAACGCCGGGCGTTGAACTCACAACCGGACCTCTGGGCCAGGGGCTGGCCACTGCCGTGGGCATGGCCTTGGCCGAAAAACTTCTCGCCGCCCAATTCAACCGCGGCGATTTTCCCATTGTCAATCACCGCACATATACTTTCGCCGGTGACGGCTGCCTTATGGAAGGTGTCTCACAAGAAGCTATTTCGCTTGCCGGCGTTCTCGGACTTTCCAAGCTGATTGTCCTTTACGATATGAACGGCATTTCTATTGACGGAAACGTTAAAGACTGGTTTGACGACGATACCCCAGCCCGCTTTAGAGCCTCCGGCTGGAACGTTATCGCGGATGTGGACGGCCATAACCCGGAGGAACTGGACGCGGCTCTGGCAAAGGCCGCTATTTCCGACAAACCTACCCTTATCTGCTGCCGGACGATCATAGGCTATGGCGCGCCCCATAAAGCCGGCACAGCCAGCTGCCACGGCTCTCCCCTTGGAGAAGAGGAAGTGCGGGCCGCCAAAGAACGCCTGGAATGGACGCTGCCCCCCTTTGAAATTTCCAGCGAGATATATCAAGCCTGGGACGCTAGGGAACGAGGCGCGCGCCTAGAACAAGAGTGGAACGCGCTTTTTGAGCGCTACAAAAAGGCTTTTCCGGATCTCGCCGCGGATTTCCAGCGCCGCATGGCAGGAGAACTTCCCGCCAAGCTTGGCGAAACCATAAAAAACTTCATCGCAAAAATCGCTTCCGAGAAGCCAGCCATCGCCACCCGTGTAGCGGGAAAAAACACGCTTGACCTGCTTGCGGGACAGATTGACAGCTTGTTTGGCATGGCCGCGGACCTTACCGGTTCTGTCGGCACAAAGCACGCTTTGGCCACGCCGATCGTTTCCCACGGCAGCGAAGGCAATTACCTTTCTTGCGGGGTCCGGGAATTCGGCATGGCCGCCATCATGAACGGCATGGCCCTCCACGGCGGCTTCATCCCCTACGGGGGAACCTTTCTCGTTTTTTCCGATTACGAGCGCTCCGCTATCCGCCTCGCGGCCTTAATGCGTATCCGCTCCATCTTTGTGCTCACGCACGATTCCATCGGTGTGGGCGAGGACGGTCCCACACACCAACCTGTTGAGCATGTGCCAAGCCTGCGCCTCATACCAGGACTTGACGTCTGGCGCCCCTGCGATGCCGTTGAAACCGCCGTGGCATGGGAATGCGCCATCCGCCGGCAGGGACCCACCTGCCTTATTATGACCAGGCAGAGCGTTCCAACCCAGGAGCGGACGCCAAAACAGATCGAAAACATACACCGCGGCGGCTACATTCTCTTTGATTGCGAAGGAACCCCTGAGCTTATCCTAATTGCCACAGGCTCCGAAATCGCTCTTGCTATGGAAGCGGCCCAAATACTCGCAGGCCAAGGCCGTGCTGTGCGCGTTGTCTCCATGCCCTGCGCCGAATGTTTCGACAGACAGGATGCCGCCTACCGCGAGAAGGTTCTGCCCTCCGCGATTCGCGCCCGCATTGCCGTCGAAGCGGCATCGGCTAATTATTGGTGGAAATATGTGGGGTTGGACGGATGTGTCGTAGGTATGAACGAATTTGGCACTTCGGCGCCGGCCAAGGTTCTCTTCCAGCACTTCCGCTTTACTGCCGGGGAAATTCTTAAGCGGGCCCAAAAAATTTTGAAATAGCCGCCCCCGGGAACTACGCGCAGCGGTAAAATCTGCCTAGGCGACGAGAAGCGGATTTTTCCGCTCTGTCCAAACCGTACAAAAGCCATACTCCCCCGCCGTTCTCAGCAGCGAGACAACGATCAGCCCATGTGTTCCTTCTGTGCGCCGCTTTTCGGCGACACAGAAAAACGCACATGGGCTTTTTCACTCCGCCATAAGCTTACCCCATGAGGTGACCCCACGGCTATACCGCGCCGTTTCCCCAGCGCTTGCGCGCTAACAGGTATGGTTCTTTTGAGGAGTTTGCAATAAAAAGGCAGCCCACCGCGCCTTTACAACTTAGCGCTGTTTCAATCAGCAATACATTTTAAGAATAGATTGAAGAGCGCTCAAGCTGCTCCTGTGCGACCGCTCCAAGGTGATATTGCTTTTTGACGCTTCGCGCACGGCCGCGGAAGCCATTTCATGAG
>CAYWQK010000021.1:16063-19007 GCA_964460575.1 uncultured Desulfovibrionaceae bacterium | reverse complement strand
CACTCTCACATCCCCACAGCATTGGGACGACGAACCGTTTGAGCTTATCGTTTCCAATCCGCCCTATTCCATCAAGTGGGCGGGCGATGGAAATCCGCTTCTGATAAACGACCCGCGCTTTTCTCCCGCCGGTGTGCTTGCGCCTAAGAGCAAGGCGGATCTGGCCTTTATCATGCACAGCCTTTCCTGGCTGGCCTCCAACGGCGCGGCGGCCATTGTCTGCTTCCCCGGCATCATGTACCGCAGCGGAGCGGAACAGAAAATCCGCAAGTATCTTGTTGATAACAACTATGTGGACTGCGTGATTCAGCTCCCGCCGAACCTCTTTTTTGGGACGACCATTGCCACCTGCATCATGGTGCTGAAAAAGAACAAGCCCGACAATAAAACGCTCTTTATCGACGCCTCCGGCGAGTGCGTCAAAGTCACCAATAACAACAGGCTCACTGAAGCCAATATCGCCCGCATCGTGGACGTGTTCGCCCGCCGTGCCGAGGAGCCGCACTTTTCCCACCTGGCCGGTTATGACGAAGTCGTGGAAAATAACTACAACCTTTCGGTCAGCACCTATGTGGAGCAGGAAGACAAGCGGGAGAAAATCGACATTGTGAAGCTGAATGCGGAGATTGAGGAAATTGTTGCCCGCGAGCAGGCCTTGCGCGAGGAAATCAATAAAATCATCGCGGAGATAGAGGCGGAATGAAGAAAAAAAAGAAGCACGAAATCAGCATGATCCGCTCTTCGGCTGCGGAATATCTGACCTTTATTACCGCCACCGGAGAAAGCGACGTCAACGCGGTCTACAGCGATGAAAACGTCTGGCTTACGCAGAAAATGATGGGCCTGCTTTATAACGTAGAGACAAACACCATCAACTATCACCTGAAAAAAGTCTTTGCAGACGGCGAGATAGACGAAAATTCAGTTATTCGAAAATTTCGAATAACTGCGGCGGACGGCAAGCAATACCAGACCAATCACTATAATTTGAGCGCCATCATTGCCGTGGGGAACAAGGTAGATTCTCCGCGAGCCGTGCAGTTTAGAAAATGGGCAAACGGCATCATTGAGGAATTTACCCGCAAGGGCTTCGCCATGGATGACGAGCGCCTGAAAAATTTTGGTACGATTCTGACCAGGGATTATTTTGACGAACAGCTCCAGCGCATTCGGGAGATACGGCTGTCCGAGCGCAGATTCTATCAAAAAATAACGGACATCTATGCCACCAGTATAGACTATGACCCCAATGCCCAGATGAGCAGATTGTGAACACGCGTGTTCACAATCTCAGCTGGTCACATTTTCGATGCCTTTTGCGTGTGTCGGATGAAGATGCCCGGATTTGGTATATGAATGAGGCAGCCAGTGAAAACTGGGGCGTCCGGACATTGGACCGCAACATTAGTACCCAGTATTATTACCGGCTTCTTCAGGCTCCCCAAAAGGAAAAAATGATAGCCGAAATGAAACAGAACACGGCGGAATATCAGAAGCATCAGTTTCAGCTGATAAAAAGCCCCATTATTGCAGAGTTTTTGGGCTTTAAGACGGAGGACTCCTATCTGGAAAGTGATTTGGAGGCGGCGATTCTTTCTCATATCCGGGATTTTTTGATGGAAATGGGGAAAGGGTTTGCGTTTGTCGCCAGACAACAACGCATCATTACGGAATCAATGGAATATTATCTTGATCTTGTCTTTTATAATATCGAATTGAGATGTTATGTCTTGATTGATTTAAAAATTGGAAGAATCACCCATCAGGATGTGGGCCAGAGGATATGTATGTGCGCATGTATGATGAGTTAAAGCGTAAGGATGGAGACAATCCGACAATAGGGATACTGCTTTGTTCAGAAACGGATGAGGATATTGCCAGATACTCCATCCTTCATGACAATGACCGCTTGTTCATGTCCAAATATCTGACTTATCTGCCAACAAAAGAGCAGCTCCGGGCAGAAATTGAACACCAGAAGGAGATATTCTATATGCAGCATCCGATGCTGTTAGAGAAGGACGGTGAAACGGAATGAGCAGATTGAAGCAGTTGATTCAGGAGCTTTGCCCGGATGGGGTGACTTCTTTTCAGTTGGGGGAGATATGCGTTTCGTTAAAAAAACAGACTCTTACCATCCAAGAATTATCGGAAGACGGTAAATATCCCGTGATGAATTCAGGACGAGTCTATTATGGCCGTTATGGTGCATACAACAATGATGGCAACGCTATTACTATAGCGGCTCGCGGAGAATATGCTGGATTTGTTAATTTTATTTCCGAACCGTTTTGGGCTGGTGGGTTATGTTACCCTTATCGCTCTAGAAATGAACGCTTTGCCAAAACAAAATTCATTTATTATGTCTTAAAGTACAAAGAGGAATACATAATGAATGTCCTTGTAGCACGAGGAAGTATTCCTGCCCTAAATAAAACAGATATTGAAAAACTGACAATTCCTGTACCTCCCCTTCCGGTACAGCGTGAAATTGTCCGAATCCTGGACAATTTCACGGATCTTACAGCGGATCTTACGGCGGAGCTTACGGCGAGAAAGAAACAGTACGAGTTTTATCGGGATAAATTGCTGAATTTTGATGTCATGGGGGCAAGTGATATCTGCTGGCGCACACTTCAGGAAATTGCTGATGTTGGAACTGGAAGTAGTAACACAGATGAGGCAGTTGAGAACGGTGCATACCCATTTTATGTACGGTCTCAAGAACCACTTCGTAAAAACAGTTATGAATACGATGAGACCGCAATTATTACTGCAGGTGACGGAGTCGGAGTTGGAAAAGTTTTTCACTATGTAGAGGGGAAGTATGCGCTCCATCAACGGGCTTATCGCATTCATATCAACACGTCAGATGTTACGCCCAGATTCTTTTTCCACTACATGAGGAGTAGATTTTTGCCCTATATTCAGAAGAATATGTTTC
>CAYWQK010000021.1:9854-16053 GCA_964460575.1 uncultured Desulfovibrionaceae bacterium | reverse complement strand
TTCTTCTATCCGACGGCCTATGTTGAATGAGTTCCTTGTCCCTGTACCTTCTCTTGAAGTCCAGCAGCGCCTTGTCCACGTCCTCGACAACTTCGACGCCATCTGCGCCGACCTCAACATCGGGCTTCCCGCAGAGATTGAAGCGCGGAAAAAACAATATGAATATTATCGCGATAAGTTGTTGACATTCACAGAAACCGGCCCTGCAATCCTGGCAGGCAGGCAGGCAGGCAGGCAGGCAGGCAGGCAGGCAGGCGACCTTAGTGCCCTGATTAAGCTCTGTCAATATGTTTTTGGAATAGTTCAACTAAAGCTCTTCGATGTGGCTGATATGAACAGAGGCGTCCGTGTTATCCGCGCCCAACTTTCTACTTCCGAAGGATACCCTGTATTTCAAAATAGCCTTACTGCTATGGGGTATTACGATAAAAATAATTGTGAGGGGAATACTACTTTTGTCATTGCCGCAGGAGCTGCTGGAGAAATTGGGTACAGCAGAGAAAAATTCTGGGCTGCGGACGATTGTTACTATTTTAGCTGCACAAGTGACCTTACCTCGCGCTTTCTTTACCATTATCTGATGACGCAGAAGCCATATTTGATTTCACAAATCCGGAAAGCAAGCATCCCTCGCATTTCGCGGGAGGTGTTTGAGAAAATGAGTATTGTTCTTCCTCCCATAGAAGAGCAAAACCGAATCGTTGCAATTCTCGACCGCTTTGATACCCTCTGCAATGACCTCTCCAACGGCATTCCCGCAGAGATTGAAGCCCGCCGGAAGCAGTATGAATACTATCGGGACAAGCTGTTGAGCTTTCCGGTCAGGGAGGGATAAGCCCCTCCGGCATAACACACGGGTGAAGGATTATGCCTTTTTTCAATATTGTCGCTGCTACCAATGAGAATACCGTTGTCACGGAATACACACCCCTCAAAACCCGTTCAGAGAGTTACCAGAGCGAGGCCGGGCTGGAACGGGAGTTTATCCGTCTTTTGCAAGAGCAGGGCTATGAATACCTGCCCATACACTGCGAAAAAGACCTGGTAGCCAACCTGCGGCGCAAGCTGGAAGCGCTCAACGGCATTCAGTTCAGCGACAATGAGTGGAGCCGGTTCTTTTCGGAAAAGCTGGCCAATACCAACGAGGGCATCGAGGATAAGACCCGCAAGATTCAGGAAGATTATATCCAGAACCTGCGCTGTGACGACGGCAGCACCAAAAATATCAAACTCATAGACAAAAAGAACATCCATAACAACTGCCTGCAAGTCATTAACCAGTACGAAGTAGGGGTGGCAGACGGGGCGAAGCACGATAACCGCTATGATGTAACCATTCTTGTCAATGGTCTGCCCATGGTACACGTGGAACTCAAGCGCCGTGGCGTGGCCATACGCGAGGCCTTCAACCAGATTGCTCGCTACCAGCGGGATTCCTTCTGGGCGGGCAGCGGGCTTTTCGAATACGTGCAGATTTTCGTTATCTCCAACGGGACGAACACCAAATACTATTCCAACAGTACGCGGTACAATGTTGTCAGAGACGCCTCGTCCAGAGGGGCAGCAAAGAGGAATACCAGCAACAGCTTTGAGTTTACGTCTTTCTGGGCGGACGCGAACAACCGCGTCCTTCCCGACCTGATGGACTTTACCATGACGTTTTTTGCGCGGCACACCCTTCTGAATATTCTGACGAAGTATTGCGTCTTCACTTCGGAACAGGCGCTCATGGTCATGCGGCCGTACCAGATCACCGCCACGGAGCGCATTCTGAACCGCATTGAGATTGCCAATAACTATAAGAAGTATGGCAACATCGCGGGCGGAGGCTACGTCTGGCACACCACCGGCTCCGGCAAGACCCTGACTTCCTTCAAGACGGCGCAGCTTGCTTCCCGCTTGCCCTTTATTGACAAGGTGCTTTTTGTGGTTGACCGCAAAGACCTCGACTACCAGACAATGAAGGAATACGACCGCTTTGAGAAGGGCGCGGCCAACAGCAATACTTCCACCAGAGTTCTGACGCGCCAGCTCGAAGACAGAGACGATAAGGGCGCTTATCACGAGTACCGCATTATCATCACCACGATTCAAAAGCTCTCCAATTTTGTAAACAGCAACAAAGGCCACGCGATTTTCAATCGGCACGTTGTCCTCATCTTTGACGAGTGCCATCGCAGTCAGTTTGGAGATATGCACGCGGCCATTGTCAGGAATTTCAAGAAATACCACTTGTTCGGTTTTACCGGTACGCCGATTTTCTCTCTGAACACCGGCGCAGCGGGGAGCCAGCAGTTCCTGACGACGGAGCAGACCTTTGGCGATCAGCTCCACAGCTATACCATAGTGGACGCCATCAACGACAGGAACGTACTGCCGTTCCGCGTGGACTATATCAAGACTATGGACGTTGATGCGGACATAGACGATGAGGAAGTCTGGGATATCGACCGCAAGAAGGCTCTTGAAGCCCCGCAGCGCATCACCCTTGTGACGAAATACATCCTTGAGCACTTTGATCAGAAAACCTATCGGGGAGATAAGCCCTATGTGTTCAATTCCCTGATGAACATCTCCGACGTCGCTTCCGGCAGGCAGGGGACGGTGGAGGAAATCAAGAGCAAGCAGCACCTGAACGGCTTCAATTCCCTTTTTGCCGTGGCTTCCATACCCATGGCCAAGCTTTACTACCAGGAATTTCGACGGCAGATGAAGGCGAATCCCGCCAGCCGGCTGCGCGTTGCCGTCATTTACAGCTACGGGGCCAATGAGGCCGAGGCGGACGGGATTCTAGACGAGGAAAATCCAGAGGATACCAGCGCCCTTGACCAGACGGCGCGGGACTTTCTTGACGCGGCCATCCGCGACTATAACGAGATGTTCCACACCAACTATGACACGTCCGGCGAGAAGTTTCAGAATTACTACAAAGACGTGTCCCTGCGCATGAAAAATAAAGAACTTGATCTGCTCATCGTGGTCAATATGTTCCTGACCGGCTTTGACGCTACCACGCTGAATACGCTTTGGGTGGACAAAAACCTAAAGATGCACGGGCTGATTCAGGCGTTTTCACGGACGAACCGCATACTGAACTCCATCAAGACTTTTGGAAATATCGTCTGTTTCCGCAACCTGCAAAAGCGCGTGGACGAGGCTATCTCCCTCTTCGGCGACAGGAATGCCGGCGGCATCGTCCTGCTCCGCAGCTTCAAGGAGTATTATAATGGCTATATAGGGTCGGACGGCAAACCGCGCCAAGGCTATGCGGACATGATAAAGGAACTGACAGAAAAATTCCCGCTTAGCGAGCCGCGGATTGCGGAAGAACAGCGGCAGAAAGATTTCATTTCTCTGTTCGGCGCGTTGCTGCGGATGCGGAACATTCTTGTTTCCTTTGACGAGTTCAAGGGAAACGAGCTTATTTCCGAACGGGCTATGCAGGATTATCTTGGCCGGTATCAGGACTTGCGCGACGAATGGAATGAACGCCGCAAGCGCGGGGAAAGCGCGGACATTATTGACGACCTTGTCTTCGAGATTGAGCTTATAAAACAGGTCGAAATCAATATCGACTATATCCTCATGTTAGTAAAGAAATACCGGGATACCCACTCCAAGGACAAGGAAATCCTCGTCACCATCCAAAAAGCCATCGACGCCAACCCCGAGCTGCACAGCAAAAAGATGCTCATTGAGAATTTCATAGCCGGTATGAACGAGGAAGACGACGTTATGGCCGGATGGAATAGCTATGTTACCGAAGAGCGGGAACGCGAGCTCGCGCGGATTATCCGCGATGAAAATCTGCGGGAGGCGGAAACGCGGAAATTTATGGAAGACGCCTTCCGTGACGGCGAGATAAAGACCATCGGCACGGATATCGACAGCATTCTTCCGAATATCTCCCGATTTATCGGCGGCAAACGGGCGGAAAAGAAACGGACGGTTATAGACAAGCTCAAGGCCTTTTTTGAGAGGTTCTTCGGTATCGGGGGCGGCTCATTTACCGAACGGGAGCTTAAAGACGGTATGTAGTCCTCTTTTTCGCTTTGTCTGGAAATACGAGGGCAAAAACACCGTACCCTGATTCACGCGCTTTTTTGACGGCGCAAGCGCTCTCATATATTCGGCATAGCCGCGCCGCGCTTGACGGGCTCCCTTTGACGGTACGGAAGCACGGCGATAAAGACAACGCCAAAAGAGCGAGATAGCAACGCCGAAACGGATGGCTAAGACAATAAAAAAACGGCGCTCGCGAGACCGTCGTTTTTACCCATTGTGTTTCTCCGCTTATTTTTTTGACCAATACATTTAGGAGATTAGTAGCTTTCCCGCCGCGCTGGTATGGTTCGCGGCGGCTTTTGCTAACCTCGCCTCACGCAAACCATATCTAAAAGCATACCGCAAAACCACGGCATGCAGCCGCAAAAGCAGACACCTAACAGCAAAGAAATGCGATAACTATATAAAATAAAAGGACCTTGTTGACAACTGAATTTCCCTTTTTATGTAGCTGGCCAGTACCAACAAAAATACCAACTTTAGTTGGTATGTCGAGAGACTTTCTGAAACGATACGAAACAAACTATTGTCAGAAAAGCTAAGTCCCGCAAGGCTTTTTAGACCTTACGGGACTTCCTGAAATTTGTGCATGGCGGAGAGGGTGGGATTCGAACCCACGTACCGGCTCAACACCGGTAACTCGATTTCGAGTCGAGCGCGTTACGGCCGCTTCGCTACCTCTCCGTGTGAAAAGAGCTTGTACCTTGCCTTGGCGGGCTTGTCAATTCTCCCCGCGCGTTTCCCCCGCCCGCGCGCTGGCCGGTCCTGTCACCGGACCTGCTCAAAGGTATCGCACTGCGCGATATCGCCGGTATCAAAACCGCAGGGCGGCGGCTGTGCGCAGGGTCTGCCGCCCTGCTCCAAAATGCCGCGGTTCCGCATGTAGCGGCCCCAAACACCGGCGCAGCAATCCGCCTGGAGTTCCATTTTCACAGAAAGCCTGTTCGCGCCTGCCTGGCTAGTCCGGTTCCGGGCTTGGCAGACTTGTTCAGCAACGCCCGTTTGGTTCCGCGCGTGGCGCCCCACTTCATAAACCAGCACATAGCCGGGGGCAAAATCACCGCCGCAGCACGGCGGCAATCGACAATTCCCCCCACGGCTGGTATGCTCCCTCCAAACACCCGCGGCGCGCAAACAAATAATTCCAAAGCAAGGAGCGAAACCATGACACCGTATTTCCCTGAATTCAACATGAAAACCCGCGTCCGCTACGGCGAAGCCGGACCAAACGGCCAGGCCACAGTGAGCGCCGTGGCCAACTGGTTCCAGGAAGCCGCGGGCCTCAACGCCGACGAACTGGGTTTTGGCGACGAAAAACTGTTTGCCCGCGGCCTGACCTGGGTCCTGACCCGCATGATCTTTTACATCGGCCGCATGCCGCGAGTGGGGGAACATGTGCGCGTGCGCACGTGGCCTTCCTTCTCGGAGCGCCTCTGGCGCCGCGGCTACGAGCTCTATGACGCGGATAACAACCTGCTTATACAGTCCACAGGAGCGTGGGCTATTATGGACATCGCCTCCCGCGGCATGGCCTCCATGCCCGAAGAACTCCAAGCCGCGTACCCCGACCGCACGTTTTCCACTATGCCGTTCCTCACCACCTCGACCCCGCGCCTGCGCCAGGCGGAAAGCGAAGCCGCCATTCTTGTGCGCCGCGACGACTTGGACCTTAACGGGCATGTGAACAACACCCGCTACCTAGGCTGGCTGATGGAGCCGCTTGACCTTAAGGACGAAAGGCTTGTTCTGCTCGATCTTTCCTTCCGCGCCGAGTGCTTCCCAAGCGACGCCATTACAAGCAGGGTTTCCGCCCCAGAACCCGATCCCGAGGCGCCAAACACTCAAAACCGCGTCCATACGCTGGTGAGAACCAGCGGGGAAAAACCCTTGGATGTCTGCCGGGCCCGCTCCCGCTGGATCGCGTCAAACGGAGAGTAACGGCGCCCGACCCGCACCGCTAAGGCCAGCCGCGCCGGCGCAAAGCTTACGCCTGCTTTTTTTTGCCCCAGTCTTTTATGGATCCGCCAAGGACTTCCTCGTGCCCCCTAAATCCATGGATGACAATGCCGTTTAGCGTTTCCTCCAGCGCCGAAAACTCCGCGTCGCTGAACTCGACGTCAGAAGCGCACAGGTT
>CAYWQK010000021.1:0-9844 GCA_964460575.1 uncultured Desulfovibrionaceae bacterium | reverse complement strand
TTCGAGAATCCGCCCTTGGTTTTTCGATCCGGGAATGGGAATAACATGCGGGTACTTACGCAGCATCCAAGCGAGGGAAATCTGGGCCATGGTCGCCTTCTTTTGCGCGGCGAATTCGGCTAGCATGTCAAGAAGCGGCTGATTGGCCTTGATATTCTCCGAGGAGAGCTGCGGCACAAACTTTCTTACATCGTCCGCGTGCGAAAAATCGGTTTTCGCGCTGACCTTGCCGGAAAGAAAGCCGCTGGCGACGGGAGAAAAGGGCACAAGGCTGATGCCATGCCCTGCGCAATAGGGGATTACAGCCTCCTCACAGCTGCGCTCAACCATGGAATAGAGGTTCTGCACAGCGCCGACAGGCGTTACAGCCTGCGCCTTCGCAATGGTTTCCGCGCTGACCTGAGACAAGCCCCACTCGCGGATAAGCCCTTTTTCGATAAGACGGCCCATGGCTCCGGCAACGTCTTCCACAGGGATATCCGGGTTTAGGCGGTGCAGATAATACAAATCGGCGTAATCCGTCCGCAGGCGTTCGAGCGAAGCGCGAAGATGCGAGAGAAAAACGGCGTCAAGTCCGTGCCGCGCGACCTCGTCCGTCTCCAGAGTGATTTTTGTGGCGATTACAACCTTACTTCTTACATCCTCAAGCGCCTTGCCTACGATGCGCTCATTATGCCCCTGCTCTCCCGACAAGAGCGGGCTATAGACCTCGGCCGTGTCATAAAACGTGCAGCCGTAGTCATAGGCTTTGCGGATGGCCTCAATACTGTACTCCTCGCTTGGGATTTCCCCATAGCCATGGGAAAAGCCCATGCAGCCCATACCGATTTCCGAAACGGAAAGCGAGCGGATCCTGCGTTTTTTCATGGTTTCGGCTCCCTTGATTTGCGATTGGAAGCGCGGCGGCCTTTTGCCAACGCGCCGGCCCATACGCTTTTCATAAGTTTATCAAACACCGCCTTTATGCCCCGCGTTTTCTTCCCCGGTCGGAAAGCGCGAAGCGCCGTTCAAAAGGCTCCCGCGCCAGCCCCGTATCCAGCGCCCTGTACAGGTAGCGCGCCGCAATGGAAGAATACGGCCTCCACTTCCCGCACCGCTTGATTACGGTTTCCCGGCAGGGCTTTTTCATGCCGGAGAGCCAACGGAAAGCGCGCATAAACGCGCCGTCTTCAAAGGGTAGAACGTCCTCGCGCCGAAGCACAAAAATCAGGTACATTTTCGCCGTCCAAGAGCCGATACCGCGGAGCGCCGTGAGCCTGGCTATAATTTCCTCGTCCGCAAGGGCCGGAAGCGCGGCAAGATCAATGGCGCCGCGAAGGACGGCGGAAGCGAAATCCAGCAGGTATCCCGCCTTATTCCGGCTCATGCCGGCGGCGCGGAGCTCCTCCGTCGTCAGCCCAAGCAGCCGTTCCGGCGTATATTCGCCACCGGCCAGCTCAGCAACGCGCGCCCGAATGCGATCCGCCGCCTTGACGGAAAGCATCTGCTCGACAATTTCGCGCGCGATAAAAGCAAAGGCGTCGGGATACTCGCGGCACTCGATATCCCCTATGGCGCCGATCACGCGGGCAAGGCGCCAGTCCTTTTTGGCGAGGTAGAGAACGGCCGGAGACGCTGTTCTAATAATCATAGCAAACCCGCAGCGGAGGCAAAGCGAACGGTCAATTTTCCCGCGGGACAAAACTTACGGCATTCCACGGGTTAGCTCGGCCGCCAGAACCGGCTCAGATCGCGGATAACGGTGTCGTAATCCCGCGAGGTAAACGAGCCTTCGCCCAGCATCAGTATCGTATACTCGATATTTCCGAAGCTGCGGTAAACATGCGTTTCGCGAAAGCCGTTGCGCAAATAAAAAGCCTGCCGGCGCAGGCGCTGCTCCCTGTTCGCGCAAGGCTGCCTGGGCGATTCCATATCAAGAATGCAGGTCCTGCCCCTATAGCGGCCAATGAGATCTCGTAAGATTTTCTGCCCATAACCCCTGCCCCGCAGCGCCTCCGGAACGGCGAAGTACCAAAACCAGGTAAACGGCCCGCCGGGATAGACAACGGTAAAGCCGACGAACCCGGGGCGTTCGTAATACGCCGTAACATCCAAAGGCATTTCCTCCATAAGGCGCAGAAGATCCTCATAGGGGATCCGCTCTTCCCGGGGAAAGGCCGCGCGGTAGAGGCTCCGTATTTCTTCTGCGCCGGCTTCCGCCGGCGTAAGCCGCCTGCCGATCATTCTTGCGCATCCATATTGTTAGCGGTTCTTTTACGGCTTTTTCTACGCATGCTTGCCACGCGTGTCAAACATAGCGGGGCTCGCGGTAACGCGCTCCGGCCGGAGGAGATGACTTTCAAAGCTGTACAGGATATAAAACCAAAGAGAACGTTTTCACCAAAAACTCGCGGGCGCCGCGAGCTCTGTACATAGGAAACCGCGATGAGACGCAAAGAAAGGGAAGTTCAAGACAAACGGGAAATTTTCGATATTCTGAACCGCTGCGATACGCTCAGAATCGCCATGCGGGGAGAAAGCTATCCGTATATAGTTCCCGTTTCGTTCGGGGCCGAACTGATCGACGGGAAGCCGGTAATCTATTTTCACTGCGGACGGCTGGGAATGAAAGTCGATATCCTAAAGGCGAATCCCCGCGTGTGTGTCGAGGGCGACATCTTTTATAAAATAGAAAAAACCGCGCACGGCATCACGGCCAGATTTGAAAGCGTCATTGGATTCGGCGAATGCCGTTTTGTCTCCGATATGGATGAAATCAAGCATGGGCTGAAGGTTCTCACGGAGCATTACGGCTATTTTGATTATCCGCTTGATCGCTGCATGGGATTGGATCGCCTTTTTGTTGGCAAAATCGTTCTGGACGCGATTACGGGAAAGCGAAATCTGCCGGCGGCGGAAAACGCCTAGCGGCACATTCCGGCGCGCGCACGGCTCTTGACTCCTCCCCCTCCTTATGAAAAGCCGGCGCTTCTCCGTCTTGACTTCAGACGGAGCGGAACTATGTAACAAGCGGGGCGTTCTGCCGCGGAATAGCCGCGGCGCGGAAAAACACGTCCCGCGCAGGAGGAAACGCAGATGGCCGATACAATCGCGCTTATCCGGCAATGCAGGCAGCTTTTCGACGAGGGGCGGCTGACGGACAAGGATTTTTCCGATGCCAAGCGCTGCATCCTGGAAGATTCGGACGCTTCCCAGCGGATTGAAGAACTCAAGGAGGCTTGCGCGCTTTACGCCGAGGGCTCCCTAACGGATGAAGAGTTCGCTGCTATGAAGCGGCGGATCCTTGCCCTGCCCGCGGACGCCGCGCCAGAGGAAACGCCGAAGGACGCAGCAGAAGCGGAGCCGCAGGAAAGCGAGCAAAACGCCATGGACCTGCGCCAGAAAGCCGCGCGCAGGCTCATCCGCCGCTGTGCGCTTATTGCCGCCCTAATCGGGCTTATACCCCTTCCCTTCCGGGATTCGCCGCCGCTTATTATCCTGCAGTTTGTAATGATTACCCTGCTCTGCAGGAAGTACGGGCGAAAAATAGGCGCGTCCCTAGGCCTCATTGTTTTCGCCGGTATAACGGGGCCGGTAGTGTTCGGCGCCGCTGTCAAATTCGTTCCGCTCCTAGGGCCGATTCTGGGCGCGCTCATCGCCGGCGGCTTTACCTGGATGGTGGGGCGTTTAACCCATTCGCTGCTTGAAAACGACGAGGACTTTACTTGGGCCAATTTCCGGCGCGCCCTGCGCCGAGCCTTTGCCGGACGCCGCTAGGCGCGCCGAATCGGCCGCTAAAAAAGCCGGGGACGCGGAGTCCCCGGCTTTTTTTATCCTCAAAGCGCTTCCCGGCAGCTTAAAAGCCTTCTTCAAGCGGCGGCCAGACAAGCATGCCTTTCTGCTGCGGCGCTAGAGGCCTGCCGCCGGGCGCCAAAAAAACTTCACGGCCCGAGCGTGAAATCCTGCCTTCGGCAAGCCACTGCAAAGCCTGCGGATAAATCCTGTGCTCCGCCTCATGGATGCGCGCGCGCAAATCCTCAGCCGATTCACCCGCGGCATGGGGCATGGCGGCTTGGATGATGACCTCGCCGTGATCCATGATCTCATCCACAAAATGCACCGTGCATCCGGCGATTGTTACGCCGTAGTTCACGGCGTCGCTCACGCCATCCAGCCCGGGGAAGGCCGGCAGAAGCGCCGGATGGATATTGATGACGCGCCCTGGGAAAGCCTGGAGAAAGGCATTGGTCAAAAGGCGCATATAGCCCGCCAAAACAACGGTGTCCGCTCCCGCCTCCCGGATAGCGCGGATCATGGCGCGGTCAAAGGCCTCCCTGCTAGGGAACGTCTTATGATCGAGGCAGAGCGAGGGCACGCCCGCTTTTTGGGCCCGCTCCAGCACGCCCGCTCCCGGGCGGTTGCAGAGTACAAGGCGGATATCAATATCCAGCGTTCCGCGCGCGGCCATGTCAAAAAAGCGCTGCGCGTTGCTTCCGTTGCCCGAAGCCAAAATGGCCGCTTTCAGCATTGTGTTTTCTAACCCCGTAACGTTGATTTTCCTGCGCCGGCGCTGCCGGCGAGGCGTTATTTGACGAGTTCGCGCGAACGGTTGGCATGCCCATGCGGCTGAACAATGCCGTCCTGCTCCATGCGCTCCACAAAGCGGGCGGCCTTGTTAAAGCCGATGCGGAACTGGCGCTGGATTTTGGAGATGGAAATATTCGATCCCAGCTCCAAGGCAAATTCCACGACCTTGGCATAGAGCTCGTCTTCTTCCGAATTGCCAAAGACGCTATCGCCAGCCGGTCCGGAATCCGCCTGCTGCGCGCCCCATGTTTCAAAATCCAAATCGAATACAGGGCTGGCCTGCGCTTTCCAGAAGTCGACCACGGCCGAAACATCTTCATCCGGCACAAAGGGCCCGTGCAGGCGGCGGACCTTGCCGCCGTTTGGCCTAAAGAGCATATCGCCCATGCCGAGCAAATCTTCCGCGCCGGATTCATCCAAGATAGTGCGGGAATCATGCCCGTTGGCCACGAGAAAAGCGACCCTGCTGGGGAAATTGGCCTTGATGAGACCTGTAACCACGTCCACGCTCGGGCGCTGTGTGGCGATGATCAGATGAATGCCGGCCGCGCGGGCAAGCTGGGCTAGACGCACGATGTGGGTTTCCACATCCTTTCCCGCGCTCATCATGAGGTCGGCAAGCTCATCCACCACAATAACCAGGTAGGGCATGGGTTTTAGGTCCTCCATGTCCGGCGGGCGGCTGTCGCCCATGGCGCGGAGCTTGGCGTTGTAATCGGAGAATTTGCGCACGCCGGCGCGCTGCAGGAGCGTATAGCGGTTTTCCATTTCGTGCACGGCCCAGTCCAGCGCGTTCTTGGCCACAGCGGGCTCGTTAATCACCGGATGGATCAGGTGCGGCAGCTCTTTGTAAAGCGCGAACTCCACGCGCTTAGGATCGATGAGCATGAGCTTGAGCTCGTCAGGCGTGGCCTTGTAGAGCAAACTCAACAAGAAGGCGTTTACACCCACGCTTTTGCCGGAACCCGTTGCCCCGCCAACCAGCAAATGCGGCATCTTGCCAAGATCTGTGGCAACGGGCGCGCCGTCTATGCCAACGCCCATGCCAAGCGTCAAGAGCGACCGAGAGGATTGGAAAACCTCGGATTCTACAATGGAGCGGAAATTAACGGTGGAGCGGCGTTCATTGGGGATTTCCACGCCGATAGTGTCTTCGCCGGGGATGGTTTCGATGCGCACGGCAAGGGCGCGGAGGCTGAGCTTAATATCCTCCTTGAGACCGCGGATGCGCGAAACCTTGGTGCCGGGCGCCGGGCGCAGCTCAAAAAGCGTAACAACGGGACCGGGCGTCACGCGGACCAGCTCCGCGCTGATATTAAAATTGCCCAAGCATGCCATAAGCTGCTGGCCCTTGGCTAGCATGAGATCCTTGAAAGGCGGGGCGTCCTTCTGCCCGGCCGGAGCCAAGAGCGAAACAGGCGGCAGCTCAAACGCGGAGCCAACCGGCTTGGAAGACGAAACAGGACTTGCGGGATGATGCGGAACAGAAGATCCCGCAGCAGGCGGAATCGCGGCAGGGCCGCCTGCTGCGGGCGGCGCCGCGGGGGTAGCCGATGAAGGAGAAGGGACATCGGCGACGCCGACGGCGCCTGTACCGGCGCTGCCAGGAGTGACGGCAGATGAGGCATGCGGCAGGCCGGAAAAGAGAGCGCGCGAGCTAGGTTCCGCAACAGCCTCCGGCTGACTGAGAGGCTTTTCTAGGGCAAGGGCATCCGCCCCGAATTCCGCGGGAGAAAGCATGGAGGAAGGCGCCGCCGGCGCGGGTACCGCCTCCAGCGCTCCAGGCAGAATGGAATGTCCCGCGGTATCACTATCGCCCATGACACCCGCTGAGTCAATACCACCCGCGGGAGCGGAAAACGTGTTTTCCGTGCCGTCCGCTGGATCGCTGGATTCGGCGCTACCCGCCGGAACGCCGGCTTCGGCGCCGCCCGCGGGCCGTTCGGATGGGCCGCCGTTTCCGCCTAAGCTGATGGAAAGCGAGCCAATTCGCACGCTGGGCAGCTTTTTTTTTGCGTCGCCAAGGGGGCCGCGGCGCAAAGCGTCAAGAGCTAGGCCCAATACGGTCTCGCCTATGGCGCGAAAACGTCCGCCGCCTTCTCCCCGCTCGGCTGCGGGCCGGCTCCCTTCTTCCTTCGGGACGGCTGAGGCCTCCGCGTTCGGCACAGTTTCAGGCCGCTCCGCATCGGACGCGACAGAAGAGACATCCTGAGGCGAAGCCGCGCGCGGGGTTTGCGGCTCATCCTCAACAATATCAAAGAGGGAGATAATCGGGCCTTCGCCGTTCTTACGCAGCTTGCGATTTTTCCACCAAACGCGCACGCGCCGAACAATGCCGGCCGGCAGTAAATCCTTTGCCGCGAGCCAGGCCTTCAGCTTTTGCCAAAGCAAAACCAGCACCGCCATCCAGTGGATGCCGAAGCACATTTCCAACGAAAAGAAAAGAACAAAAAGCCAGAGCAGGCCGGCGCCGGCGTGCCCTAGCATGCCAACCGCAACGCCGCGCAGAGCGCTGCCCAAAAAGCCCCCGCCTTTCGCATCGCCCAGGCCGAGGTTAAAGGCGTCGCCAAATGTCATCAGGCAGCAGGCAAGCAGTAGAAAGCCGCCCCAGCGCCACCAGGACACGCGAGCCTTCTGCGAAACACAGCCCCTTCCCCAAGCAAGAAAGACGAACGGCCAGAAAAAGGAAGCGCAGCCAAAAAGCTCCACCAGAAGGCCGCTGACATAGGCGCCGAACCTTCCGCCGCCGTTACTGATATCCACAATCCTGCTGTCGGCGATGTTCAGGCTGGGATCCTGCGCGCTGTAAGTGAACAGCGCCAAAAAGAGGAACGCCGCCCAAAACAGGAGCAAAAGGCCAAAGAACTCCTTCAGCAGCACGCGGCCGCTGGGAACCGAGGGATTCTGCGCCCGAACAGGGGAAGGACGTCGGCGTTCTCTCACGATACATCCAAACAAAGCGCCGCGCCGCGGGAAAGCGGCGCGCGCGGCTTATTCTCTGCCAAGGTAATCCTTGGTGCGGGTGTCCACCTTGACGCGGTCGCCCACGTTGATAAAAATCGGAACCTGCACAACCACACCGGTTTCCAGCGTGGCGGGCTTGGTCACATTGCTCACGGTATCGCCCTTCGCGCCAGGCTCGGTATGCGTAACCTCAAGCACTATGGACAGGGGGATATCGATATCTAAGGGCTGGTCGTTGTACATGAGCACGCGGCATTCCTGGCCGTCTTTCAGAAAGGCGTCCTTGCCACCGGTGGCTTCGGCGGGCATGTGCAGCTGTTCATAGGTGGTCATGTCCATCAGCACGAGGTTTTCGCCATCGCGGTACAGGTATTGCATATCGCGCGTTTCAAGGTTGGGGCGGTCCACCTTTTCGCCGGAGCGGAAGGTGTTGTCAATTACACGGCCGTTTAGGATATTGCGCATTTTCGTGCGCACCATGGCGCCGCCCTTGCCCGGTTTAAAATGCTGAAAATCAATAATCTCATAGGGTGTGCCGTCAATTTCGATCTTCAGACCCTTGCGGAAATCAGTGGTTGAATACATAACAGCTCCGGATTGTAGATGCAGGATCACGCGGCCGGCGAGGCCTCCGCTTGCCTTTGCAGGCAGAGCACGATACGAAACGACTGCGCCGCATGTCAATCTGTTATTGTTGTTCAGGAACGCGCCGTTGTCAACATCCCCGCCGCGGCACTTCGAACTTTCCAAAAGCGTGCTGGCTTTCGCTATGGCGGAGGGAAACGCCGTATAAAAAAGCGAGTAGCGCGAAACCAAAAGCATGAAGAACTTAGTTGCTATGCTTATGCGCCATGTAGGCAAAAACCTAGGGCGCGAAGGCAATCAAAATTGTCAAAGGAGTATTTCTGTATGAAAAAAGAGCTTGCCCTTTTTGAAGCAGCCCAAAAGGGAGACATGCAGACCATCGCGAAGCTTCTCGCTTCCGGCGCTGACGTCAACGCGCAGGACGAGGATGACAGAACAGCGCTGATGTGGGCGGCATTCAACGGCCACAGCAAAGCCATCCGAGCACTGCTTGACGGAGGCGCTGACGTCAATGCGCGGAGCAATATCGGCGGGACGGCCCTGATAGCCGCGGCTGTCAACGGCCACAGCGAGGCCGTCCGGACACTGCTTGATGGAGGCGCGGACGTTAACGCGCGGAACAAAGACGGCAAGGCGGCTCTAATGGTAGCGGCAAAAAACGGCAGCGGCGAGGCCGCCGAAGCGCTGCTTGATTGGGGAGCGGATATTCACGCGCGGGACAGAAATGGCATGACAGCCCTAATAATCGCAGCTCTAAACGGCCGCTGCGGGACCGTCCGGGAGCTGCTTGATTGGGGAGCGGACATTCACGCGCGGGACGGAAATGGCATGACAGCCCTAATAATCGCGGCTCTAAATGGCCACTACGAAACCGCCCGGGTTTTGCTTGATCGGGGGGCGGATGTTAACGCACGGGATAAGGCCGGCCTAACAGCCCTGACGCATGCCCAAGATCGCAAACGTAAAGAAATAATTGCCCTGCTCAAGCGCTATGGGGCAAAAAAATAGAGAACGGCATTGAAACCTGTCCAAGGAGTATTTCTGAATGAAAGAAGAGCGTTCCCTTTTTGACGCGGCAAAAAAAGGCGATGCGCAAACCATAACAAGGCTTCTTACTTCCGGCGTCGATGTTAACGCACAAAATAGAGATGACGTAACAGCTCTGATGTTTGCGGCACTCAATGGCCGAGACGAGGCCACGCGGACACTGCTTGATAAAGGAGCTGGCGTTAACATAAGGAACAAGGGCGGCGAGACAGCCCTAATTTTTGCGGCACTCAATGGTCATAGCGAAACCGTCAAGATACTGCTTGATCGAGGCGCGGACATCCACGCGCGGGACAAGTATGGCATTACAGCCCTAATGCGGGCGGCAAGCAGTGGTCATAGCGAAACCATCAAGATACTGCTCGATAGGGGGGCGGACATCCACGCGCGGGACACAGATGGCGAGACAGCCCTAATGGACGCGGCATCCTATGGCCACAGCGAGGCCATTCAAACACTGCTTGATCGAGGCGCGGACATTCACGCGCGGGACAAGGATGGCTGGACAGCCCTGATGCGGGCGGCATCCTCTGGTCACAGCGAGACCATTCAAACACTGCTTGATCGAGGCGCGGACATTCACGCGCGAGACAAGGTTGGCATTACAGCCCTGATGCTTGCGGCATTCAATGGCCACAGCGAGACCATCCGAACACTGCTTGATCGAGGCGCGGACATTCAC
>CAYWQK010000020.1:18400-19645 GCA_964460575.1 uncultured Desulfovibrionaceae bacterium | reverse complement strand
CGAGGGAACGGGTTTGATTATCTTGGAGGCGTTCAGCACGTCTCCGCTGATTTCTTCCGTACTCCACCAGTTGTAGGGCGGCTTTTGGGGGGTGTTGCCAATGCGCTGGCGGGGTAAAAGGCGGATTTCCGTATAGGCGGCGGCCTCGCTAGGCTTGGCGGGCAGAGAGAAGTGCAGCGCTAGCGTCTGCTTTGCCGTGAGATTGCCCTGGGTGGCAACGGCCGCTTCGGCGTCGGTGGCTGTGAAGAGTGTACTTTTTCCTGGAAGAGCGACGTTGATCACGGTCTGGGAGGAGGGCTGGCCGCCGCTCGCGGCTTCGGCACCAGGGGAGATGTGTATAGTGAGTATAGAGGAATCGTCAGGCAGCCGGATGATGGGAATGCTGAAAATCATGGTGTCGGAAGAAGGCGTCTTGCTGTCCCATGTATAGGCCGGCGTGCCGTACCGGAGCGCCGAGGCGTTGTTCTGCTCAGGAATAAGCCGCAGGCGCTTTTGTACCGAAGGATGATTCATGCTGTAGTTGAACTGGACTTTGCCGATAATGGCCATTTGATCCGGATGGTCGGGGTTGACGTGGAACGAGGCGGCAATTCTCGCTGTTACGGGGGCCGTATTAAAAGGGATGGATGACCGATCATAGGACGTCTCTGGGGGCAGCGTGTCCTCGGAAAGCGTAACACTGAAGCGTTTACCTGCGGGCCAAGCCTTTTGGGGAGTGAAAGTTAGCGTTGCGTCGCTGGACCAGCGCCATTCACCCGGAAAAGCCGGCTTCAAGGCAACGCCCGTGCCGGGTCGCCCGTTCATGTCGGTCCTTCTGGAGCATACCATTAAGCCTGTATTGCCGTAGCGTTCCTGACAACGCTTGGAGTTTGGGTAGAAATAAATGGTTACTGGATCCCGCCCGCTCGGGGTGCTTGGCGTGGAGGCTTGCCAATAGCGGGTTAGTTCCCGCTGCGCTGCTGCTTTGGGAGAGGACAGTGCTTGTATCGGATCGATGAGCAAAACCATTGCAAAAGAGCAGATAAGGCAAAGCAATCGCGACATGGTTAAGCTCCTTAGGCAAAAATACAAAGGAAAGATTACAACGTGTTACCTGTATATGCAAAAAGGCGGAAACTCTAGGGAGATGCCGGTATTGGAAATCCTGGAGGACGGCGTGCCTGTCCTCCAGGAGGGCAAATCAGTTGAAGCGCAGGGGAATCGTATGCGTGGAATAGGAGGGGGTTTTCATGGTCAGAGTGCGTA
>CAYWQK010000020.1:15994-18390 GCA_964460575.1 uncultured Desulfovibrionaceae bacterium | reverse complement strand
TTACGTTGAGCTTCTGGACGTCAAGCTTTTTCCCCGTGCCGTCGGTGAGCGTGAAAGAGATTTTTCCATCCTGCGTACAGGCGAAATCCACGCTGTACCGTCCCGTATCAGGGTGGCGGCGCAGATCGCAGGCATCGGGAATCTTTTGAGCGTCGCTAGAATCTTTGCTCATGGTTACGACCATTCGCGGGAACCCGTCTTCCAGAGCAGGAGGTGTGAAGCCTCCCCGTTGCAGTCCGTTTTTGATCTCTCCGATGCCCATAAATAGTTTCCAGAGCAGTCCGGAGCGGTAGTTTTCCGTCATACACACAATGGGAAGCTGGTCAATGGCGATATATTCGCTGGATGACCACCGATCGCGCAGACTGTAGGCGTCTCTAGGACCGTAAACACTCCAGACGTTCGCGTGATGCGTGCGCAGGTCCCAGAGAAAGCGCATGGCGTATTCCGGCACATAGGGGATGGAAGAGAGGGGGGCCGTGGGGGCTACCGTGGAAGATTCGTAGACAGGGGAGCTGTAAAGATAGCGCTCTTTTGTTTCTGAGGAGGTCAGTCCCCAGAAGCCTTCATGGTACTTTTGTCCCTTTGGGGCAAAAAAGACGCAGTAGGCGCGGTTTATGAGCGCCTGCGTAACGTTGCGGACCCAGTAGCCGCGCGGCACATAGGTATCGGAAATTTCCCTGGGATCTAGGCCGATGAATGAGTAGTGCGCGTGGAAAAGCGGTCCTGAATAAATGACGGAACCTTCAATATCGTAGCCGTAGTAATGGCGGGTTTGGTAGTCTTCAGGGTTGTACCAGCCCTGTAGGGCTTCCGGAGAAATAGGGTGCGTTGGGGAGGAGAGCGCCAGCACATAGACAATGAGCGCTTCATTGAATCCGGTAATCTTCATGCCCATGCTGAAGCCTTTTTTCGGATCCCAATGCCAGTAGAGGACTTTTTCACCGTTGGTAAACCAATTCCAGTCCACATCTTCCCACAGGACAGTGATGCGGCGGCGCAATTCCGTCTCCTCCGAGTTCTGTCTGTTGAAGTACGCTCGGGCAATCAGCAGTCCCTGCATAAGGAAGCCTGTTTCCACAAGGTCGGCTCCGGCATCGTTGTCGCCAAAGGGGAGGGTTTCGCCGGTATCGCCGTTAAGCCAGTGCGGGAAGGCCCCATGCAGATTTTTGCGGTCGGTTCTATCGAGAAGAAAACCGGTCAATTTCAAGAGCCGCTTTACAGCTTGGCTTCGCGGGACCCAGCCGCGTTCCGTTCCTGCAACAATGGCTGCAGCGCAGAAGCCTGTTCCGCCGACAGCACCTGGGCCTTCCGGATAGTAATTGCTGCGTTCTCGGGCAATGCCCGACGCGGCAAAGGAGTATTCCCAAGCGTAGAGGAAACAGTCGTGTTCGAGTTTGTCCACCAGCTTACGGTCCTGCTCAACGCTTTTACCTGCCGAGGCAAGGAGTGCGTCTGCCCGTGCAGGCGAGGGGCAGAGGAACAGGGAGAGAAGCAGGAAAAAGGTGAAAAGCCGTGTCATATCGGGTCCTTTGCCGTCAAGGTTGTGGCGGACATGAAAAGAAGAGGGAAGGCGCGCGGCGCAAAGACTGTCGCGCCGCGCAGGGGGAATGATGCTGCTCCGGCTGAAGCCCAGATCAAACTGGAGATTCGCCGGATGGCTGCGCTACGGTCGGATTTTTTGCTGCTGCCATATCCGGTACGGGAGGGCGTGGGAGGCTGCGGCAAACACCCCATGCCATAGCTTGAGGAGAATCTTCAAGCCCCCATACTTTCTGGTGGAGTTCGTGAAGTGCGTCTGCGCTGTTTAAAATGCACATGCGTTCGGGCTTGGTTAAGGCGTCAGGACCTTGCGCAACGGCTTTATTCAGTAACTCATCAATGCGGGCTTGGCGTTCAGGGGTTGGCACGCGCCTGTGCTTGAGGAGCGAAATGTGCAGGAAGTGCACGTATGGAACAACAACAGCCCTGATGAAGCCGTTGTGTTCGGGGATATCAAAGGGAGTGTAGGGCGTTGGGCTATGGCGTTTGTCCAGCATGGCCGTGAGCTCGTGCGGCGGTGCCAACTCAACTGGAGCAAGGAAAAGTCCGGCTTTGCGCGCGCGCGCTCCAAGGCTTGTGCGGCTTGTCCATACAGAAAGGGGTACTGCGAGCACTAATCCGGCGACAATGGGCGAAAACCACCAGAAAAAGCCAGGGTTCACAAACCACATGAACCAGCCCCAAATGGCACCGAGCAGCGTGTGCCACCAATGGAAGCGCAGGGCATCGCTCCACGACGTGCCTCGGTCATCGCGGTTCTGCGGATTCCAGCCAACGCCCCAGCCAAGTACGGTAGAGATAACGAAAAAACTGTGCGAGAGCATTCGGATGGGCGCAAGCAGGGTGGAGACGCA
>CAYWQK010000020.1:12461-15984 GCA_964460575.1 uncultured Desulfovibrionaceae bacterium | reverse complement strand
GGATGCTGAGCGTCATTTTGAAAAAGCCGCCGAACTGCGAAGACTGTCCCTTGCAGGCGATAAGAATCAGCGCGAGGAATTTGGGAAGGAAGAGCAGCAGGAGCGTGCAGCCGAAAAGCGGCAGCATCCAAGTTGTATAAAGCGCCGGCCATACTGGGAAGAGCGTCTGTGTTTCCGGAAAATAGGATGGCAGGATGACCACTTCCGCTACAGCCTGGGCGGAACTGCAGAGCAGGTAGATGAACCAGAGCAGCGCCGAGGCGTAAAACATGATACCGTTGACAAAGAGCAGGCGGTGAATGCTGGGGAATCCGTTGGCAAAAACCAAGCTGCTGTGTTGAAGGTTGCCTTGACACCAGCGGCGGGCTCGAATTAGCTCGTCAAGCAGCGAGGGCGGACATTCTTCATATGTGCCCGTCAAATCCCAAGTCAGCCATACTTCGTAGCCAGCCCTGCACATGAGCGCGGCCTCCACGATGTCGTGGCTGAAAATTTCCCCGCCCAGCGGCGGCTTTCCCGGCAGGATGGGAAGCTGGCAGTGCTTCATGAAAAGGTCGATGCGGATGATAGCGTTGTGCCCCCAGAACTGCGCGTCGCCAAGTTGCCAAAAGTGAAGTCCTGCGCCGAAAATCGGACCGTAGAGATGGCTTGCGAATTGTTGCATCCTGCTGAGAAAACTGGATGCATTGACAAGCTGCGGCAAGGTCTGGAGGATACCGAGTCGCGGATTGGCCTCCATGGCCTGCACCATGCGCAGCATACAGGGTCCGGTGAGGAGGCTATCTGCGTCAAAGACAATCATGTAGCGGTACTGCGCGCCCCATCTGCGGCAAAAATCAGCCACGTTGCCGCTTTTCCGCCGGGTGTTTTTGTGGCGGTGGCGGTAGAAAACTTTATTGAAGGCGTTTTCCTCGCAGCAGAAAAGATGCCAAGCTTCTTCTTCGGCAATCCATGCGTCCGGCGATGTGGAATCGCTCAAGATGAAAATATCGAACTGTTCGCTGCGTCCTGTGGCTACAAGCGAGCGCCAGATGGTGCGCACGCCTGCCATGACGTTTTTTGCGTCTTCGTTATATACGGGAAAAAGCAAAGCCGTGCGGACGGACGGATCGATTTCGCCGTTCGTCGGCGCGATGCCAGCCAAGGGGGAAAAGCGGTCTACACCCTTGATGAGAAGCCAGAGTCCTGCTATGGAGCTCCAAAATCCTATGGAAATCCATGCACAGAGTACGGCAAAGAGCAGTCCCAGCCCTATTTCTAGGAGGATGTGCGCCGTATGCGGCAACATGGTGTACATGGTCCATGCCGCATAGAGTGAGGGAATGAGGATCAGCGCGAGAAAAACTCGACGGCGGGAGACTGCTGCGCTTTTCCACAGGCTGCGGTCAGTCATGGTGCGCCTCGCTGTTTTGTTTTTTGCTGAAGAGTCTGCGGACACAACGGACAGCGGCCGTAAGCCACGGCGCGCGGTCAAGCTCGCCGGCAATCATGGATCGGCGAGTGAGAGGCGGCCAGCTGCGGGTGTCTGGACGAATGGGTAGGGCGTTGCGCTCGGACAGAAGTTTCATAAGGATGCGCATGGTTTCTTCAGCCGGGGCGTCAGGATCAGACCTGCGCAGAGCTTCCGCCGCGATATCGAGAGTATCCGGCGTGGGGAGTGTCATGCCTCTTACATAAAGTAGCACGCGGTCACGGACACGCAGCGCGTGTTCATCGGTGCGGAGTTTTTCGTTTGTAAGCATATGTGGCAGCCTCAGCGTTGCAAATCGTAATTCCAGACCTCGGTAAGGGGATCCGGTAGGTTTTCCCCTCGTTTCAGCATGGCCCTAAAACGCAGGGAAGAAAGATTTGGTCTGTTCGGCAGGAGGTTTTGGAGCAAACCTTCTTCCTTTGGCAGGTGAGCCGTAAAGGAAAGCGTCCAGCCGCCGGTCTGGGCATTCTTGACGAGTTTCTTTTCCGATACCGTTACGCTCGGCGGGAGCTCAAGAGGGCAGAAAAGGCCTGTGTCCGCAGGCAGGCTGTTGAGTTCTTTACCGATAAATTCCACAACAAACGATGCGGTGGAGCCATCTGTGGAGAGAACAGCCTGTGTTTCCGACACCTTGCCTAGACTGTGTGGGGCCGCTTCAGGGCGCATCCAGTGCATTTTGTAGGCGTAGCAGTGTTCTTTTGGCGTTGCTTCGCCGGATTTCAGCACAATGGGCGAATCCGGAACCCAGAACGCCAGAATATTGTTGTGGATTGCAGTGCTTGTAGGAATTTCTATAAGTTCTATGTGTCCACTGCCCCATTGGCCTTGAGGTTCAACCCACAGGGAGGGACGGAGGTCATAACGGGCGGTGCTATCCTGGTAGTGGGAGAAGGTGACATCGCGCTGCATCAGGCCAAAGCCGCGGGGATTATCCATGCGGAAGGAATAGGTTTCAAGTCTGCGCGGATTATTGAGCGGAGACCACAGCCAATTGCCTTCAGCGCTTTTGAGTAGCAGCCCGTCGGAATTGTGGACTTCCGGTTTAGAGGGGGCTCCGGGTATCTGTTCTCCTCCGGAAAGGAACATACTGGCCAGTGGCGCAATGCCCAGCTTGCGCCCGTCGCGGGCCTTGTTTCGTTCAAAAAGCGTACAGGTTATATCCATAAACGTCGTTTCCCCGGGTGTTACCTCAAAGGTATACGCGCCAGTCATGCTGGGAGAATTCATGAGCGCGTAGATAAGCACGGAGGTATCGCCTTGGGCTGGCTTGACAATCCAAAATTCGGTGAAGTTTGGGAGTTCTTCAGAGCCGAGCACTGCTGTATTGATAGACAATCCGAGAGCAGAGAGTCCGTAGCCTTCGTCCCTGCTCAAGGCGCGGAAATAGGTCGCGCCAAGGAATGAAGCGATTTCATCACGGTGACTGCTGCCCCTAATCGGATAGAGTAGGCGGAAGCCGGAGAAATTTAGTGGGAGTCCTTTCAGTCTTCCCTCAAGCTCGGGGGATCCTTCAAACATCTCTTGGGAGAATGCCACGTCTTGGACACGACCTTTGTCCACAATATGGATCCTCACGGGTGTGTCGTATACAGAACCAGGGTGGAAAAACTGCAACTCAAACGGCAGCTTTTCACTGCGCCAAAAAGTGCATCCTTCCTTGAAGCGTAGCTCCGTCCATTGTGCGTAAGTCAGGCTGCGCAGAAATTCAGGGGTTTCGTTTTTTGGGGAAACGTAAGCTTTGGCTGCCAAATCGCTTGCAAGACGTTTCACATCGGCGATGGAAAAACCGACGGGCGCTGTCTGCTGGACGCTCTCTTGGCTGGTTTGTTTCTTTTCGGAAGTGGCAGAAGACTTGCTGGTGCCGGTGCTTTTAGTCGTTTTTTTTATCTCCGACTTGCGTCTCTGCGCGTTTTTCTTTGCTGCGGGGGAGGATTTTCCCCTTGTCGCGGATTTAACAGTCTGCGATTTGCCGGAGCCGGCTTTTTTTGCGGAAGCGGTAATTTTTTTTGCGGTACGTTCTGAAGCGTTCTGAGCCTGCGCGTCTGCCGCTGC
>CAYWQK010000020.1:7008-12451 GCA_964460575.1 uncultured Desulfovibrionaceae bacterium | reverse complement strand
CTAGGCAGGCAAAAAAAGCGATGCACAAGCCGAGCCAGCCCGCACAACATTGAGGATCCGCTGTTAACTGCTTTGTATCCATAGTGGAAAATCCTTGCTGCAGGGTTTGTGAAGATAATGAGTGTAGTTGTACAAGAACAAGAGCGTAAGGCAGGAGGTTTGGGCGTTTCCCGCATGCGGTGGCGCGCCGTCCGACTACCTGCTTATTTTTCGATCCAAGCTTCAAGCCTTTTGGAGTATTCTTCCGGTGAAAAGCGCGGGGCATTGTACATGCCGGCTAGGGCACGCTGCCGCGATGCCTCATAAAGGATGAGCGCTGCCGCTACAGACACGTTAAAGCTCTGGATCATACCGCGCATGGGGATATACAATTCACCGTCCGCTGCGCCAGTAAGCTCTTCGGGGACGCCGCTGTGCTCGTTACCCATGATGACGGCCGTGGGTTTTGTAAAATCATATTCATAAAAGGGGCGGGAAGCGGTTGAGCAGCTTGTGGCAAGGATTGTGCAGCCCTGCGCTTTCAGCGCAGCGACCATTTCTTCCCTGGAGGAGTGGCGATAGGATTCTACCCATTTCCGTGCGGAGGCAGAGCTTTTGCGCCCGAGAGTCGGGAAGGGTGTGTCGGTATAATACAAATGGATGCCGGTTACGCCAAAGGCATCCGCACTCCGGTAAATGGCGGAGACATTGTGCGGATCATGGATATTGGCCAGGACAAGGGTTAGGTCTGGCTGTCGTTTGGCTAGAACATCGGCGAGTTTTTGATAACGTCTTGTAGTTATGTGGCGCATGTCTGTTTTACTATAAGGAGCGGGCGTTGTGTCGCGGGACTCCTGGAAATAGGTGCGGAGGGAAGCCGCGCTTTATAAGGCGGTATGTGAAAGGGAATAGCATCGTAGATATACCCTTTTAAAGGTTTTGTTTACGGCAGGCCGCGTCCTGGCTTTTGGATGCCCCGCCACAGACAACCTCTCAAAACGCCGTTCTTTTGTCTTGCGTATGAACTGTGAGTAATCCTAAACAAGGGCGTTTTGCAAGTGTCTCTTAGGCTTTTGCGGTTGTTTGCAAAGCTTGCGCCTGCTTCCACAGGGGGAATTTAGCTACCGCAAAATCTGTCAGTTGGCAATCCAGGGGTTAAAATAGCCAAATTTAAGGTTTGGTTTAGCATGGCGCAGGCGCTTTTGAAAATTGGAGAGCCCTGCGGAGGGGCCAAAGTCGATGCCCTTGAGGATTTCTGGGTACCATTCTGGATCGATGTTTAGGTTGCGGAGCTGAACCATGCTGACACCACATTCTTGTATCAATCCGCAAAGCGCTTCCATTTCTTCCTCCGTATCGGTAATGCCTGGGAAGTAAAGTAGATTAATGGCAACGTGCACACCGAGGCCGGAGGCCTCCTTTATGGATGTCTTTACATCGCTGAAGGCGTAGCTCACAGGGCGGTAGTAGCGTTCGTATACTACTGAGCGGGCGCTGTTGAGGCTGACTCTAAGGGAGGTTAGACCCGCCTTTGCCAGCTCACGCACGGCGTCCGGGCGGGAGGCATTAGAATTAAGGTTGACTGTTCCGTATCCGCCTTCCTGCCGAAAGCGACGAACAGTTTCGATGAGGAGGGGAGTTTCGGTAAGCGGTTCGCCCTCGCAGCCCTGTCCAAAGGAGAAAATAGGCTTCTGACGTTCGGTTCTCCCGTGGTGGTGCATCACTTCGAGGATTTCGTCCGCCGTGGGCGTGAACAGCAGGCGGCTTTGCGGTGCCGCGCAGATGCCGGAGCTTTTATCTTGGTGCGATATGCAGCCCATGCAGCGGGCATTGCAGACATGGGATACAGGTAGGGGGGCTTCGTAACGGCCAAGGCAGAGGTTGCGGGCCGCGGGACAGGAATAGCGCAGCACGCAGTTATGCATCAAGTGCTGGAAAAGGCGGTTGCTGGGGTAGCGCCTAATGATGGCTTCAGCTGCCTTGCGGATTTTTTGTGCTGGGATGCCGCGGAAAACTTGCCGTGGATCATTATCAACCTTGCGGGCGCAGACATAGAAGCGGTTATTGGCAAAGCCCACGGCCCCATACGCAAAAAGCGGCAGGCGCGGCGCGCCAGGATCGCTTACGTAGGTGGGATGCGCCGTAAGCGTGTGCCCTGGCGCGGCAAAGGCGGCTACAGCGAGTTCGTCAAGAACTTCGACTTCGCCGTTTTTTGGATTAAGCCCCGCGGCACGGCGCCCTGGAAGCAGGAAAAATTCGCTTTCTTCGGGCAAAGGAATCAGCTCGTCAGGCCGCGGAAGGCTCCATTCCTGCCCGCGGCGGCAAAGCAGAAGCAAGTCGGGGTGTTCGTAAATATTGCCTTTATCATCGGCATAGACCATATGCGGGCGGAGAGGCGACAAAGCCATGCTGTATTCCTCTAACATCTTGAAATATATTGGAAAAGTTCCTAACCAGAAGGCGTTTTTTGGGAAAGATCTTCTTGTTCCTTTTCGCTTTTTGCCTGTACTTGGTTCTGTGCGAGTCTTGAGGCAGTCAGAGAGGGCGTGTATTGCGGAATATCTACCGTCATGGTTGTTCCTTCCTCTGAGGCTGCCGCATGTATGGATCCCCTGTGGTCGGTGATAATCGACTTGACAATGGCAAGCCCCAACCCAGTTCCCCCTTTTTTGCGTGAAAAATAGGGTTCAAAAAGGTGCGCGTGCTCTTCCGGGGTAAGGCCCGGGCCAGTGTCGGCAACGAGGATGCGCACGCACTTTAGCGCCGGTTCTTTCCGGATAGTTATGCGAACCCTGTGCGGAGGGAATTTTCTATCGGACTGCGGCATGTCCTCGATGGCTTCCGCGGCATTGTTCATCAGATTTACAAAGGCCCTGTGGAGGGCGTCGGCATCCATAAGGATAGGGGGGATTTCCTTTTCGAAACGCGTTTCCCAGGTAATTCGGGGATGGCTGCCGCGGAACACGGCGAGTAATTCGTCAAAGAGCGATTCGACATGCCCGGGTTTTAGGTTGACCTCAGGCAGTTTGGCAAAAGAGGAAAATTCCTGCACCATTTCTTGCAACCGTTCAGTCTGGCTTACAATCAGATCTGTACACTGCGTGAACACGGGGTTGCCGCTATTGCCAAATTTTCGGGCTAGGCGCTGCGCAGAAAGCTTGATGGGCGTGAGGGGATTTTTGATTTCATGGGCGATGCGCCTAGCCACTTCACGCCAAGCCGCCATGCGTTGCATTTTTTCTAAGTCTGTAATGTCTTCGATGACTACAATAGTGCTTTGCACCTGTCCTGCCGTGTTTAGGGCGACAGCGGTGACCACAAGTTTCCAGATGCGTCCGGCCATGATGAAATCAAGCTGTCTCTGCCAGTTCCGGTCGGGGTGGATGCGGAGGGATTCCTGCATGTCATTGTAAATCGGGACGTAGTCTGCGGGCAGAAATTCAGCAGGGACGCGTCCATAGAGAATGGCGAGACTGGTGTGGAACATGGTGCATGCGGCTTTATTGATGGTCTGCAGCTTGTTGTCTTGCCCGAGTGTGATGACGCCTGTGGTGATGTTGTCCAGCACAGTTTCAATATACAGCCTGCGTTCGTCCATGGTAAGGTTTAAGCGGCTTAGGAGCGCGTTGGCCCGTGTCAGGCTTTCCAGGCTGTCGCTGAGTTCTTCCGCCATGAGGTTGAAGGCCCGGACAAGCTGGGCAATCTCATCGGATCCCTCATCCTGAAGACGGAAGTCCAGTTCTCCCTTGGCAATGCGGGCCGTACCGTCCGCAAGGGCCAGAAGCGGGGCGGTAAATTCTTTCGAGAGCCTAAAGCCGTACCAGATGGAGCCGCATAGCACGAGCAGCGAGAGCACAGCGAGAATAAGCTGGATGGAGACTTTGAGAGGTTTCCTCATGTCTTTGAGGCGGGCGTATTCTTCAAAACCGCGTGAAATGCGCTTGAGCTTGGCCATTACCCCCTGGCCAATGTTTTCCGCCGTGATGAGAAAGCGCCCTGTGCCATCGTTCAGGGGAAGCAGTCCGATGGCGTAATCCGTATTGTCGTTGGACCAGAGGAGGGAATAAAAGGGTTCTTCCTTGGCATGCCTCCAGTCAATGTGGGAGCGTATTTCTTGCCAGAGGCCGTTTGGGTTGCTTTCCGCGTGCAGTGTTTCCGGAAAACCTTTTTCATCCACAATGCCAACAAGGTGCAGGCCGTAGTCGTTGAAGGCTTCATGAAGCAGCTTTGGGCTTAACGCGGGGGAGGTTTTGTTTTCTTGCAGGAGAATGATTGAGCGTTCATGGAGCCTTACCGCCGCAGCTGTGTAAAAGCTGTGCCCAATGTCCAGCGCAGCTTGGAAGGCGTTTTCTGTCTGCGAGGTAAACCAGTAATCGATGCCCGTACCGACAAGCCTGTTTGAAGCAAGGAAAAGGCAAACCGTGGGCACAAAAGTGAGCATGACGAAAATGGTCACCATGCGTGAGCGGATGCGCGCTCCGAATATATTTCTTCGTCTTTCGATGATAAGCTTGACAACGTTGCGCGCCACAAGGAACAGAATAATTAGCATCAAGAGCGCGTTAATGTCGAAAAGAAAAATGAACAGCCATGAATTAAGCTCGTAAAACGTAAGTTGCAGCCATGTGCAGATGGCTACAAAGCTGGCGATGGCGCCTGCAGCATATAGCTCCAGCTGGCGTTTGCGGCGCTCCCGTCCGTCAATCTGGCCGATGCGGACAATCTGATCGTTTTCGTTCATGGCAATGGATTGCGGCTATGCAAGCTTAGGCGGCGTGTCAGTGAGAAGAGGAAAGCTTTTCCCAGCGGTTAAAAAACAAAGGATTGGGAGACGGAAAGCGGAGGAGTGACCTTTCGCGTCCAGAAGAGAAGGTGCTTTTCCATCCAGGCGGGAACATTCGTGTATTCTAGGTTGAATTCAAGGGAAAGCAGATATGTTTCGTTATGTTCCAAAGGCGTTCGGAGCGGCAGAGAGAGAGACGTTTCCTTCCAGATTTGCTCAAGGAGAGGAACCAGTTTTTTCATGCGCATGGCTGTCGCGCCGTTGGAAACGATAAATTCGCGCGTCAGTGTGTCGTGGCGGACAAGGAAGGTTTGCGTGTTGGAAACAATCGTGCTGTTATAAAGGAATCTTTTTTTTTCTAGCGTGGCAATGCAGGTCAGCAGCATTTGAGCGCCGTTACGCAGGGAAGAGCGGACATCTGCGGGGTTATTCAGCGTAAGGGAAGAGTTGACGCGGAGAGTACCTGGGTTTGTTTCAATGGAAAAGCCTTCAATAGCGAGGAAGGCACTTTCGGCGGTCAGCCCGTGTTTCGGTAGTGCGAGCAGCAGGGTCAGAATAAGGATACCTAGACATGCGCGGTGCACGCAGGAGTGGATATCATTCATATTCATAGCTTGCTCCTCCTGTCCGTTGCAGGAGGATCTTCCCGATGGAGGACCTCACGTGTTTGGGGACCGCACC
>CAYWQK010000020.1:3604-6998 GCA_964460575.1 uncultured Desulfovibrionaceae bacterium | reverse complement strand
CAGATATATTTGGCTTGATTCTCCGACGAAGGGTTGATCCGGTCAAAAGGGGGTACTTCGTTGAGAAAGCTGTGATCCAATGGGGCAAGCTCGCTTCGGAGCAGGGATTTCAAGTCGCCGAAATCCATAAGAAGCCCCGTATCCGGGGTGAGGGTTTGGCCTTCTACGCTGATCTCCACATTGTAATTGTGGCCGTGCAGCCGTTCGCATTTGCCGTTATAATGGCGCAGGGCATGTGCCGCACTGAAGGCAGCGCGCACGGTAAGGCGCCAAGAAGAGCGCTGGGTAGGGGAATCCGGAACGGGCACAGTGGAACTCCTTGCTTGAGTGAAAATAAAAGTTTAGCCTAAACCCCCGCGCAGTTCAAGCGCCTTCGTTATCTGTTTTTTTGAGATCCGGCAGACCTTTTATCTGATCCTAGGAGGAACAATGGCAACATCTCTGGAATGTATTCCGGCAGAGGAAATACAGGTCCGCTGGCAGCGGGCAAGACGTCTTATGAAAACGCTACTTCCCGACGCTGGCGGTCTCCTGGTTTCTTCGCCGCTGACGATATATTATTTTACAGGCACGCTTGGTTCCGGTCTTTTTTGGCTTCCGTTGGAAGGAGAGCCCGTCCTTTTGATCCGTAAGGGGCTTGAGCGTGCGCTTTTGGAATCATCCCTGGGGCATATCCGCCGTTTCCGTTCCTATAAAGAACTGCCGTGGCTATTCGCGGAAGAAGGTAGTCCCCTGCCGGATGAAAAAAGCGCCTCCGTGGCTGTGGATATGAAGCATTTTTCTTGGGAACAGTCGGGAATGCTCATGGCGCGTGTTCCTTCGCGGCGTTTTATTCCCGGCGATGTCGTCATTGCCCGTACGCGTGCGGTAAAGACCCTGTGGGAGCTAAACAAAATGCGTTTGGCAGGGGAGCGGCATAACCGTTGCATGCGGGGAATTTTGCCTGGGATTCTGCATCCCGGAATGAGTGAACGGGAAATCAGCCTTGCAGCGCTTGAAGTCTTTAATGCTGAAGGCCATGGTGGCGTGGTGCGGCTTTCTGGCGGCGGAGTATCGCTGGGCAGCGCGTCAGTTGGTGAATCTGGACTTTACGCAACCAATTTCGACGGCCCTCTTGGCACGCGTGGCCTGCATCCGTCCCTGCCGTTTGCCGGAGACGCCGGAACAGTATGGCAGAGCGGGCAGTTGCTGACTCTGGATATGGGATTTGTGCTGGAAGGGTATAATACAGATAAAACCCAAAGCTATTGGGCAGGTCCCGTTTCTGTGAATCCGGAGGTCCAAAGAGCGCACCGCGTATGCGAAGATATCCTGCACGCTTCTGTCCAAGCGCTGCGTCCTGGGGCTTTGCCTTCCGCCATTTGGAAAAGCGCGGAGGAGCGGGCCGCCGCTGCCGGGTACGGCGATCGGTTTATGGGAGTTGGGCCGGAAAGGGTGCGTTTCCTTGGCCACGGTATCGGCTTGAATATGGATGAATTTCCGGCTTTTGCCAATGGATTTGACTTGCCGTTGGAAGAGGGAATGACCGTTGCTCTGGAACCTAAGATAGGCCTTCCCGGACTAGGGATGCCAGGTGTCGAGAATACGTTCGAGATCACGGCGGACGGTGCCCGTTCGCTTTCGGGGACGGATTATGGCCTAATTGTTATCGGATAGACGGCCTAGTAGCAGTATGGAAAAAAGGACGGCATTTAACGTCGTCCTTTTCGACGAGAGCCATGCTTATCCCTCGCTTCGGAGGGTTTCCACCGCGTTTTTGAAGATCGCAACGCCCGGGGTGGGCCGCTCGCCCCGTGTCCAGTTCGGATGGTTTGTAAGGTGATTGAAGGCTTCGGGGTGCGGCATCAACCCCAAAACCCGTCCCGTTGGATCTGTCAGCCCGGCGATGCCTAGGGGGGAACCATTTGGGTTGCAGGGGTAATCCTGTGTGGCCTCGCCTGTGACAGGATCCGCGTACTGCAGGGCAATGAGGTTGCGTTTGGCAATAGCGTTTAATGTGGCCTCATCTTGAGCGATGAGCTTGCCTTCAGCGTGGCGCACGGGCATGGAGAGAAGCCCGTTCAGCCCTTTTGTGAAGACACAGGGACTGGCGGGGTTAGGGAGAAGATGGACCCAGCGGTCTTCAAAACGGGCGGCGTCATTATGGCTTAGCGTGGCTTCCTGTTTGAACACAGGGTGCTCGCGGGTGGAGGTGAGGGCGGGAAGGATTCCCAGTTTTACAAGGAGCTGGAACCCGTTGCAGATACCAAGGATCAGGCCGCCTTCTCTAAGAAAGCGTTTCAGGCTGTCTAGAAGCGGAACGCCGTTGGCATCCTCTAGGTACAACCAGCGCTTGGCGCCTGCCAGGCCTGCGCCCAAATCATCTCCGTCAAGAAACCCGCCGGGGAAAATAAGAAAGCGGTAATCAAGGAGGCGGACGCTGCCTGCGGCGATATCCGCAAAATGGATGATATCTGCTCTGTCAGCGCCGCCAAGCCGGGCCGCATGAGCCGTTTCCTTGTGGGAGTTTGTGCCGTATCCGGTAAGGATCAGCGCGTTAACAGTGCCCATCAAAAAGACCTCATTTCTGGATGCCCCGCGAGCGGGGGATGGATGATCAAGGAAGCGAAATGGGCGTTGGAGGCCATATTTCGCGGTGGGATAATAACTTTGGCGAAAGGGTATTCATTCTAAGCGCCTTCGCATTTGGAGTCAATGCTAGTTTTTTTGTATCTGTGGGGCTTTTTTTTTCCTGAAAAGGGTGTAGTACAAGGCGATTGATTTTTTGCGTCGAAGGAGATCTCACACGTCACTCACTTTGGCCTTGATGGGACTTTATTATATGAAGACAAAATATATTTTCATTACCGGCGGAGTGCTTTCTTCCCTTGGCAAGGGGCTTTCGGCAGCTTGTTTAGGGGCATTACTTAAAGCCCGCGGACTGTCCGTGACCCAGCAAAAGCTGGATCCTTATCTGAATGTGGATCCCGGCACTATGAGTCCCTTTCAGCATGGCGAGGTCTACGTTACCGACGACGGCGCGGAAACGGATCTGGACCTCGGCCATTACGAGCGTTTTTTGGGTGAGTCGCTCTCACGCCGGAACAGCACGACAGCCGGCGCGATTTACAATAATGTGCTGACCAAAGAGCGCCACGGCGACTATCTGGGTGGCACAGTGCAGGTTATTCCGCACATCACCGATGAAATCAAGCGTTTTATCCTTCAGCTTTCCGAGGATACTCCGGAGCATCCAGCGCCGGACGTTGCCATTGTGGAAATCGGCGGCACTGTCGGCGATATCGAAGGACAGCCGTTTCTTGAAGCCATCCGCCAGCTCCGCTCCGACATCGGGCGCGAGAACTGCCTTTTTGTGCACCTTACTATTGTTCCTTACATACGCGCGGCAGGCGAG
>CAYWQK010000020.1:0-3594 GCA_964460575.1 uncultured Desulfovibrionaceae bacterium | reverse complement strand
CACAGCGTGAAAGAACTTCGCTCTATCGGCATCCAGCCGGATATCATCCTTTGCCGCTGCGAGTGCCCTGTGCCTCCGGCGCTGAAAGACAAGATTTCTTTGTTCTGTAACGTGGACAAAGACGCGGTTTTTTCCGCTGTGGATGTGTCCAGTTTATATGAGCTGCCTCTGAGTCTTTATGAAGAGGGCTTTGACCAGAAAGTGGCCATTATGCTCAGACTTCCCGCCCGCAATCCCCATCTGGATGAGTGGAAGCGCATTGTGCATACGGTCCGCAACCCCAAAGGGGCTGTGAATATTGCCATCGTTGGCAAGTATGTGGACCTGAAGGAGGCGTACAAAAGTCTGCATGAAGCTTTGATTCATGGTGGTATCGCCAATGAGGTCCAGGTTAATTTGACATATGTTAATTCTATGGAGCTCACGGCAGATTCCGTGGCTGAAAAATTGGCAAACGCTGATGGCGTGTTGGTTCCCGGTGGTTTTGGAGACCGAGGCGTCGAGGGCAAAATCCAGGCTATCCGCTATGCCCGCGAGAATCAGATTCCTTTCTTCGGCATTTGTCTTGGCATGCATTGCGCGGTGATTGAGTTCAGCCGCCATGTGGTTGGCATTCCCGACGCGAATTCGGAAGAATTTGACGCGCAGGCCGCGAACAAGGTTATCTACCTGATGAGCGAATGGTTTGACTACCGCAAAAACATCGTGCAGAAGCGAACCCATGAAAGCGATAAGGGCGGAACCATGCGCCTTGGCGCCTATCCTTGCTGTCTAGAAAAGAATTCCCGCGCGTACGAGGCTTACCAGCAGGAGGAAATCAGCGAACGCCACCGCCACCGCTATGAATTCAACAACGCCTACCGCGCTCGTATGGAAGAAAAAGGGCTGCTTGTTTCCGGCGTTTCACCAAACGGCGAATTAGTGGAAATCGTAGAACTTCCTTCTCATCCTTGGTTTGTATGCTGCCAGTTCCATCCGGAGTTTAAATCAAATCCGATGAGACCGCACCCGTTGTTCAAGGACTTTATCAAAGCTGCCCGCGCACGCAGCCAGAAAAATTAGTCCAGGCTGATTGAGGGAGCTATGGATTCAGGAAAACTCTATGCTAGGCTGATGGCCGGGCATTTTGTGTTAGCCGGCCCCTGCGTGCTGGAAAGCTATGAACTCGCGCTGAAAGTGGCCTTTGCGGTGGCAGAGGCCGCTGAGCGTGCGGGGCTTTCCGCCGTTTTTAAAAGCTCTTGGGACAAAGCGAACCGCAGTTCCGGCAAGGGATTTCGCGGTCCTGGGCTTGAAACGGGGCTTGAGTGGCTTGCCCGTATCAAGGAGCGCACAGGCCTGCCTGTTATAACCGATATTCATCTTCCGCAGGAAGCGGCTCCCGTTGCCGAAGTTGCTGACATCCTTCAGATTCCGGCGTTTCTGTGCCGGCAGACTGATCTTCTTCAGGCCGCAGCGGCCACGGAAGCCGTCGTTAATGTGAAGAAAGGGCAATTCTTGGCCCCGTGGGACATGAAGGGCGTGCGTGATAAGCTCTTGGATGCTGGTGGAAAATACTTGCTTTTTACTGAGCGGGGAACAACGTTTGGCTACAATAACCTCGTGGTGGATTTTCGTTCCATCGGCGTCATGAAAGAGCTGGGAGTTCCGGTTATTTTTGACGCCACGCATTCTGTGCAGTTGCCGGGGGGGTGCGGCGCGTCGTCAGGCGGGGACCGCAGACATGTGCCTGCGCTTGCCCGTGCGGCGGCTGCAGCCGGTGCTGACGGTGTTTTTTTGGAATGCCACCCGGATCCCGACCATGCCCTTTGCGATGGACCGAATAGCTGGCCCGTCCAGCGTCTTGGCGCACTTTTGATGGAATTGAAACAATTGTGGGATGTGCCTCATGAATGCTGAACTAACGGAACGCCTGCGCTGTGTCCGTCTGCTAGTGATGGATGTGGACGGGGTCATGACTGACGGCGGGCTGTATTACGACGCATCCGGTTTAACGGTAAAGCGCTTTGACGTGCAGGATGGCATTGGCGTCCGCTTACTTCAGGAGGCAGGGATTGAGCTTGCGGTCATTTCCGGCATGGATACGCCCTGCGTACTCCGCCGCCTTGAGGATTTGGGCATTACCCGTTATCATGGGGGGCATTTGAGCAAGGCTGGCATTCTGGAAAACATGCGCAGAGAGCTGGATCTTGCCTGGGACGCGATTGCCTATATCGGCGACGACTGGGTGGATCTTGCCCCCATGCGGCTTGTGGGAGTGCCTGTTGCCGTATCTAACGCCCGCCCGGAGGTCAAGGCAGCTGCCTCCTTTCTGCGAAGGGGATGCTGGATGCGCTGCGTGAAAAATGGATGCGTCTTGAATAGAAAGCCGGCTTTCCTCAGTCTGGCGTTTTTGCTTTTTGTTTTTTTATTCGCCATGTTTTTCTTGGCTGAAGCCTCTCGCGCTGACATTTTGGAAGACGATGGGCCTGGTCTTTCCGTTGTGGGCCTCAAGCTGTCTAGCGGAGAGAACCGTTGAAAAAAGATTACCTCTTTGTGAATGCACTGAAAGGACGCGTCACTGACGGACAGAAGCATGTGCGCCTCTGGGGTAATGTAACGGCCGTTAGAGGGGAGGAAAAGGCTTTAGGTCCTTCGGTATTATATGATTCGCGCACGCGAGTGATGGTTTTCCCTGATGGCGCCTCGTATTCCGGTCCTTTTGGAACAGTTGAAATGAAAACGCTGGAATGGGAGCTTGACGCTGACAGGTTGACAGGCTCTGGCGGCGTGACGGTAGTTATTTTTCCCAGGACTGCATCTGCGGCGTCTCCGTCAGAGGCTACGCAAAAGTGAGCATTCCATGAGCAAGCATGTATTGAACGTTGTTCTGGCGTTATTTTTATGGTTCTCTCCTGTCATGGCGGCGCCTCCCAATATGAAACTTCAAAACGATGCGCCTACCAAAATCACAGCCGACAAAATGGTGTACGAGGCTGAAAAACGGCAGGTAGTGTTTGCGGGAAGCGTACATGTACAGCGTTCGGATTTTGAGCTTTGGTCAGAGAGGCTGACGGTTTTCTTTAAGCCAGCCTCGGGAGGCAATGCGAGTAATGAAGGTCTGCCTGCAGGCATGGCGGCTGGAGATGTTGATTCTATGACCGCCGAGAAAAACGTGAGGATGCGTTCCGGCGAGCGTACAGGCTCCTGCGGTAAAGCAAGCTATACGCCGGATAAGGAGCTTATAGTTATGCAGATTGATCCGCGCTTAAGTGACGGGAAAAACAGCATTTCCGGTCACGAAATCCGGCATTACGCAGCCGAGAACAGGAGTGAGGTCATTGGAGGCGGTCAGAAGCGGGTTGAGGCTGTTTTTTCCGCGCCGGCCTCCAAGCGGCTTTCTTCTGTCGGCGGGAGGAAGTAGAGAATATGGCTGTTCTCAAGGGCGTTGACCTGTATAAGCGCTACGGCCAGCGCGAAGTCGTGTGTGGCGTATCCCTTGAGGTTCATCAGGGGGAAATTGTGGGCCTGCTTGGGCCAAACGGCGCGGGGAAGACCACGTCTTTTTATATGCTGACAGGGATTATTAAGCCGACCTCCGGGCGTGTCCTTTTGGAT
>CAYWQK010000019.1:11680-21739 GCA_964460575.1 uncultured Desulfovibrionaceae bacterium | reverse complement strand
GAAAACGGCATAGAAGAGAGAGAGAGAGAGAGAGAGAGAGAGAGAATCGCCGTTTTATCCGGATCCTTTGGCGAATGCATGTTTATGAAGGCTACGGAACGCCTTATCTCTGTTGCGGAAAGGCTTTTGAATGAAAGACTTCACACACACACACACACACACACAGAATCCTGTAGCAGTCATGAATTATTGTATGAGCGGCATGCATATCCTTCACGCTATCTTTGTTTTACTAGCTAAAGTAATACCGATGAATGTAAAAGCCGTAGTTTATATAATCGCTTTCAACGATTTCAGAGCTTCTTGTATGGCGGACGGCGACTATTATACGAAACACAAAACTCTTTCTATTTTTACAAAATATAGGGAAGATCCGCCAAAACAAAAAAGCGATTTTACGCATTTCCGAAAATTCATTGAGGACTTTTGGACTATATGCAAAATCCATAATATCCGCTGTATTTTTGCCGGAACGTTCTTTTCGCCTGAGGACCCTAGGTCTGCAGTAACCAATGAAGCAAGAAAGATATGCGAAAGCAAGAACTATGAGTACGTAGACCTTGGTGAATGCGTGAAACAATACTTTTTGGACAGTGGCAAAGAACTTTCCGCCGAAGAATTTTGGAAAACTGTCAACAGCCTCACCTATGATACTACGCATTTAACAGCAGAAGGAGCGGCCATTGTCGGAAAAATCATGGCTGATGAACTTTATTCAAGACTGTTTGAGACTAAATAAAAAGCGCTAAAAAGCGCAGGGGGAAACGCGATGGAAAATAACAGGGTCGCGATTTTCGGTTCCTCCGGGATGGCACGCTCGGTTGTCGATATCGCTGACAGCATGGGTTTTAAGGAGATGCTCTTTATCGATCGCGAGGACGGTATAGAGCCGATCACGGGCATTTCCATCTTCAGTGAAGATAAGGTTTCCCGTCTTGTGGAGGAAGGCTTTGTCTTTGGCATGGGCATAGGAAATAACGCTGTGCGGCGAAAAATCGCCCAAAACTTTCCATCGCTCCCTTTTGTGAACATGGTGCATAGCAGCGCGAGCTTCGGACGGGGCAGCAAAGAACTTCTCGCGAGAACGCGCGGCAACATCATCATGGCCGGCGCCGTGCTTTCCGGCAATATCACGTTCGGAAATTTCGGGCTGTTTAATTTTAATTGCGTCGTCGGTCATGACGTTCATTTCGGAGAATACGTCCACCTCGGGCCGGGAGCCTTTGTAGCCGGAAACGTCAATGTGGGAGATAACGCCTACATTTGGGCGGGAGCCATGGTGCGCAACGGCGGCGGGGACGGGGATCGTATCCTGGTTGGGGAAAACGCTGTCCTCGGCATGGGAGCAGCCGCGATAAGCAGCGTTCCCGAAGGAATAAGTGTTCCTCCCAACCGCGTGTATATTTCGGTAAAAAAGAACTGAGGGTGAAGCACATGCTGAGAGGAAAAAACGCCATCGTTACCGGTGCAAGAGGTGGTATAGGCAGAGCGATTACAGAAGAGTTCGCAAGACAGGGAGCCAATGTATGGGCCTGCTGCCGTAAGCCGGACACGGAATTTGAAACATGGCTCGCCGGACTCTCTTCGAAGTATGGGGTATCTCTCAGCCCGTGTTTTTTCACTCTTGGGGATGAAGAATCTATGAGCTGCGGACTTCAGGAAATTTTCAACGCCAAGCAGCCGATACATATTCTGGTTAATAATGCCGGAACAACGACCGTGGGCACAGTATTGGAAACCTCCATGGATACGTTGCGCCGTACGTTTGAGATAAACTACTTCTCCCAGATTTTCATTTGCCAAAAGGTATTCCGGAGGATGATGCGAAACCGCAAAGGTTCCATTGTCAATATCTCGTCCGCGCAGGCTATCAGCCCGCAAACCGGCCGTCTGGCCTATGCCTCGAGCAAGGCAGCGCTTTCGCTCGCTACGCAGCTTATGGCCAGGGAATTTGCTCCTTTTGGTATCAGGGTAAACGCAGTAGCTCCCGGAGCCGTCAATACGGCTTTGCTAAACAATTACCCTACAAAAGGCTTAGAAAATTATATCGCTGCTTCCCTGCTTAAGCGGCCAGCGGAAGCGGGAGAAATCGCAGCCGTCGTCCGTTTCCTGGCGTCCGATGATTCCTCATTTATGACCGGGCAAATCGTTCCGGTCGACGGTGGAAGGTTTTAACCTAAGGAGAAAAAATATGACCGCGAAAGAAAAGTATGCCTCGGTGCTTATGGAAGTGTTTATGATCGGCGAGAGTGAGGTGGAAAGCGCTTCTACTCAGACGCTGCCCGCCTGGGATTCTGTCGGGAAGCTGAATCTGGTCGCCGGTCTGGAAGACGCGTTCGATATAGAACTGGATACGGATGACATCATCGCCCTTAATTCCTATGAAGACGGCCTGAAAATACTGCGCAAATACAGCATCGAACTTTAACACTTGGAAAAAAAAGAAATGTTGCTTCAGGAAGGAAAATACAGCCCTGATGTCACCGCTGCCATTGACGATCGAGGAGACAGGATCACGTACGGCGAACTGGTACAGGAAGGGAAGAAGCTTTCTGCGCATATTCCGCCTAGGGGCGTCGTCTTCTGCCTTTGTGCGAATACCATAGGAAGCCTGATTGGGTTTATCGGATGCTATGATAACGGCCGCGTTCCGCTGCTCCTGAACGAAAGACTTGATCGGGCCCTGCTTGCCACTCTGCTGGAGAAGTATACTCCTGCCATGCTCTGGGTCCCGCGCCGCTCCATTTCGGAGTTCTCGTATAAGACTATATATGAAAATCACGACTATGCGCTTCTAAAGACGGGACACGAAGTCTATCCGGTACATGATCAGCTTTCCATGCTGCTCGCTACATCGGGATCGACAGGCTGTCCCAAACTTGTCCGGCACAAGTACGGCAATATTGAGGCCAATGCGCGCAACGTGGCCACGGCTTTTGGATGGACGAGCGCGGAGAGACCCATTTGCGCTCTACCCATGAACTATACCATGGGATTGAACGTCATCAATACGCACCTTTACACAGGCTGCACTGTACTGCTCACCTCAGCCAGCTTGGCTTCTCCTCTGTTCTGGGATTTCATCAAGAGGGAAAAAGGTTCCAATTTCACGGGTGTTCCCTTCAGCTATGAGATTTTCTTCAAACTTCGCTTCCAGCGCATGAAGCTGCCGTATCTGACCACGCTTGCTGCAGGCGGAGGCAAGCTGACGGACAAGATGTTTCTTGCTCTGGCGGACTATGCGCGCGATCAGCACAAACGATTTATTCCTTCCTTTGGCACTACGGAAACATCGGCCCGCATGGCCCGTCTTGAACCCCGGTATGTTCATGAAAAGATCAACAGTATAGGCAAGGCTATTCCCGAAGGCGAACTACTGCTGCTGGACGAGAACGGCTATGCTTTGCCGGATGGAGAGGGAGAGGGCGAACTTTGCTACCGGGGCCCAAACGTCACAATGGGGTATGCCGAATGCGGGGAAGATCTCCTGCATGGCGACGAGTTTGGCGGCGAGTACAAGACTGGCGACCTGGCGCGCCGCGATGCCGACGGCTTCTACTACATCACCGGCAGACTGAAGCGTTTCGTCAAAATTTACGGACTGCGCATCAGTCTGGATCAATGCGAGCAGCTCGTTCGCAGCGAATTCAATCTGGAATGCGCCTGCATCGGCGATGACAGCATCTTGAGGGTATACCTTGCAGATGCCTCCATGGTGGAAGCGGTAAAACTGTGGATATGCAAAACGATCCACCTTGCACCCACGGCGGTAACGGTCACGGCACTGCCCGAAATTCCCAAAAGTTCTTCAGGGAAAATAGCCTATGCTCAACTGCGATAGCCGGCAGAACGCGACCACATTTAGGAGCTAACCCAAGTTCACTCTTTACGGGAGATATGTTGTGAAGGCACTGAATTCAAAAAAAACGGCAGGTAAAAAGCGGGGCAAAAAGAGGACTGCCAGCCTCGCGAGGCGTGTTCCTGAGCTAATCCGGGCACAAGTCACAGCGGCGGCGCTTTTTTTGTTCGTAAAATTTGTTGCATGTTTTCCCTTTTTGCACCGCTGGATCAGCCTTGCCATGCGTATGCCGCTTAACGCGGGGGAAGAAAAATTTCCGCCTCGCATAGTCATTTTCGGCATCAGCAAGAGTGAGCAGAACAGTCTTGTATCCAAAACAAAAAACCAAAACTATGCGGTGGTCTATCCTAATACCTCGGCTATTGCCCAGTGTGTTTTTCTGGCCATAGCCAAGCCAGCCATCGCTCTTGTTCCTGCAGAAAGATCAAAACAGATGCCTCCCATCGTGCAAAAGTTACTGCGTGTGGAGAAAATCCCCGTCGTTGCCACCGGCGAGGCAAATTCCCTCAATCAGGTTATCGACAGGATCGACGTTGGCAGGACAGTGAAATTTTTCCCCGCTCTGTTCTACCAAGGCAGGAGCGCGGAGAAAAAAAAGTCTTTTACCCTGATTCTGCATAATTCCCGCAAGTTCATGCATGACGTAGCGACGGCCCTCAACGCTGAAAACGTCATTATGCTGCCTTCCAAAAGCGGAAACGAGGCATGCCTGCGCTCCGTGTTGCGGAAGCTGAATGTAAAGCATTGCCTGGCGCCAAAGTTGAAAAAGGTACCTAACAACCTTCTTTTATGTCTGAAGAAAGCGGGAATTAAGGCGAAGTATCTTTCACAGGAGACGAAAAGGCAGTTTCTGCTTGCCCCGCTGACTCCGCAGCCGCCATTTCCCGACGCTCCCCGCGCAGTGCTTCTCAATATGACGGACGCGTCCATTTTCGCAGATAGCCTTGCAAGTTACCATATATTTTCTTTAAAAAACGGCACGGCTTATAACGCTGTTGATCTGCTGCGCGGCTATACTTTCGTCTGGATGGGGAACAAGGTCCCCAAAAAACTACGCGAGGCTGCTGCTCGCAACTCCCTCTCTATCCTGCATTTTTGCGAATCGCCGCTCAGCCGATACGGCTGGAGAAAGAGCTATCCCGTTCCGTTGTGGCTGCTCCCTGTCGGAAAGGACAAAGATGCCGATACGGTTTACGATAGGCATGTTGAAACCTTTGTGCAAAGCTACAGTGACAGCCTAGACGCTCCTCAGGAATTGAAAAAAGCGAAGACCTTCCTTCAGGAACTGCTCGCTGTACAAGATGCTCTGCACCGCGCCACACTGGGTCCTTCCGGCAGAAAAATCAAATCATACGGCAAGTTATTTGTCCTTGCCCTGTGGCAGAATATACCGAAAGGTCTGTCTCTGGAGGATTTCCTATATGCCATCGCCGCAAAGGAAAAAAAAGGAAAGATACTTGTCCTCGCACTAAAAGGTTCTGCCGTCTCGGATCAGCATACTATACCCGCGGCATTGCAGAAGCGCTGCGCCATGCTGAGCCATCTTTCCGACTTCGACGACTACCTTGAAAAAGCGGCCTGCGTGCATGTGCATGGCTCGGAACAGGGGATTGAAGCTATATTCCGTGGAAAACGTACTGTGGCGCATGCGCCGGCCTGGTACACAGGCTGGGGCCTCACGGAAGATTTATTCAGTCAGCAAAGGCCAAGGACTCTGACTAGGGAGCAGCTTGCACTTGCCTCATTTCTGAGTTTTCCGTACACGGCTCCATTTTCCTTCGAGCGCATCACGCCGCGTACCGCGCTGGCTTTCTGGTACACACGCCAGCGTCCGGATCTCGGCCGTTTCTATGAGGCCATACTGAAGGCCTTCCGTCCCGACAGCCGTTTCGACATTCTTGATTTACGAGCCAGCTTCCACAACGAGCCGGATATCGACCCTGCTATGGGAGAGTGCCTGCGGACGTGTATTTCCGGCCGCATTCTAGCTGATATGCTTTCTTTTTCCCTGCAGATGCCGGCGTTACAGGAATTCCTGTCATTATTTCCGGCAGATCAGGCCATGGATGTACTTTCTTCCCTTCTTCATCAGGCGTATTATCAGCTCAACTACGAACAGATTAATTATATTTTGCACAGGTCTTCCGAATGGTTCAACGGACTTGCTGAGTTATCCGACAAAGATATCGCGAGATACTACCGAATCTATCATAATTCCATTATGTTTAACTGGTTCCATGATTCCCGCCCGCCTGTTCTCCGCCTTCCCGCCAGCGAAAGACAGAAAAGCACGGCACTGCTTTTCTATGCAAAAATACTTGCCATGTGCTTCGCCTACGATGCGCTAGGTAAACTCGCTTCCGAGGAGGCGTCCAATTGTTCTCCCGCTTGGTACGCCGATCTGCTTTTCTCTCTGTATAACACTAGGCGCTTCGAAGTTAAGGAAACAAACATTGATAAGCATGTAGAATTACGTCTTAAATTTTTCGAACTGTACCGGAATGCCCGCGTTGCCAAAGGGCTGAAAGATTTCTCCGCATCGTTTATTCTGTTCATGCAGGAGAGTTTAAAGGAAAATCGTGTCCGAATGCGCGAACTCGCATTGGAAATCTCCGCTACATCTGACCGTGAACGCATAGGCAGGGACGAGCAGGATATGATACTTCTCGTTGTGAACATGCTGCGGAAAAACCTTGAACATGAGCTAGCCACAGTGCTGATAACGTCTCTTCTGCCTAAGGAGATCGCTCAGTCTCTCATGGATAAGGAACGGCTTTTCGCGCAGGAAGACACCCTGCATGGTCAGCGCGCCAAGAAGAGGTACATAGACGCGTTGAAGAGTAACCTCAAAGCCAGCATAGTGCGCAACGACAGTACCAAGAACTTTGCCTCGAAGCTCGCCCGGGGAAAAGAAATCAGTATTTACCGCTATTATCTGGATTCCGCAGCCATCGTTAATAAAGCTCCTACAGTCAGGCATCCGAAAGGCATTATTTTCTTCGGCCACTATGGTACCTTTTTTTCGGCCATTTTGCCTATAGTTTTGTACAGTCTGCGAAAACGCGGCTATGCGGTGTGGCCCATGTACAATAACCATATTCCTCTGAACGTGCCTTTCTTCCACCCCCTAGCGAAATTCGCCTACGCTTTGCCGCACGCATCCGGGCCTCTCCAGCTGGAATGGACAATAGATTATGAACACAAACGCATCGAGGCTGTCGGGGTCAACTTCTATAGCTGCTTTTTTGAGGCTGTCACCATCCTCCTTCGGCGCTATGAATTCGACTGGGAAAGTCCAGACATCCAGAGGCAGTTCAGATTACTGTTGAAAAGGACTGACAGCGCGGTTGCGTGGATCCACAATCTATGTGGCAAACTGAAAAGGATGCTGAAGCCTCCAAAAGTCGCCGTATTGAGCGAGTTTGCCTACAATCTTCCAGAATCAGCTATCCGAGTGTATCTTGGAAAGAAAGGGAACGGGATTGTTCACTTCGTCTATTACAAAAACGTGGCCAATTACGACCTTGTTCATTCACGTTCGGATATAAGTACGCGCGTTTCCGGCCTCGACATGACGCTCTGGACCGACTGCCGTCTTACCTTCCTGCCCGCAAGAAGCAGGTTCAACCCGTGGTATGAACAGAGAAAAGATTCCCCCGAGTTCCGAGCCGCGCTGGAGGAAATACGGCAGGATCTGCTGTCTGCGGTGACCGAAACGCATGACGATATACTGGACTATCTGAGAGAGCAAAAAGCCTGCGGCAAGCGAATCATCTGCTGCATTGGCAGATTACTTTACGATCAGGCCGAACATAAGCCAGGCGGGCCTGTCCATGAGGATATCAGCGACTGGCTGCGTCACTCCGTTGAGATAGCGAGCGCTAATCCCAACATTATTGTACTGATACGGCCCCATCCTCATGAAAGCAATCCTACGGCGGCTATACGCGCGCGCCAGACGCTGCGCGACGTTCTTCCTAGGGAGCTCCCGCCTAACGTTTTGTACGTTGATCCGCTGGTGATGACGGTACAGTCGCTTATAGGCATCATGGATCTGGCCGTAATCTGGCTGGGAACCGCGGCGTGGGAGTTATCCGCGCTTGGCATCCCCTGCGCCGTGATGTCCAACTCGGGATACGATCAAGTCCCGTTCAACGCCATATTCCCCAAAACGCGGGAGGAATATGTCCAGCTCCTCGCTACTCAGGCCATCCCGCAGCCTGATGAGGAAACGCAGCTGCGTGCAGCAGCCTGCCTGTATTATGTGAAAACAGCCACCACGACCAGGCCGTATCCTTACGCCTTTGTTCGCGGCAGCAACTCTTTCCGCACAGTTCCCTGGTACCGCAAAGACCTTATCGAAAAGTTTATGACGGAAGGAGATGAAAACATTGAGTTTGTCGTCGATCAGATTACCGAAGGCATTCCCATAAACTAAGTAGAGAAAAAAGCATGAAGAAAATTCTTGTTACCGGATCGGACGGTTTCATAGGCTCCCACCTTACCGAGTACCTTGTGCGCAAAGGATATTCTGTTCGGGCCTTTGTACTCTACAACTCCTTTAATTCCCTCGGCTGGCTTGATCATTCTCCCGCTGAGACTGTAAAGGAACTTGACGTGTTCGCGGGGGATGTCCGCGATCCCAATGGCGTGCGCACAGCCATGAAGGGCTGTGACGCAGTGCTGCATCTTGCCGCGCTCATCGCCATTCCCTACTCCTACCATTCCCCGGATAGCTATGTGGATACCAATATAAAAGGAACGTTGAACATTCTGCAGGCCGCTCGGGATCTCGGAGTTAAGGTTGTACACACTTCTACCAGCGAAGTGTATGGTACCGCTCGCTTTGTGCCAATTACCGAAGAACATCCTTTGCAAGGGCAGTCCCCCTATTCCGCCACCAAGATTGGCGCCGATCAACTCGCCCTGTCCTTCTACCGGTCCTTTGAAATGCCGGTCTCTGTCTTGCGTCCGTTCAATACGTATGGCCCCCGTCAGTCAACGCGCGCCGTCATCCCTACTATCATTACGCAGATAGCCTCGGGAATGCGCGAAATCCGTCTGGGAAGTCTTCACCCCACGCGCGATTTTAGCTTTGTGACAGATACGGCGGCAGCCTTTGAAGCCGTAATGAATTCTGAAAAAAGCGTCGGCAGAGTATTGAACGGCGGTTCCGGCTTTGAAATTTCCATCGGTGACTTAACGCATCTCATCGCGGAGACCATGGGTGTGGAAGTTTCCATTGTCAGCGAAAACAAGCGGCTGCGCCCCAGCAAGAGCGAGGTCGAACGCCTGTGGGCTGACAATTCTAAATTGCGGGAACTCACCGGCTGGAGTCCCTCATACGGCGGTCTGGAAGGCTTCAAACGCGGACTGAAGGAAACCATTGACTGGTTCCGCGATAAAGACAACCTCGCGCTATATAGAATCGGACAATACACTATCTAACCTGGGGAAAAAGTATGTTCGAACAGCTTATTAAGGATATGCGGCGCATACAGAATTTTCGCGAAGGCCCGGTATCCCTGCATGCACCCGTGTTCATGGGCAACGAGAAAAAATATCTTATGGACGCTGTGGACTCGACGTTCGTTTCCAGTGTGGGTGCCTATGTGGACAAGATGGAGCGCATGCTCGAAGAGTATACGGGCGCTGCACGTGCCGTGGCCTGCGTGAACGGCACTTCCGCTCTTGAGGTCGCGCTGTACGTAGCCAACGTGCATTACGGTGACTATGTCATAACCCAGCCCATATCGTTTGTCGCCACGGCCAATGCCATTTCTCATGCCGGGGCGAAGCCTGTATTCGTAGACATCGACCCCGTCAGCCTTGGCTTGTCGCCCCGTGCTCTGGCGTCGTTTCTTGAAAAACGCTGCCGTGTGGAAGATGGAAAGTGCGTACTCGAGGAGAACGGTGGGCGTATTGCTGCCTGCGTGCCCATGCATACCTTCGGCTTGCCCTGCGCCGTCGATAAAATCGCAACGATTTGCGCCAAATGGCACATTGAACTTGTGGAAGACGCAGCGGAAGCTATGGGAAGCTGGTATAAAGGACAGCATTGCGGCCGCTTCGGCCGCCTCGGCTGCCTTTCCTTCAACGGAAACAAAGTCGTAACGACGGGCGGCGGCGGCGCCGTGATTACCAATGACCCCGATGAGGGCAGGCTTGTCAAGCACCTGACAACAACGGCGAAAATCCCG
>CAYWQK010000019.1:9171-11670 GCA_964460575.1 uncultured Desulfovibrionaceae bacterium | reverse complement strand
TCCGCCTGCACAACATCAACGCCGCCGTTGGCTGAGCTAAGCTGGTAATGCTGGACAGCTTCCTTGAAAAGAAACGCTGGAGGGCCGAACGCTACGCGGAATTGATCCGCGATACTCCCTGGACTTTCGTACGTGAACCAGAAAATTCCCGATCCAACTACTGGCTTTGCGCTATTCTCTTCAATAACAGGACCGAGCGTGACACCTTCCTCGAGGAAAGCTGCGGTTCCGGCTTTATGACCCGTCCGGTGTGGAATCCTCTCAATATGCTGCCGATGTACGAAAGCTGTATATGCGGCGATCTTTCCACAGCAGAAAATATCGCGGACAGGCTGGTCAACCTCCCCAGTGGATTTGATCAGTAGTATTTTGCGCTGTCATCGTACCCGATTTCAAAGATTACGCCGCCCGTATGCGCTTGCGGAAGAACGCGATTTTTGGCTTGAACGCTGTGTGGTTACGCCCACTTAGGCGGCATAACGTAGCTACACTTTTCAGAAGGAGTCACATGCTATGTCTGCAAAGAAACCCATCACCATTATCGCGGAGGCCGGGGTCAACCATAATGGCGATGTCAACCTTGCCTATAAGCTTATCGACCTCGCCGCAAACGCCGGTGCTGACATCGTAAAATTCCAGACATCCATTCCCCGGGCGCATATCTCCAAATTCGCCCCAAAAGCCAACTACCAGAAGGAAACCACAGGGAACAAGGGGAATCAGCTGGACATGATCAACAAAATCCGCATGCCCCAGGCACATCTTCCCGCCTTGAAAGAACACTGTGAAAAACGGGGAATCATGTTCTGGTGTACCGCGTTCGATGTGTATTCCGTGGAACTTCTTCACTCCATGGACATTCATTTATGGAAGATTCCCTCAGGGGAAATTACCAATGTTCCCTACCTGCGCAAGATCGCTTCCTATGGGGAGCCCATCATAATGTCCACAGGCATGGCCACGCTGGGGGAAGTGGATACGGCTCTGGCTATTCTAGAAGAGGCCGGAACACCCCGCAGTCTAGTGACGCTGATGCACTGCACGACGGAATATCCCGCCTGTCTCGACGGTGTGAACCTCAACGCCATGGTCGTCATGAAGAACGCCTTCCCCGGCATCGCGGGCATAGGCTATTCCGATCATACGCCCGGCATAGAAGTTTCCATAGCTGCAGCGGCCTTGGGCGCTAGCGTCATTGAAAAACACTTCACGCTCGATAAGAACATGGAAGGCCCGGACCATAAGGCCAGCCTGAGTCCCGACGAGCTTTACAGCCTTGTCCGCAGCGTGCGGAAGATTGAAAGAGCTCTTGGAGACGGCATAAAAAAACCGACACTCGAAGAGCGGGCAAATGCCATCGCAGCTCGCAAAAGCATTGTAGCGGCCAGAAGTATCTCAAAGGGTGAAGTATTCACTCCCGAGAATATTACAACCAAACGTCCCGGCTCCGGCATCTCCGCCATCCTCTGGGATCATTATCTCGGTAAAAAGGCTGAACGGGACTACGAAGAAGACGAATTACTGTAGGTTTCGCGTTCTCTGACCGTCGCTTTAATGCTTCAAGAGGAATCCTTATGGACATAAGAAGCATTGTCGTCTTTACCGGAACAAGAGCTGAATATGGGCTGCTGCGTCCCATGATTTCGTATCTGTCCCATTGCCAAGATGTACGTTTGACCTTACTGGTCAGCGGAACTCATTTGGCTCATCAATTCGGCGACACCATTGAGGAAATAAAAAAGGACAAGTTCGCGCCCATGCATATCGAGGATATAGGTATAAGCGGCAACAGTCCTCTTGACGTATGTGCCAGCATGTCGGTCGCTCTCAACCGCTATTCCTGTGCCCTTCATGAAATGAATCCCGACATAGTGGTTGTTCTCGGCGACCGTTACGAAGGATTTTGCGCCGTTACGGCCGCGGCGGTGCTTGGCATTCCTGTCGCTCATCTTTTCGGCGGATGCACCACCCAGGGAGCCATTGACGAGGCCTTGCGCCATTCCATGACAAAAATGTCGCACTTGCATTTTGCCACATGTGAAGAAAATCGACACCGTCTGCTTCAACTCGGCGAAGATCCGGACAGAGTATTCACCGTCGGTTCCTTTGGCGTAGAGAATACGCATAAACTTCCCGTATTGGAAGAAAAGGACGTGCGTTCAAGGCTGGGACTCCCCGAAAACGCGCCGTATTTTGTTGTCACCTATCATCCTGTAACGTTGAAGAAAAAATCTTCGCTTGAATCCGTGCGTACGCTTCTTGCCGCGCTGCGGCGGCAAGATGCCTTTTATGTGTTTACCGGCGCTAACGCCGACAGCGGCGGAGATGAAATCAACAATTTTCTGAAAGAAGAAGCTATGCATGATGAAAAAATGCGCTTTTTCATGTCGCTGGGAGTTCTGCTTTATATCAACTCGGCTCGTTACAGCGTTGGAGTTGCCGGAAATTCGTCAAGTGGTGTTGGAGAAATCCCAAGCCTTGGCATTCCAGTTTTAGACA
>CAYWQK010000019.1:8015-9161 GCA_964460575.1 uncultured Desulfovibrionaceae bacterium | reverse complement strand
GACAGAAGGGGCGCGTTCGTTCCCCAGCGGTACTTCACTGCGCCGACGATCTTGAATCTATTGCCGCTGGACTGAGGAATATGCGTTCCGACGAAATGGTGCTCCGTGCCCAAAAGACACCCAACCCCTTAGATATATCAGGATCTGTAGAACGGGTGTGCGAGGTCATTCGCTCATATCCTTTGGGAGATATCCTCAGCAAAAAATTTTTCGATATTTCTTTTTAGCTATGTTTCGCGGTATATTCATGCTATCAACTGATAACGCTGTATTTGACTAGGGTTACACCATATACTGTCCCCTGTTGCCTATTTTACGGGATGGTTGCAGCAGCTTGGAATATCGAGGAAACGATTCTTCGGGTGGCTGCTTCTCGAAGCATTCCCGAAAGCGCGGCTCAAGTTCCTTGCGAAGATTACGCGCTCTCTCCGTTGATCGGGGCGGATGTTGGTATACGCGGTCACCCTCGCAGATGGGTTTACCCTTTTTTGCTTGGCAAACGTACTGCCTTTGGCCTGTCTTTTTGTAAATGATGCCCCACCCAGCCTGTTTAAGAGTGCCCATACTTCATCTTCATTGAAAATACAGGAAGAAAGAAGCCATGGCCAATCGGCAAGAGCAAGCGGATGTCCCGGCCCTGTCAAAAACCATGAATAAAACCATTCACGGTATATTTTGGATATTGGCCACAGCCCTGCTCTGGTCAGCCTTGGGGTTGCTTGGAAAAATCTGCATCACGGCAGGTATGCCGCCACTGGAAAGCGCCTTTTTCCGCGCGTTATTCGGCTGCTCTGCCTTCTTCGCCCATTGCGCAGTTTCTGGCCATCTCCGCATTCCCGCCATCGACGCCGCGAAAATACTGCTTTTCGGAGCCTGGGGAATCGGCGCTTATTTTGCTTTTATGCAGTACACAATCCTGCTGGCCGGAGCCGCTATGGACATTGTGCTGCAGTATACAGCCCCTTTCTGGGTAGCCGTGTTTGCCTGGTGGCTATTTGGCGAGCGGCTCACTCGTGTAAAAACCCTCTCCATGGCCACGGCGGCAGCAGGCGCTGTTTGCGTGTGTTTATCTGGCGGAAGTATCCCTGGAACTGTATCGCACGCCGGTATTGTCACCGGGCTGCTTTCCGGCCTGTGCTACGCCAC
>CAYWQK010000019.1:0-8005 GCA_964460575.1 uncultured Desulfovibrionaceae bacterium | reverse complement strand
CCACCCAGTTTCCATTCACCAGATGGGGACAGAAGCGCTATTCGCCGGATGTACTCTTCGCTTGGATGCTAGCTGGCGGAACATTGGTCCTCGGAGCGCTCAACGCTACTATTGTCCCATTCCGCATTGACTTTCCCCTTACTGTATGGATAGCTTCTTTATCTATGGGCGTACTTTGCACATATCTGGCCTTTATCTGCTATGCTAAAGCCCTTGAACGCATTAGCCTCATCCAAGCTGTTGTTACCGCGGAACTTGAACCCGTGCTTTCTATGCTCTGGGTTTGGATAGTCTTTGACGAATCTTTCAGCCTCATCGGCTGGGTAGGAAGCGCATTAATCGTATGTTCTGTGCTTGTTATGTCGCTCTCTAAATCAAGCGCGTAGTATAAAAAACGCTGCGTATTTTTCGCGCAGCACTATACGCCGGGGAGTATACCCTGCGGCAAAATTTTTTCCACAGCCTGACAGGGATCTGGGTTTTGTAGTAGAATTTATAGCCCGTTGATGGCATCATTTTTAGTGCTATTTCGTATGCAACAAATACTATCAACTTTCTGTTGGCATAATATAGAACGCTACAAAATATAAGATACAGTCTATCGCCATAATAACTAAGTCCCGCAAGACTCTTGGATCTTGCGGGACTTGCTGAGCTTATAGGATGGCGGAGCGGATGGGACTTGAACCCACGGCCTCCGGCGTGACAGGCCGGCGTTATAACCGACTTAACTACCGCTCCGTGTGACGACTATTATATGTTTTACGAATAGCTGTCAACCATCAATAAAAAAATAAGCTGGCAAGAACTTCTTATATAACTCAGCGCAAGCGAAAACGCACAGGTATCCGCGTGCGGCAGTCTTTCGGCAACCCGTCCTTACGATATGGAACAAATCGTGCGCGTTTTACCGAATCGGCCGCAGCTCTGTCTAGGGCATCGCTCACGCCTTTTATAATATCAACGCGCCTTGCCCTGCCATCCGCAGTAATCCAGACCTCCAGCAATACAACGCCGCTTTCGCCGCGGCGCCTAGCCGAAGCTGGATATTCAGGAGGAGAATACCGTAAAAAAGACGGCCCATAATTCCCGCCAAACTCCGCGGCATCGGTCCCCGGACCGCTGCCGGAGCCTGTACCACTGCCATGCCCGGAGCCTATTCCGCCACCACTGCCGGAACCTCGCCCAAGACCAATGCCATTCCCGTCACCATCGCCCAACCCCTTTCCATGCCCTAGGGATGGACCTCCACCACCTAGCGTATTGCCAGCAGCGCTTGCTAAAAGGCTGTTTCCAGCCCGTGCCTGCTTTGGCGCCTCTAACATCCTTCCCGATTTTTTCTTTTCAGATCGACTAAAAATCTTTTTCTGCAAATCAGCACCTCGTTTTACGGGAGATGTCAGATTATGCCCGAAAACTTCTTGCTGCACCTTTTTCTCTGCGGCGGCAGGTTCCCGGATGACAGAGGACTGCGAAACTTCATAATCAGAACCATCCAAAACCTGGTCCCCTGACTCTGCCTGGCTGATACCGTTTTGCGCATGGAGCCCACCGACATTCTCGCCCGTTGGATCCTGTCCCGCCCCAGCAACACTAGAGACTCCTTCCGTGCCCAAGCGCAGCCAAAAGCCCCCGCCTCCACCGCCGCCTGAAGAAAAATCTACGAACTCAGCGGGCTGCCAATAGGTTGCAAAAAACAGACACACCAAAACATGCACGAGCAGAGCAGCAAGAAAAGCCCAAAAAAATTCCCAAAGGGAGCACATCAGTCGAGGCTGACTAAAGAGGGAGCGGGAAGAGTAATTCTTGGCTTGCATACGCATGGGTGAGTATCCAGCAACAGCCTGCAATGATAAGCTTTTTCAAGATTGGCCGGGGTCAAAATATCTTCCGGAGCTCCCTGCGGTGTCGCAACGCCCTGACCGTACATAAGAATAAGGCTATCTGCGTAAAGGGAGGCAAGATTCAAATCATGGGAAACCATGAGCGCAGCCATCCCATGTTTTTTGCACATTTCAGCCAGCATGTTCATAAGCGCAATCTGCCGTCCAAAATCTTGCGCGGACGTAGGTTCATCTAACAGTAGTAGACACGGCGACTGACATAAGGCCCGCGCCCAATAAACACGCTGCCGCTCCCCTCCGCTCAGCATTGAAAGGGAAAGGCCAGCCAATTCTTCTATATCAGCAAGACGCATGGCACGGCGCGCGGTCTCTTTGTCCACATGATCGGAAAGACCAAGAAATCCCTGCCACGGCGCACGTCCTAAAAGCACAGTTTCTTCCACGGAAAAGGGAAGCGCTTCGGTATCCTGCGGCAAATAAGCTATTTTCCTGGCTCTCTCTTTACACGTCAGATCGGCAATGCTCGTTCCTTCCAATGCAATAGTACCGTCATCCGGCGGAATGAGTCCGCACACCGCCCTCAAGAGCGTGCTTTTACCCGTACCGTTCGCACCCACCACAGCAACCAGCTTCCCTCGTTCCACTGTAAGGGACACGCCTGAAACAACTGTCCTGCGCCCGCTTCTCCGGCCTCCCAAGCCACATGAAAGAACAAGATGTCTCACAGATAATAAGGGGATCATGCCTGCCTCCGCAAAAGAAGCACGAAAAACGGAGCGCCGATCATAGCTGTTACCACGCCTACCGGCAGCTCGGACTGCACAGGCAATGTCCGGGAAATCAAGTCACATCCTATCAAAAATGACGCTCCAAAGAGTAGGCAGCCAGGAGCAAGGAGTCGATGATCCTGACCGAAGAGAAGCCGCAGAGCCTGCGGAATAACAAGGCCTACGAACCCTAGGGGTCCAACAACTGCCACAATGATGCTGGTCGTTAACGAAGTAAGAAGCAAAAGGATCATGGTTATCTTCCTGACGGGTACCCCTAGAGCCTGCGCGGATTCCTCCCCAAGAAGAAGCAAATTCATCATATGCCCTGACACAAGAAAAAAAAGCCAGCAGGGGACAAGACAGCCTGTTACTACAATAGCCGTTTTTATGTCGCAGCGGCCAAGATCGCCCATGGACCAGAAAAGTACAGCGCTGGCCTGTGATTCTCCGGCAAAAGATAGAAGAAATAAAATGACCGCGCCACAGAACGCATTCAGCATGACCCCGGAAAGAAGCAGCCCAGATCGGCTGCGGACACCAAGCAGGCACAGTGTGGCCAATGTAAGCGAACTGCCAGCAAAGGCGCAGCCCTGCAGCGGCAACGCGGAAACTCCCAGCAGTAGCCCTGTAACAACCCCTGCTGCCGCGCCTCCAGAAAGCCCCAAGATATACGGCTCAGCCAAGGGGTTACGCAAAACGGTCTGCATCGCGAGTCCCCCTAAGGCAAGCACCGCCCCAGCGTCAGCTGCCATTAATACACGAGGCAGCCTCAGCCCTGTCAGCACCAAGGCCGTATCGGGAAGCGCCTCGCCGCGCAGCCAAAGGAAAATATCCCCCCACGATACCGGCAAAACTCCCCAGTGTAACCCTGCAAGAACCGAAAGAGCCAGTACAAGCCCTCCGAAAAGCCACACGACAGATGCGGGACTCAGCATGCGTTTACTTCCTCGTACGCTCATTCCGGCCTTCCTGTTTTTTTAGTGCTTCCCTCCGCCGCGCGGCAGATGACACAGGCAAAAGAAGCGGCCCACCGTCCTTCCTTCTCCGGCGTTGCACCCGGAAAAGCCGCACGCACAGGCCGCCGTTAGTAGTTTCAGATTACTTGAGCAAAAGCACTTTGGAAAAACTAGAAAGTATACCGGAAGCCCGCCGTAAGCGTCCGTCCAGGCATGGGATAATCCAGCGTGTAGGCATACTTTTTGTTCGTCAGGTTAGACAAATCCAAATACAGGCTCAAGTTCTTAGCCGGACGAACAGTTAACCTGGTATTCCAAGTTGTGAAGGCTCCCATCTGAGTAATATCATAGGTTGTAAAATTATCTTGGTATTGTCTGCCGGTAAAGCGGGCGTTCACATCCAGCCAAACAATGCCGTAACCAAGTCCCGCGCCGCAAACAGCACTGTACTGCGGCACATAAAGGGCTGTACTAAGCACATCATCGCGACTGTGGCGCTTGGTAAAAAATTCGCCATTGCCATAAAGCGCCCAATCTAACGGCTTGGCAAGGCCAATCTTAGCACTGTCGCGCCAATCTAGATGCATATTAAATCCAGCCAAGCGCTGCTCGCCGGAATTAACCCAAGTATAAGTCAAATCGGGAAGCAGACGCGTGGCAATCCGGTCGGAATACTTAGTATAAAAATACGAAGCCCCCGCGCGGAAATGGCTAACGTCTACCTCCAGCCCTACCTCGCCTGAAATGCTTTTCTCCGGATTCAAATCGCGGTTGCCAACGTAGCGGGTGCCCCAGCTGCCTCCGGTCATAAAGTCCCCCGCAAGCTACCTTGCCGTCGGCGGCACAAAGGCCGTGGCCACAGAAGCCTTCAGCCCTAGCCAGTCCAACATCCACCAAGTTGCACCGGCGCTCCAGCTGACATGATGGAACGCGCGGCTGTCTGTATGCAACAAAGACAGCCCCGCCGTTGGACGCAGGCGCTCGCGGTAAATATCATAACGCACGCCCAGTGTTGTGTTCACGTCTCCCAATTCAGCGCGGTGCTCAGCAAACAAGCCAAGAACATCATAGGCCGCATTGGGCTGGGACACTGAAGATCCGTAGTCTTTTTCACGCATGTGCGAAGCGTCAGTACCTAAAGAAAGCCTACCGAATCCCCACAGCGGAAATCCCGCAACCAACCGGCCGCCCAGAACATCGCCCCTATAGGTGGAATTGCCGGATCCCCACAGTCCATCCCAAGAGTAATCATAACGGTCGCGGCTTGAATAGAGACTCCCGCGCAGCGATGCCTCGTTTTCAAATTTCGTATCGTATTCTAGGGCAAGGTAATGGAAATTGTTGCGCACCTCGTCATCAGGCGTCAAGCCAAAGGCGTAGTAGCCCCCGGGGCTCCCCGTATCAAAGATAGATTGATGCGCTCCGACAAGGGAAACCGACGAATCCTCGCATGGGCGATATGTCAAAGATACCCCTGCCCCAGCATTGTGAAAGGCGGAATTGGCATAGCGGTCCCCATCGCCGTCCTTATATGACGATGATGCCGCCCCCTGGATGCTTACAGCGTAGCCAAAGCGGTCGCCCGCGGCTCCTCCGGACACGGACGCGTCCGCCGAGCGTCCATCGAAACGTCCGTAGCTCGCGCCCACGCTCCCTGATACAGGACCGCGCCCGCGCTTGGTGATAACGTTGATCACGCCGCCCATAGCCGACCCGCCATAAAGGACAGAGGAAGGCCCACGGATAATCTCTACCCGCTCAACATTGCCCATAGGAATAGCGGCAGCGTTGCCTGTGCCCGCCCTGTGCCCGTCGATAAGCAGAAGCACGCCGTCGCGCAGGCTTATGCCGGCGCTTTTGTACGAACGGAATCCGCGCATGCCAACGGAAGCATACGCACCTGGCTGCACAGTGCCGTTGCCGGGAACATACCGCTCAAGCACATCGGAGAGCGTTTCCGCCCCGGCGCGAGCCAATGTTTCAGCAGAAATGACCTGTACCGTGGAAGGCAGGCGACGAACTTCAGCAGGCTCCGCAGTAGCTGTAACAACGACTTCGGGCAAAACCTTAACAGGTTCAGATGTCGTTTTTTCAGCGGCCTGCACAGGCTGCAAAGCGGAGAAAAAAAAGCACGCCCAAACAGCGCATTTAAAAAAAAGATTTGAACCGGAAAACATCAAACAACCTCCTACCCCGGCTTCGCGGGGGAAGAAGGGCCTAGCAGGGCTTACAGCAAATCTTGGAACGAAACTGCGCGCCCAGCATATAACTAGGCCCTCTAGGTGTGGCTCTGCGGGCTGGCTTCCCGGCTTGAAGATCATCCTCCTCCGCCCCTTCCCATGGCGTGCGCCACAGTGGTTCCGGCGAATTTGTCCCTTCTCACGGTTGCGGGCCAGCGTCGGCTTTTACCGAACTTTCCAATTATCCCAACCCTAAAGAAGGGAGGGCACCCGCAGAGAAAAAAAAACGCAAAAACAATTTTTGCGGAAATCGGTTCTACCAGAATAAAACTCTTGGCGCAAGCCTCTTCGGCACAAGCCCGTTTTTCTTTATTTAACTAAAAGCAAAGTGTAGATTTCGCTTTCGGGATGTGGTACAAAAAAATTATATTTCTATGGCGTACGTATATGCGCCAAGACCGCAATCTTAAGGATCTCCAAGGAGAGAATCAATGGCAAGCCAACCTTCCTGGAAATACTACGCAAAGCTGAGTGACATGTCTCGGTTACGAGCCATTGCCGAATCGGTTTTCAATAACCGCAACTACGGTACCTCTCCCCGCTTTGTATCCGCTGCGGAAGCCTATGCCATGGCCTGCAAGCTCCCCTGGGTGACCGTCACGGATCTGCCCATGGACAAAGGAGCTATCAAGAACCTCGGACTGCCGGACAACGCCAAGGTAATCAACGACAACAGCGGGGCTATTGTCGGGCGCAGTGCAGAGGCGCGCGTATTCTATAACCGATGCTCTTCCGCAGAAAAAAACAAGCTTGAAGCGATCCTCCGTGAGGCAATGTACGAAATGGAGCGCACAAACAACCTTGTCATCGCGGAAGCCGTTGTCGGCATGGATCCCAAATTGATGATCAAGGCACGCCTTATCGCTCCGGAAAACGACATTGCTAATGTTTTCCACTGGTACGCGAATTTCTCCCCTCTAGCCTCTGTTCCCGGTTATGAAAAAAGCACAGAGCTGCCTATTCAGGACATTCTTTTCGTCTCCTACCCTGACTGGACCTCTACAGATCCCCGCTGGGCCAAGGGCTGCGTAGCCGTAGATGAAGAGCATATGACCATTTACAATCTTGGCATGCGCTATTTCGGCGAACGCAAAAAAGGCACTCTGACCATGGCCTGGACGGCTGGCTTGCGTCTCGGCATGGTTTCCGCCCATGCGGGTATCAAAGAAATTGACTTCACAAATGTGCCCAAGTTCAGCGAACGCGGCAAGCAAGTTATTGCCTTCTACGGGCTTTCCGGCTCCGGAAAATCCTCGCATACAAACTCACTGGATAATGCCGGTACCCTGCCTAAGGGAGCTGTGCGCCGCATCGCCCATGATGATGCCTTCCAGATTGATGGTAAAACCCGCACATGCTACGTTTGGGAACCTACCCTTTACGACAAAACCGATCACCGCGACATCAACCACCCCGACTGGAAATACTGCATCTCCACCCAGAACATGATGGTTGTTGAGGTTGACGGCAAAATTATTCCCGCGGGAGAAGATATCCGCAACAACAACGGGCGGGCCCTTTTCAGCCGCGAACTGCTTGGCACTACAACGAACTCTATCGGCTTCCCCAACCATATTGGCTGGCTGATGAAAGACTCCACATTGCCTCCTATCCTGAAACTGACCGACCCTAATCTTGCCGTTGCCATGGGCGCTACGCTTATGACCAAGCGCACTTCAGCCGAAAATGTCAGCGCCGAAGAAATGAGAAAACTTGTCTTCGTGCCCTTTGCCAACCCCTTCCGCGTCTACCCTCTCTACCACGACTGCTTCGGATATGAAGAAATCTTCAAATCCGGATGCGCCTGCTATGTGTGGTCCGGCGGAGGCGGCGGCATGTGGAATGGCTCCGATGACAACCTCAAAAAGGTACCATTGGAAGTTTCGCTAACCCTCCAGACAGCAGTGCTTGAAAATACGCTCGAATGGGAAGACTGGGCTCTTGTCAAGGGGACGCAGATTCCCACGCGAGACTCCATTGAAAAAATACTCCCCGGCTACTACGATATGTATAACCCCAATTTGGTTCCCAATCTCGCAGAATTCATAGGGCTCATCAAGGATCGTTTCCAGCAGCGCAAGGACTTTATCGCTCAAAGCGATATTGCCGAACAGCCTGAGCTTATGCAAAGGCTAATCGACTCCCTGCAGATCAACGCCTAACTTGGCGGCAGCGTAAGCAATGCAAAGGGCGAG
>CAYWQK010000018.1:7421-22388 GCA_964460575.1 uncultured Desulfovibrionaceae bacterium | reverse complement strand
CCAGCAAGCAAACTATCCCCCCCTCGCAAGGACATATTCCCGCCAAGGTTAGGAACTCACCTGTTATTGAGGCAAAGGAAAATATGGCAGATAGCCATATATAGGGGCTATTCGAGATGAGTGATGTTCATTGGGGAGTCTTTAATATCCAAGCTAACCATAGAGTAGTAAACGACGCTGTCAAAGAAAGACAAACAAAACTTTTCCAAATCTTGCTATATCTGGGAAAAAGCAATTTGCTGTTCTTTGGATTTAAAGACCATGTAGCTTGACTTGATAGCGGTTTTGCTATCAAACAGGAAAAAAGGAAACGTCATGTGCCAAGCAATCGCGCGCGTTTTAAATAAAATTATTTGCGGTGACGCCATCGCTGAAATGCGAAAACTGCCAGACAAAAGCGTTGATCTGGTAGTAACTTCACCGCCTTATAATTTAAAAAACTCCACTGGTAACGGCATGAAAGACGGCAGGGGCGGCAAATGGCGGAACGCAGCGCTTGTCAATGGTTACGCGACATATGACGACAATATGCCTTACGAAGCATATATACGGTGGCAGAGAGAATGCCTTTCCGAAATGCTGCGTCTCATACCGGATAACGGAGCTATTTTTTATAATCATAAATGGCGGGTGCAAAACGGCCTTATCCAGGACAGAAGAGAGATAATAGACGGCTTCCCTGTTCGTCAGATTATTATCTGGAAAAGGAAAGGCGGTATTAATTTTAACGCTGGCTACTTCCTTCCACATACGAAGTCTTTTACTTAATCGCAAAGCCGGATTTTAAACTCGCCCCAAAAGCGAACGCTTACGGCGACGTGTGGGAGTTCATGCAGGAGAATAAAAATGGGCATCCCGCACCGTTTCCCGTGGCATTGATAGAACGCGTTATTTCCAGCACCACGGCGCAAATAATCCTTGACCCATTTATGGGGAGCGGAACAACGGCTGTTGCAGCTAGGAATCTTCAGAGACAATTTATCGGCATTGAAATATCACAAGAATATTGCGAATTGGCCAAGAGGAGACTTGCAGGATGCCACAACACGCCACGATCTTCACCAAAGAGGAACTCATTGCTAGACTAAAGGAAATTCGTGAACGATGATGTATTTCACAAGGCTGGGGTAACGTTAGGGAATTGCTTTTATAGTATCGCGGATGAAAAGACGGAAAATGGGCAGCTTTATTTCCGCTATTCTGAAATAATGGTGCTGTCAGGATTCGCCCTAAATAAGTTCATTGACGCAATAAAAGATAGACAAGTTCTCATCGATTTTGACGCACGAACAGGACATAACCACGGTACAAAGTTCAGAATACGGCAAAATGCAATCCCCAGTCTGTACGACCGAGCCGAGACGTTTTAACCACAATTGCGTCCCTCCTTGGCGGATGATTGCATCGTTCCGTTGAGTTCAGCAAGGAATTGATACGGCGCCGTATTACCTGTTACCCCCTATAAAAGGAGAAAAATAGGAGCGGCAAAGAAATGTGTACGAAGGATGAAATGGACCTATTCGACAATGCCATCCGGCAAAGGCTTGCAGGTGAACTGAAACGTTTAGGAAAGTCCGACGAATATATCGGGACGCTGGCGTTTGGCTGAATGAAATCTCCGAGGATGAAAATGCAGGCTATCAAGGGGACGTCCACAAAAAAGCCGCAGCAAATGCGTTTTGCGGATATGATTAACCTGTGCGAAGCGCTTGGGTTTTTAACTGGGCGGATGTGGCTCGCGAGGCGCTTAAGCCCGTGAAACAGGAGAAAGCAAGATGAAACTGCTTTACGCTCCGCCGCCGGGAACGCTTGTTATCTGCGACTACAGAGGCTCAGTTCTTCCGGAAATGAATAAACTGCGGCCGGCGATTCGCGTCCCCGGCCTTTCTTTTTTTCCCCTCTAGGCTTCCCGCCTCAATTTCCGGCCGCCCGTTTCAAGTGGTCTTTTTTTCTTGTTGAAATAAAAAGATCCTCTGGCGGCACTCCTCACTGCAGCGCCAGCAGGCCGTTAACGCGCTGTTCCCTTTCTTTCCCCGCGCTTTTTATTGCCAATCCGCGCGGCATGTTTTATCTATGCAGAAAGCTTTGCGCTGCAGGAAAACCGCCGCATCACGCATCAAACCCCTGTCAGACTTCCTTGTTCTGCGGCAACTACACGCCTTTTTGAGCGTCTCCTCATGGGCGGCATAGGAAAAGGCGCGCGCATACCGTTTTTCCAGCCGCTTCGGTTCCCGCAACGCCAGAATCCTGCACCGGCTTCGACCCTTAGAAGCCCAACCTCTTCGATTTCTTTTCCGATTTTCCAATGGAGCATACATGATCGGTTTTTTGATTCGCAAAATATTCGGCACAAAAAACGACCGATTTCTCAAAAGTCTGCGTCCTGTTGTAGCGCGGATTAACGCCCTTGAACCCGAAATGATGGCGCTGGCTGACGCGGAACTCCCAGAACGCCTAAACGCTCTGCGGGAATTTGTCCAAAGCGGCGCCAAAACGCTTGATGACATCCTTCCTGAAGTTTTCGCTCTTGTGCGCGAAACCAGCCGGCGCGTTCTCAACATGCGCCACTTCGACGTGCAGCTGATCGGCGGCATTACACTCCACAAAGGCAAAATCGCGGAAATGAAAACGGGGGAAGGCAAAACCCTTGTGGCCACGCTTCCCGTTGTGCTCAACGCGCTGGAAGGCAAGGGCGTGCATGTGGTAACCGTAAACGACTACCTCGCGCGGCGCGATGCCGAATGGATGGGACAAATTTATAAAGCGCTGGGCTTGAGCGTAGTCGTTATTCTCCACGATCTGAGTGACGAAGAACGCAAAGCCGCTTATGCCGCAGACATTACCTACGGCACCAACAACGAATTCGGCTTCGACTACCTGCGCGACAATATGAAATTCTACCCGGAACAGCTTGTTCAGCGCGAGCACCATTTCGCTATCGTGGACGAAGTGGACTCCATTCTTATTGATGAAGCGAGGACTCCGCTCATCATCTCCGGCGCCTCTGAAGATTCCACATCGCTCTACACCCGCATGGACCAGCTGGTCCACCGCCTCAGCAAAGACAAAGACTTCACCATCGACGAAAAAGCCCGCACCGTCACCTTAACAGAAGACGGCGTCGCGGAGGTAGAGAGGCTGCTTGGTCTAGACAACCTCTACGATCCCTCCAATATCACCGTCCAGCACCATGTGCTCCAGGCACTGAAGGCGCACAATGTCTTCCGGCGCGATGTTGACTACATTGTTAAGGATGACCAAGTTATCATAGTCGATGAATTCACCGGCCGCCTCATGCCCGGCCGCAGATTCAGCGATGGACTTCATCAGGCCCTTGAAGCCAAAGAAGGCGTAAAAATCGCCGCGGAAAACCAAACGCTCGCCAGCATCACCTTCCAAAATTATTTCCGCATGTACGACAAACTGTCCGGCATGACCGGCACTGCGGATACCGAAGCGGTGGAATTCGGTCAAATCTACAACCTGGAAGTTATCAGCATTCCTTCCAACCGCCCCATGGTCCGCAAAGACTACCCCGACCTCATCTACCGAACTAAAAAAGAAAAATTTAACGCCATAATCACCTCCATCGAAGAATTGTACAAAAAGCAACAGCCCGTGCTGGTGGGCACTATTTCCATTGAAACATCCGAGCTCATTTCCGCCATGCTGCGCAGAAAGGGTATCCCCCACAGCGTGCTGAACGCCAAACACCACGCCCAGGAAGCCGAAATTGTAGCCCAGGCAGGGCAGGCCGGCAAAGTAACCATCGCCACAAACATGGCCGGCCGAGGTACAGACATTGTACTCGGAAAAGGGGTAAAAGAGCTGGGAGGACTGCATATTCTGGGCACGGAACGGCATGAAAGCCGCCGCATCGATAATCAGCTCCGCGGCCGCGCAGGCCGCCAAGGCGACCCCGGCTCCTCCCGCTTCTACCTTTCCTTGGAAGACGACCTCATGCGCCTCTTTGGCTCAGACAGGCTTTCCGGCATTATGCAGCGTCTTGGCATGGAAGAAGGCGAGCCCATTGAAAACCGCATGGTCTCCCGCGCCATTGAATCGGCGCAGAAAAAAGTTGAGGGGCACCATTTTGAAATCAGAAAAACGCTCCTCGAATACGACAATGTCATGAACCAGCAGCGCGAAGTCATCTATTCCCTGCGCCGCGAACTGATGCTTGAAGAAAATCTCGATGCCCTCTTGGAGATGTATCTGGACGACGTGCTGAGCGAAGCCTACGCGCCTCTGAGCGCGCCCAAGGCAGATCCGGAAGAAGCCGCGGAAGAGGTGCGCGGCATACTGCGCGATGTTCTCAACCTTGAACACGCGCTACCGGACAACGCTCCGCTGCCTTCAAAGGAAGACACGAAAAAAATAGTGCTCGACCGCCTCGCAGAACTCAAAAAAGACGCCGGCCCCGTATACAAGGAGCTTATCCGCTACTTCCTGCTTGAAGAGCTGGACAGAGACTGGAAGGAACATCTCCGAAATATGGATTCCCTGAGGGACGGCATAGGCCTGCGCGGATACGGACAGCGCGACCCCAAGCTTGAATACAAGCGGGAAGGTTTCGCCATGTTCCAAAATCTGCTGCAGCGTATCAAGGAGGGCGCGTTCCGAGCCTTTACCCGGCTGCGCGTGCAGCCGCAGGAGATTCAGGAGGAAGACTCCCAGATCAGGGACGCGGAACCTCCCCAAGAAACGCTGCCTGACCAGTTCCAGCACAAGACACAGCCCGTCAACCTTTCCTATTCCGGAGAAGAAGCCGAACAGAAACGCCGCCCTGTACGGGCCGGAAATCATATAGGCCGCAACGATCCCTGCCCCTGCGGTTCCGGCAAGAAATACAAAAAGTGCTGCGGAGCGAAAAAATAAGCAGGTGTTGAGGCCGTCCGCGCTGACAGGGTGTTTTCCTCAGCGCGCTTGACAAGGGCGGCCGTTCGGCGCATTGTACAATTTGTCATTGTCAGCCGCAGCCCTGCGAACGCAGACGCCTTTCCTATTCTTTTTTCAGGAGAAAAAAAATGTCGGACGAACACACCGCCTTTACTAGGGGGGGGGGGGAATGATACCTCTGCCCTAAACCAGAGCCCAGCGCAGCGCTGCATGGGATTTTGGGAAGCCATCGCAACTTGTTTTAAGAAATACGCCACGTTCAAAGGCCGTGCAACGCGGGCCGAATATTGGTGGTTTCAGCTCTTTGAGTTTCTCTTCGAAATCGACATCGCCTTGCCCTCCATTGTAACTAGGTGTGAGAACATCTTGTCTTTCTTCATGACGCTTTCTTTACTTGTAATCTTTCTCCCAAATCTTGCTGTAACAGTACGCCGCTTGCATGATATCAATCGCAGCGGATGGTGGACAATCCTCCTCTTCGTGCCGTTCTTAGGAGGGATTTTTCTGCTCATCCTAATGTGCCTCCCCTCAAGCCCGGCCAACAAGTACGGGGATGTGCCCTGTAGGGTAGATAACAATTCATAAAAAGTACATTTTCCCAGAGGCTGGCTCAATTACCATTTGCAATTAGTATTCAGGGAAAAAGGTTGTCCGGTTCGTTCAATCGCGCGCTTGACAAGGGCGGCCGTTCGGCGCACTGTACAATTTGTCATTGTCAGCCGCAGCCCTGCGAACGCAGACGCCTTTCCCATTCTTTTCTCAGGAGAAAAAAATGTCGGACGAACACACCGCCTTTACTAGGGGGGGGGGAATGATACCTCTGCCCTAAACCAGGGCGCAGCGCAGCGCTGCCGCATAGAGCATACCGAACTCAACAGCCTTCTGATTCTAAACCAGAACCCAGCGCAGCGCTGCCGCATAGAGCCTTCACAACTCATTCTCGGCTGTTACAAAAAATACGCCACGTTCAAAGGCCGGGCAACGAGGGCCGAATATTGGTGCTTTCTGCTCTTTTTTGTTCTCATCGGTCTGCTCCTTTTTGCTTTTAGCGTGCTTAGCGATGGCGGTCTGCTTGCTTTTTTTATGGTTTTTGTCCTTGTATCCATCTTACCGTGGCTTGCTGTAACAGTACGCCGCTTGCATGATATCAATCGCAGCGGATGGTGGACAATCCTCCTCTTCGTGCCGTTCTTAGGATGGATTTTTCTGCTCCTCCTAATGGGTCTCCCCTCAAGCCCGGCCAACAAGTACGGGGATGTGCCCTGTAGGGCAGATACGAATTCATAAAAAGTACATTTTTCCCAGAGGCTGGCTCGATTACCATTTGCAATTAGTATTCAGGGAAAAAGGTTGTCCGATTCGTTCAATCGGGCCGCGCAGAGCAAAGCGCATCCTGCCTCGACATTGACGCCGCTAAAAAAAGCCCCTTTCCAGGGGCTTTTTTTAGCAGAGTAAAAGAATCAGAAACGTACATCCACAAGCCGGACACCCCGTTCATCAGCCTTGGGCGCAATCCTAAAAATAAAGGTTCGCAGCCAGTAATCACCCCAGGCCGGTGCGAAAATCATCCTAGCCAGCCATTCCGCCGTGTGCAGAACCGGACGGCGCTGCCCCATGCGTATCAAACTCCGCGCAATGCCGATTTTACAGGAAGGGCAACCTACCAGCACAGGCCCACGCGGATCATAATTTTCCAGATCCTTTTCCAAAACTTCCATCTTGCGCTCGCGCAGCAAATTATAGATCTGCGGCGAGGTCATGGCGCCCATGCCGGATTCGCCGCAGCAACGCTGGCTAATCCTCACCTTGGCGCCAGTAAACGCCTCAAGCGCCTCCGCATGCAGCTTGACGCCTTTAACCTTATGCACATTAGCCCAAGAGGCGTGGCAGGCCGCATGGTATACCACATCCTTAGGCCAAAAATCTTTACTGCCCTTGAGCTTCGGCAAGGCATACTGCGTAACATCCAGAAAAGGCTTTTCTGGCAGATCGCCCAATTCGCTGAGTCCGTAGGTTTCAAGCCCTTCGCGGCAGGAGCCGCAGGCTGTAATCACATAAGATACTCGCAGTCCCGCAGCCTTGGCGTGATTTAGGGTTTCCTTCAGCACAGCGCGGTTTTTTGTTTTATTACGCTCAAAGGCTTCATCCGCGCCGGAGCTCAGCAGCGGATAGCCGCAACATAGATGTTGCGGGGGCACAATGACCGCTGTTCCGGATTGAAGCAGCAGGGCAAGCGAAGATAAGCCTATAGCCCGCGAAAACAAGCTGCCGCCGCAGCCGGGGAAATACAGTACGGCTTCCCCGCTTTTATCGGCCGGTTCAAAAATATGGCCATTTTTGATACGCAGCGCGTCGTACAAATTTGTATAGTTCATGGACGGTCCCTTGCTGGCGAACAAAGGACTTGTGAAGCGGTTGCGGATGACAGACGGCACAAAGGTAAGCACTTGATTCTGCGCCTTCTGCCCCAAGGCCGCCACCTTGGCCACACGGGGCACACGCGTGGAGGGCTTTCGGACAAGCCAGGAAAGAATATGGGATTTCAAGGGATGCCCGCCCGCGCCCTCCTTCTCAAGAAAAGCCCGCAAAGCAAGCGCCACTTCCGCAGAGGGAATATGCACCGGACACACGGCCTCGCAGCGGCGGCAGCCCGTGCAGTGCTCCACCATGCGTCTAAGTTCTGCCATAGCCTCCGGAGAAGGCTTGCCCGCAACGATCTGGCTGTAAGTAACGGCTTCGATCACCGCACCCACCACCATATTTTTGTTGCGCGGATAATACTGCATCCCGCGTTCCGGATACAACATCGGGCACACCTGCTTGCACTTGCCGCAGCGCGTGCAGTTCTGCACGGACTGAAGCAGATGAATCAGGCGCTCTTTTTCCGGAAGGCCGCTCTCCCGAAGATCCGAAAGCAGACGGTTAAAAGAAAAGGTGTAGGGCCTGGCTGGGAGTTCCCTGCGCACAAGCTTCGCCGGATTGCAGACTTCGCGCGGGTCCACCTTTTCCTTAAATTCACGGATGGCCTCTATTTTGCGTTCATCCAGGTACCGCAATTTTGTGATGCCAATGCCATGCTCCCCTGAAACAGCGCCTCCCATGGATTTGGCCGTATCCATGACCTTATCCACAACCTTCTCGGCCAGCCGGAGCATTTTCGCGTCATTGGAATTGACGGGGATATTCACATGGCAGTTGCCGTCGCCGGCGTGCATATGGCTCGCCACAATCAACCTCGTGACATCCATCCCGCTCTTTATTTCGATAATTTTTTTGGCAAGTTCCGGTAAAGATACGGCAAGTTCATCCAAGTACGCCCGCGCACGGGCCATTAGCTCCTCATCAGTGCAGGGCATAGGGCTGGCATCGGCCAGTTCGATAACCGATGTGGCAAAGCCAAATTCCCTGTTCAGTCCTTTCGGCGAGGAAGGAAGATCCGGCAGGCGGCCTACATCCTGAAGGGCTTCACGATAGGCAAGACCCGCGCAGTGCAGATTAGTCCGCTCAAGAAAATTGGCGAAATCCGGAATGCGGTCCGTTGGAATAACAATATCTTCGTTTATCTTGAAGCCGGACGTGCGCTTGGCTATGGCGGAAAGCCGGTGGCGTCCTTCCCAAAATACCTCCGCCTCATGCGCGTCGCGGGCGACTAAAAAGGCCACATCGCTGTGCCGCGCGGCGATATCGCCTATTTCTTTCACAGCCTTGCCAAGCAAGGCTTCGTCATCTCCATCTGCCTGAAGAATAACTACGGAAATAGGCTGTCCCGGATGGTCAGATTTTTTCTTATACTCAATCGCCTGGATATACTTGGAGTTAAATTCCTCCAAAGCGGAGAGCTTCGCATAGTCGCCCTCTCTCCGGATACGGTTGCGCAGCTCCACGATTTCGCGGATAACCAAAGCCGCCTCGTGCATGGACGATCCAAAAAATTCCAGCAGCATCACTCGCGACAAGGCGGGGATGGGATGCACAATGAACGTCGCGTCGATAATAATGCCGTCCACGCCTTCTTTCTGCACCCCAGGCAGCCCGCCTAACGCTTTGTTGGTTACGTCCTTGCCAAGCCCGGGCAGACGGATCTCGTCGCCTTTCAGTTCAATAACGGAACGCAGCTCACCGGTTTCCACATCCCTCACGTCAAAAGCAACGGTTTCTTCAGGCAATATCTTATGGCGCGGATGGTTCTTGCGCATAATCTCGATAATCTCGCCGGTAGGCGTTACCATGCGCCAGCTCAAAAGGTTGTCCAGCGTAGTACCGTACTCAAAGGCGTACGGTCCGCCGGAATTCTCCGCGATATTTCCGCCAATACTTGACGCGACGCGAGACGCCGGATCAACGGTAAAAAGGCGCCCCTGCCTGGCGGCGGCATCAACGGCGTTCTGCGTGATAACACCAGCCTGTACCGTAATGGTGTTATTTTCATAATCCACATCGCCAATGTGGGTCAGGCGCGTCATGCGAATAATCACTGTCCTGCGCCGCACGGGGACGGCCCCGCCCGTCATACCTGACGCGCCACCTACGGGAATGATGGCGAATTTCATTTCGTTGGCTAAGCGGACCAGAGCGCTGACATCATACAGTGTCGTTGGCTCTACAATCAGAATCGGCAACTCAAGACGCAGGTCGGTCGCGTCGGTCGCGCAGCTGACCAAAGCGCCGGGAGATGTGATGATAGAATCCTCCGGCAGGATTTTGCCAAGCCGCTGCACCAGTTCGTCTCGGAATTCCATTTCGGATTCATACGCTTTCCAAAAAAGCGTTATTCCTTCGTCAATGGTATTCGCGTAGTGGTTAGCCAAAGAAAACAGCTCCTGCTTAAAGCGGACAGCGACGCTTTGGCGCACCATTTCCGGATCGATAAAAGGATTGCAGATGACAAGGAATAGTTCTTCCGCCAAATCAATAGCCAGGCCGCGCACAGACTGCGGCCATTCAGCGAATTCCTGAAGATCAATGCGAAGGATTCTATTGACAACCGCTTCCGGTGAAATGGAAATGTGAGGTCCTTTACGCGGCATGATAATTACCCCTAAAAAAATTATAGAGCTTTTCGCTGGATAGAAATAAGTCCCTAAAAAGGAATGGCAAGTAAAAACTCACGCAAGATTCTTCTTTTCGGCAAGGCATCGGCGGGCGGAAAGTACAATACTTCGCCAATCTCGGACATCCAATCCGCTGATCGGACAATATGTTACTATGAACCGAAAACAAAAAGCCGTCAAACACCTCGAAACGCAAAAACTTCCGCCGTATTTTCCTCTGTTAAAAGCCATGCGGGAAAGGTATAAGCGACGCCGCGTTCCTATGAAAAGGATTGACAATCTCACGAAAGCGGAAAAAGATTTCAGGGTGTTTCGGGAAGTACAGAGTTTTTATCCCTGCACCACACTACCTTCTCCTTTTCCTGAAGGGACGCGCCATGATCACCGTTGATATGCACAGCCATACGCTGTTTTCCCACGCCAAAGACAGTGTTGCCGGCATGGCCGCCGCCGCGGCCAAGTCCGGCATGCGTGTCTTCGGCTTTTCCGAGCATTCCCCTCGCGCCGAGGGCTACAACTATACGAATGAATACAGGGAACGTCTCCGCACGGGTTTTCCCGAATACCTTTCACAGGTCAAGGAACTCCGTGAACGCTGGAATCAGGCCCCGGATGACGCGAAGCCCCTCCGTGTGCTTCTTGGGCTGGAAGTTGACTGGATGCCGAACGAGCGTTCATTTATTGAACATATGATCGCCCTAGAGCCTTCTTGGGATTACCTCATCGGCAGCGTCCATTTCCTCGGCACTTGGGGATTTGACGACCTGAAAGCCGATTGGGATATTTTGGACGATGACGCGTGTTTCGCCAAGTACGACGCCTATTTTTTAACGCTCAAAAATATGGCGGAAAGCCGGCTGATGGATATTGCCGCGCATCCCGACCTAATCAAAATTTTCAGCGCCGACCGTTTCCATGCCTGGCTCAAGCGCACTGAAGCCCTCCTGCGCATTGAAGAGGCGCTAAAAGCTATAAAGGCCAGCGGCATGTCTATGGAGGTTTCCGCCGCAGGGCTGCGCAAACCTTGCTCCGAAATCTACCCATGTCCCGCTATTATGCGCATGGCGGCCGATATGGACATACCCATCTCCTTTGCCTCAGACAGCCACTGCGTGGAGCAAGTCAGCTGGAAATTCGACGAACTGGCCGCGTACGCCAGACTGTTCGGCTATAAGACCAGCCGCTATTACGTCGGACGCAAATCGTTCGACCAGGCTTTTTAGACCATGCATGCCGCCATGGTCCTCACATTCAGCCAATCAGCACGCCATGACCCTTATCGACATTGCCAATGCCAGCGTTACCTTCCAAGGACATGCGGCCCTCTCTAGCATCACGCTTTCCATCCATGCGGGAGAACACCTTGCGCTGCGGGGCGGCAACGGCGCTGGGAAATCCACACTCCTGCGGCTCCTGCGCGGCGAACAATGGCCGGATCAAAACCAACAAACGCGCATTACCTGGCACACGGAAAACGGCGAAGAGCGCTCACCTCTGGCCGGCAGGGCCATGGCTGCACTCATCGCGCCCGCCCAACAGGAACGCATTTTAATGCAGGGCTGGGATATCACGGGTGAAGATCTGGTTTTTGGCGGAATAAGCGAAGCTGTCTACGTGCTTAGGCACGCAGAAGGCGAGGAAAAGGAACGGATTCACGCGCTGGCGCGCGGCCTGGATGCCACCCCCCTTCTAGAACGCCGCGTTCCCGAGCTTTCCCAAGGAGAACTCCGCCGCCTTCTTGTGGCGCGCGGCTTGATCCGCCGTCCCCAGGTTTTGCTCCTGGACGAAGTAACCGACGGACTGGACGCCGTATCCAGAACCCTGCTCCTTGATTTGCTGGAAAAGGCTTCCTGTCTCTCCACGATTGTCATTAGCACCCACCGCCCGGAGACACTCCCCGACTGGATGCGCCGGGAAATCTGCATGGAGCATGGACGCATTGTCTCCGACATCCTGCTGCCGGCAAAGGAAAACGCGAAACGCTCCCTTTCCTCCCATGAAGGCAAAAGCCTGAGCCGTAGCGCCGCAGACAAAAAAGCCGGAGGAGGAGCGCGCATAGAAATACGCGATGCCACGGTATACCTGAGCCACACGCCTGTGCTCCACGACATCTCCTGGACCATCGAACCCGGGCAAAACTGGGCAGTGCTTGGCGAAAACGGCGCCGGCAAATCCACGCTGATGCGCCTTCTCGCAGGCGATGAATTCCCCGCCGCCGGCGGTAGCATACGCAGATTCCTTCCTAGGCAGGGTGGGCTGCAAACCATGCTGGAAGGCATCCGCAGAGGCATCCGCCTCGTTTCTGACCTACAGCAGGCTACCTACACCTACGATATCACAGGCGAAGAGCTTGTTTGCTCAGGGATCGACAACAGCGTGGGCATTTACCGGACGCTTTCCGCCGCAGACCGGCAGGAAGCACGGGAATGCATGGCGCTCTTTGGCATCGAACATCTGGCCGAACGCTCCATCCGCCGCTGCTCCACCGGCGAAATGCGCCGCATGCTCCTAGCCCGAGCCCTGGCAGGGACTCCGGACCTCCTTTTGCTGGATGAACCCTGCTCGGGCCTTGATCCAGCGGCTAAGGCGCATGTACTTGAACTCATTAACGATCTTATCATCCGCGGCGTGCAGGTTGTTCTGGTTTCCCATAGAGTTGAAGACCTTATTCCAGCTGTTACGCACTTGCTACGTCTGGAAAAAGGGCGCATAACCTTCTGCGGCCCTCTGCCAGGCGCTCTCCGGCAGAGCAATCCGACTATTCTTCATAACACCGGCGGAGCTAACACACCCTAACGGGCGAATACTGCTCGGAACCATTGGAACTCACCTTTTATAGCTCTTGTAATTCTTGCCCCTGCTCCGGATACAAGCGCATTTGCGGAACCAACTGGCGGACGCAAAAAGAGAACTTTTTTGAATCACTGCGCTTTCGCCTGCCCAGGCGGCATCTTCCCACTCGAGACGAAATAGGCTATAACCTTTGCCTATGATTGCGTATATTGAAGGCCGGCTTGCTCAGTTCACCGTCAATTCAGCCGTGATCATCACGGCATCGGGTGTTGGATACGAGCTTTTTTTACCTGCGCACACACTCTGCCGCCTGCCAGCGCCAGGCGAGCAGGCCCGCTTCTACACGTCCCTTACGGTTCGCGAGGACGCTCAGGAGCTTTTCGGCTTCGAAACATGGGATGAGCGGCAGACATTCCTCAAACTCACCAGTCTGACAAAGGTTGGGGCAAAAACCGCGCTGGCCATCCTTTCTGTCTTCCGTCCGGACGATCTGCGCCGAATAGTTGCCGAAAATGATCCGGACGCCCTGACCCGTGCTTCCGGAATCGGCAAAAAAACGGCCCTGCGTATTTTTCTTGAACTGAAAGACAAAATTGAGACTGCTGAACTGCCTTACGCTATTCCGGAGACAAAGCAGGGCGGGATCTTCCGCGATGTACTGTCCGGACTTGAAGGACTTGGCTACAATGAGGCCGAAGCTGCGCCGGTCCTTAGAAAACTTTTACAAGATGAACCGGATCTGGATGTCAGCAGCGCCCTGCGCGCTGTTCTTAGGGCCATGGCCCGCGTCCGCCAGGGAGAAACATCATGAGTACGGCTGATGCCCGCCCCATCGTCTCCGCTGCACCAAACCGCCTGGCTGCTGACGAAACCATCCGCCCAACCCGCCTTGAAGATTTTATTGGTCAGGAGGAGTTGCGCGCCAATTTGCGGGTCTACCTTAACGCGGCCACAGATCGCGGACAGGCCATGGACCATACCCTGTTCCACGGCAACCCCGGTCTCGGCAAAACAACCCTAGCCCAAATTATGGCGGCCGAACTTGGCGTCAACCTCGTCTGCACATCCGGCCCTGTTTTGGAGCGGAGCGGAGATTTGGCCGCCATCCTAACCAACCTTTCGCGGCACGACATCCTTTTTATCGATGAAATCCACAGAATGCCCATTGCCGTAGAGGAAATTCTTTATCCTGCCATGGAAGACTTCAAACTTGATCTTGTGATCGGGCAGGGGCCGGCCGCAAGAACAGTAAAAATCGATCTTGAACCGTTCACCCTAGTCGGCGCAACCACGCGCATCGGGCTGATTTCCTCCCCCCTGCGCGACCGCTTCGGCATTATCAGCCGCCTAGAGTTCTATACGCCGAAAGAACTGGCCCGTGTGGTGCTGCGCTCGGCGCGCATTCTAGGTGTAGCCGTCACAGAAGACGGCGCCATGGAAATCGGCCGCAGGTCCCGCGGAACGCCGCGCATCGCCAACCGCCTCCTAAGAAGGGTAAGAGACTTCGCCGCTGTTTACGGCGAGGGAATCGTAGACGCCGCTCAGTCTGTCAATGCCCTGAATCGCATGGACGTAGACAAGTTCGGGCTTGACCAAATGGATAGGAAACTTTTGAGCGTGCTCATAGAATTTTACAATGGAGGTCCTGTAGGCGTAAAAACTCTTGCTGCAGCAGTAGCTGAAGAAGTGCGCACTGTCGAAGAAATTTACGAACCGTACCTAATCCAGTGCGGATTCCTGAAGCGCACTCCCCGAGGCCGCATGGCAACAGCCCGCGCTTACAAACATCTTGGGCTGCGCGCTACTAGCGAGCAGGGACTTCTAGAATAGAAGTTTTTATCGCGCTAGCGGGCAAATTTACCTTCCAACGGACAGCACATGGAGAAAAACATGGCGAAAAAAACAAACGCGTCGCCGGGAGACGCGCGCGCAGAAGCATTGCAGACGGCACTGGTCACTATTGAACGGCGTTTCGGACAGGGGGCTATCATGCGCTTGTCCGACGATGTTCACGTCAGCGTGCCGGTTATCCCCACAGGCTCCATCGGCGTCGACTTGGCCCTAGGCATCGGCGGCGTGCCGCGCGGCCGCGTAACGGAAATCTACGGCCCCGAATCCTCAGGCAAAACAACTCTCGCTCTCCATGTCATCGCCGAATGTCAAAAACGCGGTGGCACGGCCGCTTTTATTGACGCCGAACACGCCTTGGACGTTTATTATGCCA
>CAYWQK010000018.1:0-7411 GCA_964460575.1 uncultured Desulfovibrionaceae bacterium | reverse complement strand
GCCAAAAGGCTCGGCGTAAAAACCGACGAACTGCTTATTTCGCAGCCCGACCATGGGGAGCAGGCGCTGGAAATCGCGGACACGCTGGTTCGTTCGGCAGCTGTGGACCTTGTGGTCATTGACTCCGTAGCCGCCCTGATTCCCCAAGCGGAACTTGACGGCTCCATGGGCGAAACCCAGGTTGGCGGACACGCGCGCCTGATGAGCCACGCTCTCCGCAAGCTCACAGGCTCTATCCACAAATCCCGCGCTGCCGTTATCTTTATCAACCAGATTCGTATGAAAATCGGCGTCACCGGCTATGGCAGCCCGGAAACCACCACTGGCGGACAGGCGCTTAAATTTTACAGTTCAGTCCGCATGGATATCCGCAAAATCCAAACGCTGAAAGACAAGGATGAAGCCTTTGGCTCGCTCACACGAGTCAAAGTTGTAAAAAACAAAATGGCTCCGCCATTCCGCGAAGCCAAATTCGACATTATCTGGGGGCAGGGCATCTCCCGCTCGGGAGAACTCATCGATATGGGCGTGGAAGCCGGCATCCTCGATAAAAGCGGCGCCTGGTATGCCTTTGGAGCAGAAAAACTTGGCATGGGCAAAGAAAAAGTCCGCGCTCTCTTAGACGAAGACGCAAATCTTCGCGATGCCATTGAGGCAAAACTGCGCGAGCACCTCGGTATGCATCCGCTTGCAGCGTCCTCCGCCCCCGACGATACCCAAGAGGAAACAAACACGGCGGAAGACACGTTCTCTCCCCCTGAGGACAGCGATCTGTAAGCCTTGTCTGCTAACTTCTTAGCGCAAAAATTTCACCATACTTGAACTCAACAGTGCTTCACGCATCGATGCAAAACAGGGAGCAACCATGCTCACAGCTCAGGAAATCCGTCAGAAATTTCTCGATCATTTCAAAAAATACGGGCACCAGGAAGTTTCCTCATCCTCGCTCATTCCGCGGGACGATCCGTCCCTGCTTTTCACCAATGCAGGCATGGTTCAGTTCAAGCGGCTCTTCCTCGGCCAAGAAAAACGTGAATACACCCGCGCAACCACGGCGCAGAAATGCCTCCGCGTAGGCGGCAAGCACAACGATCTAGATAACGTTGGCCGCACGGCGCGGCACCATACTTTTTTTGAAATGCTGGGCAACTTTTCCTTTGGAGACTACTTCAAGGAAGACGCCATCCGCATGTCCTGGGAATTCGTCACGGAAGTCCTAAAGCTGCCCAAAGAAAAACTTTATATTACTATCTATAAAGACGACGACGAAGCCTTTGACCTCTGGGTTAATGTCGCCGGCGTCGACCCCGCCCGCATCTACCGCCTGGGAGAAAAAGACAATTTCTGGTCAATGGGCGACACCGGCCCCTGCGGACCCTGCTCTGAAATTCATGTGGACCAAGGAGCCGACATGGCCTGCGGGCCCAACTGCGGCATTGGCAAATGCGACTGCGACCGCTTTCTTGAAATCTGGAACCTTGTTTTCATGCAGTACAATCAGGCAGCGGACGGCACACGCACACCCCTGCCCCGCCCCTCCATCGACACCGGCATGGGACTGGAACGCATCAGCGCGGTATGCCAGGGCGTCCGATCCAACTACGATACCGACCTCTTCCAGGTTTTCATCCAATATATGGCGAAGCTCGCCAACGTCCATTACCATGACTCTCCCGATACCGATACCGCACTGCGAGTCATCGCCGATCACAGTCGGGCCATCGCCTTCATGATCGCCGACGGCATCCTCCCCTCCAACGAAGGTCGCAGCTACATCCTCCGCCGCCTGATCCGCCGCGCGTACCGCTTTGGCAGGCTTATTGGTATGCAGGATCCCTTCCTTTGGAAAATGGCGCTTAAAGTCGCCGAAGTCATGGGCGGGCAGTATCCCGAGCTGAACGAACGCGCGGACTTCATGTCCCGCGTTGTCAGGGAAGAAGAGGAACGCTTCGGTCAGACTCTCGACAAGGGGCTTGCCCTGCTGGAAAGCGAAATAACAGCGCACGCGTCCGAACACAGCCTGCCGGGCGCTGTTGTATTCCGCCTGTACGACACCTACGGCTTCCCCATCGACATTGTAAACGACATCGCGGAAAAGCGCGGCTTCACTGTTGATATAAAAGGCTTTGAAGACGCAATGCTTGAACAGCGCCGCCGCGCCAGAGCAAACTGGAAAGGTTCCGGTGAAAAAGATCTCGGGTCCCGTTTCGCTCGGCTCCTGGAAGACGGACTGAAAAGCCAGTTCATTGGCTATGAAACCTTATCCACCTCCGGCCGCATCGCGGCGTTGCTTGATGCAGAAGCAAATCCCGCTGATTCCCTAGCCAAAGGCGCCGAAGGCTATGTCGTCACTAACCGCACGCCCTTCTATGGGGCGTCCGGCGGACAGGAAGGCGACACTGGTGCAATAACCGTCCTTTCCGCAGCGGAAATCGGCAAGGCCGATGTCATAGAAACCCTCAAGCCTTCGCCCGACCTCACGGTTATGAAAATCCGCGTGACAGAAGGCCGCATTCTGCCTGACGAAGAAGTACAGATGGAAGTCAACCGCGAAACACGCCTTGCTTCCGCCCGTTCCCATACCTGTACCCATCTATTGCATGCCGCCCTGCGCCGCGTTCTGGGCAACCATGTGCGCCAGGCAGGCTCCCTTGTTACCCCGGAACGCCTCCGCTTCGACTTTTCACATATCGCGCCCATGACAAACGAAGAACTGAAGCAGGTCGAACATGAAGTCAACGCAGCCATTATGGCTGACTACCCTGTAAACTCGCGCGTTATGCCCCGCGAGGAAGCCCTGGGCACCGGCGCAATGGCGCTGTTCGGCGAAAAATACGGAAACAGCGTGCGCGTCGTCACTGTGGGTACGGACGTACACACCGAATCCCGAGAATTGTGCGGCGGTACGCACCTCGCAACTACGGGCCAGGCTGGCGCCTTTGTGCTGCTTTCCGAATCCGGAATCTCCGCCGGCGTGCGACGCATTGAAGCCGCGACCGGCTGGAATGCGCTCAGCCACATCAACAGGGAGCGGGCTGAACTGGCCCAGCTTTCCGGACTGCTAAAAAGCCGCCCCGAGGAGTTGCCAACCAGAGTAGAGAACCTGCTTAAAGACAACAAAACACTGCGCCGCGACCTTGACCGAGCCCTAGCAGCCTCCAGCAAAACCAGCGCCATGACGGAAGAAACACTCAACGGAATCTTGGTGATAACGGGCAAGCTGGATCCCATGCCCATCAAAACCCTGCGCGAAGTCATGGATGGCGTGCGCAATAAGCACACGTCGGGTGTAATCTGCATCGCCGCTCCGGATGCTGACAATCCCGCGGGGAAAGTCTCGCTCATTCTGCATGTATCCAAAGACCTGCATGACCGCTTCACCGCCCCAGCCCTTATCAAGGCCGTTGCGGCCCCCATCGGCGGATCAGGCGGCGGACGGCCGGATCAGGCGCAGGCCGGCGGGCAGAACCCTTCGGGCATTAACGAGGCCTTTGCCATTCTCAAACGGCAAATCGCAAAGTGATTAGCCAGCGTAAACGTGGCGGGAGGCGTTCAGCGGACCGGCCTCCCGCTTTTTTCAATGCAGCATCCGGCCCGCCGAGGATGTATCCATGTCGGCACCAGCGCTCTCTCCGCTTCTCAAAGCTCTGCAAAACTCACTTTCCGGCTTGCGTACCGCATGGCTCAACGAACGGGCTTTTCGCCAGGAGTGCGCGGTTCTGCTCATTCTCTGTATTGTGCTTGCCGCAACGGAATGCTCTCCTTCGCATTGGCTCCTGACTCTTGGCGGCTGGCTTGGCGTTATGACCGCAGAACTGCTGAACAGCGCCATCGAAAAGACCTGCGATCTTATTTCCACTGAGTTCCATCCTCTCATCAAAGCGGCCAAGGACATGGCCTCCGCCGCCATTTTCCTGATGCTTTGCCTGAACGCGGGCATCTGGATATACCTCCTAGTCTGCTGACGGCAAAACAGCAGGCACACGCTTAACGCTCCAACACTCAACCTTCGCCATGAAGCAGCTCCGCACATTGTATCTCAAAAAGCGTGAGGACCGCCGGATCCGCGCCGGGCACCTATGGATTTTCAGCAACGAAATCGATGTGTCCCGCGTACCGCTTACCGACTTCACGCCGGGGGAACCCGTGGAAATACGCGACGCGCTGGGAACAAAACTGGGAGAAGGCTACGTTAACCCATCCTCCCTCATTGCCGTGCGCATGCTGTCCCGCGGTGACGCCATGCCTCATGCCGACCTTGTACGAACAAGACTGCGGCGGGCGCTAGCACTGCGCGAGCGCCTTTTCGCTGTTCCTTTCTACCGGCTGTGCCACAGTGAAGGCGATTTTCTGCCCGGACTTGTCATTGACCGCTACGGCGATATTCTCAGCGTCCAATTCAACACTGCGGGGATGGAAGCTTTGCGCGAGCCTATCCTCGATGATCTGCGCGGACTCCTGCATCCTTCCGTCATCGCGCTGCGCAACGACACACCGTCACGGGCGCTGGAAAGTTTGCCGCAATACACGGAATGTGTGGAAGGCTCCATGCCGGAACATGTGGACATAATAGAGAGCGACGCCGAATTTACCGCGCCGTTCGCCCCTGACAAAGGCGGACAAAAAACAGGCTGGTTCTATGACCAGCGCGTCAACAGGCTGACCGCAGGGCGTTTTGCGGGCAGCACTGTGCTGGACGCTTTTTCGTACGCCGGCGGCTTTGGCTGCATGGCAGCCATGCGCGGCGCGAAGCACGTTTTGTTCATGGATGTCTCAGCCTCCGCCCTTAGCAATGCCAAAGAAAACCTGCGGCGCAATTCCCCGGACGCAGCTGCTGAGTGCCTCAGGGGCGACGCGTTAACCCTACTTGAAACCCTCAAAAAAGAAAGACGCCACTTCAGCCTTGTATGCCTTGATCCCCCGGCATTCATTAAAAGAAAAAAAGACGCTGCCGCGGGACTCGCCGCCTACCGCAGGATCAACGACTTAGGGATTCAGCTTGTGGAAGACGGGGGAACACTCGTCACCTGCTCCTGTTCTCACCATCTTGGGGAAAAAGAACTGCACCGCATCCTGTCGCAATGCCTCGCTAGGCGCGGCCTGCATGGACAGCTCCTGTACCGTGGATTTCAAGGGCCGGACCATCCCGTTCATCCCGCCATGCCGGAAACCGCCTACCTCAAGGCGCTCCTCATCCGTGTTTGGCGGTGAGTAGACAAAGGCTCCCAGGTCATAGTATACGCGTGGGCGCATACCGCCCTTAGGAGGAAACCCATGCAAAATCAAAGCCGTAAACCCGCACAGGAAAACACGGCGGCCACCCTCCCGGAGGTAACGTATTCCACTTTCAATATGTCGCTGGCTTCATCAACGCTGGTCCAGCTTGGCGAAGTGCCTAATCCGGAAACAGACAAGACCGAATGCAACCTCCTGATGGCCAAGCATTCCATAGACATCCTGACCATGCTCCAAAGCAAAACCTCCTCCTGCCTCACGCCGGAAGAAGCACAGCTCCTAGAATCCCTGATTTACGAACTGCGCCTGAAATACGTCATGCGCAAAGGGTAAGCCATATGACCACAGAAAACACCATCCGCGCCGGACTCGTAGGTGTTACCGGCTACACAGGCATGGAACTCGCCCGCATCCTGGCCGGGCATCCCCATATCCGTCTCACGGCGGCGACCTCCCGCACGGAAGCCGGACGCCGCCTCGGCGAAATGTACGCCTTCCTCGAAGGTCTGCCCGGATCCGATGTAACGCTCATTGAGCCTGATCCTGACAAGATCGCCGAAAGCTGCGACTTAGCCTTCCTCGCCGTTCCGCATGGAACAGCCGCACAAACAGCCGCGGCCCTTCTGGAACGCGGCATTAAGGTGGTCGATCTTTCCGCGGACTTCCGCCTCCACAACGCAGATACCTACGCCCAATGGTACGCGGAGCACCCTTGCCCTGAACTGCTACCGGAAGCCATCTACGGTCTGCCTGAACGCTACATGCGCCGCATCAAGACCGCACAGCTTGTAGCCAACCCCGGATGCTACCCGACCTCAATTATCCTTGGGCTTGCCGCAGCGCTGAAATGCGACCTGATCGAACGGAGCAGCATCATCATCGACAGCAAATCCGGCGCCACGGGATCCGGCCGTAAGGCTTCCGTTCCTTCCCTGTTCTGCGAAGTCGCCGATACCTTCCGCGCATACGGACTCGGCGGCAAGCACCGCCACACACCGGAAATCGAGCAGGAACTGAGCATATTGGCGAAGGAGGATATCACTGTTTCTTTTAACCCGCATCTTGTTCCCATGAGTAGGGGTATTTTAAGCACCATCTATACTCAGCTAAAAGGTCCCTTGAGCACGCAGGATGCCAGAGATATTTTCGCTGGATACTGGAGCGCCTGTCCTACGCCGTGGGTCCGTATTCTGCCCGCGGGCAAGCTCCCGGAAACCCGCAATGTACGTGGCAGCATGTTCTGCGACATTGCCGTTATCACCGATCCGCGTACCCGGAGGCTCATTATCGTCTCCGCGATTGACAACATCTGCCGTGGCGCTTCAGGACAGGCCGTTGCCAACGCCAACCTGATGTTCGGGTTGCCCGTTACAGAAGGCCTTTCCGCCGCGCCTATGCTGCCGTAGCTTTACCATGCCGGAACTGCCGGAAGTTGAAACCATCGCCAGAACGCTCTCCCCGATCGTCAAAGCTCAGCTGATCAGCAATGTCTTTTTGCTGAATAAAAACACGCTGGAAGGTCCTCTCCCCCTTGATTTACTGCCCGGTCGGCGCATCTGCGGCGTGCGCCGGCGGGGTAAACTGCTTCTTATTGATCTCGAAGAGCAAAACAACACGGATATAAGCGGATTCGCCGTCCACCTGAGGATGACGGGACGTCTCTTTGCTTTTCCCCAAGGGACACCACCAGGACCCCACACCCGCGCCATTTTGGATTTTTCAGACGGAAAGCGCCTTTTCTTTGACGATGCCCGCAAATTCGGAAGAATCCGCGTTCTCAGCCCGGAAAGTTATAGAACCTGGGCGTTCTGGAACACCCTTGGTCCTGAACCCCTTAAAATCAGCGGAAAGGACTTTGTGCAGCTTTTTTCTGGCCGCGGCGCAACCATAAAATCCCTTTTGCTTAATCAATCGGTCATTGCCGGCATTGGCAACATCTATGCCGATGAAAGCCTTTTCCGGGCAGGTATTTCCCCTGCTGCCCCTGCCGGAAGCGTACCTGAAGAAAGACTCGTCCGCCTTCATGCAAGCCTAAGAGAAGTTCTCCTGGCTTCCATTACTGCCTGCGGGTCCTCCATACGCGACTACCGCACGGCCCGCGGCGATGCGGGCGCTTTTCAATACGCCTTCCATGTCTATGGGCGCCGGGGGCAGCCTTGCCATGCCTGCGGCACAC
>CAYWQK010000017.1:0-23958 GCA_964460575.1 uncultured Desulfovibrionaceae bacterium | reverse complement strand
TCTTTGGCAGGACGCTCATGTCATCCAGCACATCGGACATCTTGTATCCTGCGTCTGTCTTGACTGGCTTCTTCGGTGTTGTCGGTACGGCTGGAGCTTTCGGGGTCTTTGGCGTTTTTGGCTTCGGTACGGGCTTTGGGGTTGCCGTCCAAGCCATCTCATCGGAAAACTGGAACATTGTATTAGACTTAGCATATACTATATAAAAGTTGTTTTAATATTACGCAAGTCTTTTGACTCCCCCCCTCCCCTAGCCTACATAACTGCCCGGGGGATAAGCTGAAAGCGGCTTCAAAATTTATCTATAGCTGGCACGCGGAGAAGTAAATCAAGACATTGTCGGATTTGATCCGGATATCTTTTAACTGCTTATCCATAGCCCTATCATATTCCCTACGATATTCTCCGCGACTGCTTCTTAGAGCATAGCATACGCGCCGGCGTAGAAGATGTACGCTTTTACGGACTTATGAGAGGACTTATCAAATCGCGCCGTAAAATCTCTCCCTTTAGGGGGGAGTAAGGCGCACCTTAACTGGAATTTTGGCTTTCCAGTTTTTAAGGGGTAACAGGTGATACGGCGGCAGGGCATGCCGTGTCAGCCTGTGGAGAGATAGTGAGACCTGGGGGAATAGGCGGTTGGTTCGTACCCGTAACATTCCCCATGTGGGAATGTTTGCGGCGAAAACAAAGCCTTGTTCCTCTGGGCCGTCTCGCTGAAGCTGGAACCCGCCTATGGCGCGGCTCGTTAGAGCCGCTATCGATAGGAATCCCCCGACTTTTGGCGGGGGAGGATGACAAAGAGCCTCTTTCGTTTTCCGTTGTACTGCAAAATGTGCGTGTACAATGGATCCGTGGTACTGGCGATGAGGAATGATGAAGCTAGTGCTTTACAATAAAAAGGAGGAAATATACTATTCACATAGTTCCGATATAAGGATAAAACAAGAACCAAAAAGGCAGGAGTTTATTATGTTTGCTCAGGTACGTTTTATTGCAGGTTTTACAAACGCGACATTTGCGTTGCTAGGTCGCAAATTTTTCCGTACATTTGGACCGTCGTTCTACGTTTCCGACCTGTTTTCTGTAGCCTTTCAAGGCGAAATGCGAAATAACGCGACAATGAGCGACTCTGTTACCGGCGCACTCATTGGGAGGCTCCTATATGGCGAAGCCGGTATGGTTACTGGAGCACTCCTTGGCGGAAAACAATACGAGGCTCTTGTAGCCTTTTATTTTCGCGACGGAAGAAAAGGTCTAGGGCAATGTAATCCCGAAATGATAGAAGCCCTAAAAGGTTTTATCTTTGATAACGAAATACAAGAAGGACAACCAGGACCGGATTTTGTTCCGGAACCGCCAAAAAGAATATACAATTGGAAGAAAAAATTTTTTGTAATATTTATCGTACTGTATTTATTATCTTGGCTTTCTGCCATTTTTAATGGCCCAAACGTGAACAAGACCGAAACGTTACCTTCGAATACAAGTTCATTAAACAAGTAGCCGCAATGATAAAACAATAGCCCCGGCAGCGATATGTTCGAAAGTGGCGCGCCTTACTGCTGCTCGTTTTTACTCCGCAGCAAAGCGAAATTCTCTTGAAGCTTATAGTCCGGTTTCACTATGATTCGGCTTCTAAGCAATTTTTAGCAAATCCCAAATGCTGAAATCGCCGTCCACTAGAATCTGCTGAATAGTGCTATTCTAAGCGATTTCAAATCAAGTTTGCATACCGGAAGGGAGGGAGAATTGTCAGAGAAGGAGGGCTTCTCTTTTGTATTTTTTGCCAAAAGACCGATAATGCGCCGACTCGTGGCACAACGCTCCGGCACTGTACCGGAGGCCTGGGCAGATGACTTGGAAAGACGCAGGAAAGTGCGGGATTGCCCGTGCTTGTGTGGGTTAGTGCAGACGAAATCCTGGTGTTTCCCTGAAAGTCCTTTTTGATGCTTTCTGAAAACGGTGTTTTGAATTTTCGATAGATGAGATGAACATTGCATTAAAAACATGAATGTGTCCTCTTCTCCTGCGGCCTTGCCTTTCATTTTAAGATCAAATATATTCAGACAGTATGGGTAAATTCCTTTTGCTTAGATGAACGTTATAACGCAGTGGAGGAAATATGAGCATTTCTCGGCGTTCTTTTGTTAAAGGCGTCTCTGTCTCACTTGGAGGTGGGGCACTGGTTTCCCCTAGCCTGCTTGCAGCTACAGGCGGGCCGACTTCACTCAAACAAGCGTCAGCGCAATTGAAGCCAAAGGAAGCGGCTGGCGTGGCAGAAGGCGGTCAGGCTGCGTCTTCCCGTTTTATTACCCTAGAGGAGCAGGGCAGTTTTTTCGCGGGCGGCACGGTGGCTACGGCGCCGGGCAAAATGAACGCGCAAAAGCCCCTTAGTTCTGAAGGACAGACGTTGCATGGTGATCACGCCTATGTATTTTACCAGCGTCCTGTGAAGGCGAGGAAGTATCCGCTTGTGTTTTTGCACGGTTCGTGTCAGTCGGGGAAAACTTGGGAAACAACGCCGGACGGGCGTGAGGGATTCCAGAATATTTTTCTCAGGCGCGGCTATAGCGTGTATCTTGTTGACCAGCCGCGGCGGGGAAGGGCCGGACAGTCTACGCGAGCTGCCACGCTTCCGGCAGCGGCTCAAGACCAGTATTGGTTTAGCTATTTCCGCATTGGGAACTGGCAGGGAGCGGATCTGCCGCCGAGTTACTTTGACGGCGTGGCTTTCCCGCAGACAGAAGAGGCGCGTAATCAGTTTTTGCGACAGATGACACCCAACACAGGAGATTATGATCCCGATATAATCAGCAATGCCGTGGCTGCGGTATTTGAGAGATCGGGCGAGGGCGTTCTAATTACTCATTCGCAAGGCGGAGGGATTGGCTGGCTTGCCGCCATCAAGAGCAGCAAAATAAAAGGCATTGCCTCGTATGAGCCAGGTAGCGGCTTTGTGTTCCCCGAGGGGGAAGTACCGAAACCTTTAGAGACTACACACCCGGGTAAGATGCTTTCGGCGCGTTCTGTCCCCAAAGAGGACTTTTTGAAGCTCACGCGGATACCTATTGTTATCTATTATGGCGATAATATATGTGAAAAGATGAGCAATGAATGGAACAAAGATGGCTGGCGCGTGAGACTGGAAATGGCGCGGCTCTGGGCGCAGGCTGTCAACCGCCATGGAGGCAACGCGAAGGTTATCCACCTGCCTGATATTGGCATCAAGGGTAATACGCATTTTTTGTTTGCAGATCTGAACAACGTGCAGATCGCCGATCTCTTGGAAGCTTGGCTGATTGAAAAGCATTTGGCGGTGGCATAACCGTTTTTTATTTTATCCGTCGGCGGCCAATTTTGCTGTGGACATAAAACGGCGTAAAAGTCAGTAGCGCAACGAGGGATTATTTATCCCTCTACATCCAATTTTCCTTCCGTATCGGTGCTACCATTGTTTTCCTCGTGGTGTTCGATCGTTTTGATATCGAGCGGGGCTGGAAGCTGGCGCAAGTCCGTTGTGGGAGCTAGGCGGGCATCGAGGAGAATGGTTCCCGTGCGTTCAAGGACCTCGCGTCTGAAGGCGTATTCGGCTTCCATTTGCTTTGATTTGTACATGAAAACCGCCTTGGCGACGGCGTTGACGCAGAATGCTACTCCCAGTGCGCCGATAAGCCACACCGCCACGGTTTGGAACGAGTCGCCCAGCTTGAGCAGCAGTGCCATGACACCGTCAAGGTAGTAAAGAGCGGCGCTAAGTACTACGAAGCCCGCAAAGAGGATGATTGTTGGTGCACCGCGCACGAGAGCAAAAAAGGTCGCCGCACGGCCTTCGGGGAGGGGAGAGCCGTCGGCATTGCCACGGGAAAGCCCCATACCCACTAAATGGAAAATGAGCATGGTCAGCACTGGGATCAGCGTTGCCATAATCGTGTAGCCAAGCCAGGGGAAGTTGAACCGCATTATGCCATCTATGCGTTCGGCATGGGTGATACTGTAGACTACGGCGCCCACGGTCATCGCAAGTTCCATCAAAACTATGGCGATGACGATGTACATGAGTAGGTTCTTGCGTTCCTTGGTGCTAAACGTGTTGTTAAAAAGCGTTTCGTCCGTGGGGGAATTTCTTTCGTTTTTGTCTGTGGCGGTATCCATGAAGACTATCCTTTTGATTTTGCGGGGAGGTCAGCGTGCACTGCGGCGCAGGTAGAGGGGAGCAAGGCGTATGACTGCCAGCAGCAGGGCAATGATATTGGCGCCCCAGGCTGCGGCTGGAGGCGGCAGTACGCCCCGCTGCCCCAACGCCGTGCCTAGCATGAAGGCTGCGTAATATAGGAAGGTGCAGACCAGCGCCAGCGGCGTGGCCAGGTAGATGTTGTCCGTCCAGGAGACCAGTGCCACCGCGATCATAGCCATGATCATGAGAGAGGCCGCGTAAGCGATCTTGGTATGCCAAGTTGTTTTAAGGGCTTCAACATTGGAGCCGGAGGCGGAAAGCTGCTGGATGGCCATGCCCAGCTGTCGCAATGGAAGCTGCTGCGGTTTGGAAGATTTGTAAAAAAGACGGAAGGTGGCGGGATCCTGATTCAGCGACAGAGCGAAAAATGGAAGGTTTGCGGAGCGAAAGGCTGATGGCTCTATTTCCTTAACTTCAAAGAGTTCCCAGTGTCTGACTTTGCCCCTGTAGTGCTTGGCGGAAATAATTCGGCGCAGCTCTAGCCTGTCGTCAGTGATTTCATATGCAGTGAAGTTTTCACCGGAATTGTCCGGGCGGAGCGTACCTAAAGAGACCATCCACTGCCCGTCAGCAAACCAAATATTTTCAAAAACGGCGGAAGCTAGGTCCCTCTTGCGTATTTCTTCCCGCCATATTCTGTTGGATTCGCGCTCGCCGGCAACGCCCAGCACTTCCGAAAAGCCAAGCTGGACAACGCCCCAGGCAATTCCGCAGATGATGAGGATGCAGGCCGGTGTGCCGAGCGAAATGCCTCCTGCCTGAAGGGCGATCATTTCTCTGTTGCGGGCCATGATGCAGAGTTGGATAACTGCGGAAAGCAGGAAGATTACCGGCAGAATCTGGGAGATAACAAGCGGCATTTTATAGAGGAAATACGTGGCCACCAGTCCGATGCTCGCACCGGCTTCCATGAAATGGTCGAGGCGCTCAAAAAGGTCGGTGAGTACATAGAGGCCTATGCCCACGGCCAGCGTAGGCAAGAGAAGCGTTATGTTGCCCTTAACAAGGTAACGGAAGAGCAAGGAGCGGAAGATCATGCGTTATCCTTTTGGATGGGCATTCCGGCGTTGATACGGCAGGCTTACAGCAACGCGGCGGATAATGCCGGTAAGATCCAGCGTTCGTTCAAGCGCCGCAAACCGTAGTCCGCAGATTCCGCCTAAGAAGAACAACCCGTTAGGCAGCCAAAGGCCAATCACCGGCGGGAGGGTACCGTTTTCACCCAGCGTAAAACCCATCGACATCAGGCTGTAGTACACGAAGAACATGACTAGTGCGATAATGAGCCCCGTCTGCCTTTTCATGCCTTGGGCGGCGAAGCCAAGCGGCAGAACGAAGACCGTTAGGGCCAGGCAGGCGACGGGGTATGCCCAGCGTTTGTGCCGCTCAACATCAACTTTCAGCGTATACTCAAGAAGGTCCTTGTAGGCGTTTCCTTTGAAATTGTCAGAGGAGCTGGTAAGTTGCCTAGAGTATGTGGCGTAGGTTTTCTTGAGGTCCTTCCAAGAGAGTTCCCTTGGTCGCACACTGCCAAGATTGACGTTTTTGAAAAGGAGGTTCAGCGGCATGCGGACGGTATAGGTATCGAAGGAAAGAAGGGAGCTCTGATCTTTTACCGTGGTGTATAGCTGCCCGTCGCGCAACCTGAAAACAAGCTCGCCCCGGGCGCTATCAGAGGTGATGATACCTTCCGGCGCTAGAATTGTGATATCGCGGCCCTTGTGGTTGCGGTCGTTAACCATGATCTTATACAGCGTGCCGTTTTTGGGATCAACGTTCCGGGCGAAGAGCACAAGCTGTGGAAAGTCGGTGCTGAACACTCCGGGCTGTATGACTACGCGGGCTCTTGATGTGGCAATATCCATGATAGTGTTCCTAAACTGTCCCATTCCCCAAGAAATCCAGTGGAGCGATATCCAGAGCGTAAGGCTTAAGCAGAGCAGACTGAAGAAGATAGGTGCCGGAAGCATTTGGTAGACGCTTACACCGCCGGCCCGGAGGGCGACAAGCTCCCTGTCCGTTCCCATGCGAAGAAAGGTAAGGAAGACCGCCAGCATGCAGGAGATGGGCACAACCAGCATCAAAAAAGTCGGGGACATGTATATGAACAGGCGGAAGGTATCCATAAGGCTCATGTCCAGCCCCAGCAAAAGTTCTCGCATCTGTACGGCGCGGCTGATAAGGATGAGCGTGAGCAGAGTGCTGGCGCACAGGATAAAGGTATACAGCGTTTCCCTAAAAAGCTGGCGTTGAAGAAGAGAGAACATAATGGAGTTTTACCCCTCTTTGGTGGTGGCAGCAAAACCGCATGGCCTTTTGGAAACAATCATACGAGGATTGGGGCGGAAAGCCAAGTACGCCCCGGCATCAAATGTGACGCGGGGCGCTAGACTGGCAGATACAGGATGCGTTCCGCCGTACGGCAGGCGCTGCTCAGCAGGCCGGTTTTATAAGCATGTTGTCTCGGTGCACAACTTCGGGGTAGTGGGCGTCGCCTAGCAGGGCGGCGACTTCCAGCCTAGAGCGGCCCATAATAGATCGAAGCTCTTCGGCATCGTAGTTGCTTAGACCGACGGCCACTGCCTGCCCTGAATGGTTAATGCGGATGAGCGCGCCGGCCGTGAATGCGCCTTCAATGGCGGTAATGCCGCCTGGCAGTAGGCTTTTGCCTTTGTTTAGGATGGCATCGGCGGCGCCGCTGTCGATGCAGACAAGTCCCTGTGGTTCGGTCTGGTAGGCCAGCCAGTATTTGCGGCGGGAAATGGAGGTGGGTTCCGGGCAGATCCAGGTTCCAAATGCTTCCCCGCTGAAAGCCCGCGGGATAACGTTGGCCACAAGTCCGGGCAGGATGAACGTTGGCACGCCAAGCTGAGCGGCCCGCGTTGCGGACAGTAGCTTGGAATACATGCCTCCGGTACCTTGGGCTGTTTTCCCCCCACAAAGCGCGTTCAGATCTATGTTCCGCACCTGGCGGATGCAGGGAATGATATTTGCGCAGGGGCAGATTAGGGGGTTCGAGTCGAGCACGCCACCAATGCTTGTCAGGTTGACAAAGAGATCGGCGCCGACAACGTTGAGCAGAAGGCTCGCTAGGTTGTCGTTATCGCTGAATTTGAGCTCGCTGACGGCAACAGTGTCGTTTTCATTCACAACGGGAATGACGTTCCAGCCAAGGAGGGTGCCGAATGTGTTGCGGGCATTGAGGAATCTTCCGCGGTCGCTCAAGTCGTCGCGGGTGAGCAGAACCTGTGACATCAAGGCGTCATGCCTAGAAAAGCTCTGATCGTAAAAGTGCATGAGCCGGCCCTGTCCGATGGAGGCAAGGGCTTGCTTGGCGGCAATGCCCGCCTGCACAGCCTCTTGCTGATCTTGGCTGCCAAGGGCCACGCGACCAGCGCTGACTGCGCCGGAGGAAACAAGCACAATCCTGCGCCGGAGACCGTTTCGATCCTCCCCCCGTTGGATGCGCACAAGCTGGTCAACAAGGTTGTCCAGAACTTCCAGATTAAGCTCGGAGCCGCTGCTCAGCACAGCGCTGCCGACTTTTACAACAATGCAGTCTGCATTCTGAATAGCCTCTCTTTTTTCTTCCTGCCAGTCCATTATGAAGACTCCCGCGTATAAATGACTTCGATATCCGGAAAGCCCTCGTCCTGGACCTGTTTTTCCTCTAGAGGGTGCTGGAGCGGAGTGTGTATTTCCTCCTCTCCGCGCAGTTTCCATAGAGCCTGGACAAGTTTTTCTAACGCCTCCGGATCCCCATTGCCTTTGGCAGTGATAAAGTGGATGCCGCGCCTTTCGTCCATTGCCCTCTGCCTGAGCTTCGCCACTTCTTCCGGACTTTTTAGGTCGCATTTGTTGATGACTTCGATTTGTCGGCGGGAGGCAAGATCGGGGTCAAAACCCGCTAGCTCTGCGTTCACTAAGTCAAAACCCGCCCACGGATTGTTTTCATCCACATCCTCGATACTTAGGATATGGATGAGGAAGCGCGTGCGCTCCACATGTTTGAGGAAGCGATGCCCCAGCCCTTGGCCTAGGTGAGCACCCTCAATGAGGCCCGGAATATCAGCCAGGACCATGCGCTGGTCCGGATCGTCGTCGCGGATCATAACGCCGAGGTTAGGGGTCAGCGTGGTGAAAGGGTAGCTGGCGATTTTTGGCCTGGCTGCTGAAACGCGTGAGATGAAGGTAGACTTGCCAGCGTTTGGCAGGCCGATGATTCCCGCATCAGCGAGAATTTTCAGCTCAAGCCGCAAAGAAAATTCTTCTCCTGGCTCGCCGGGCTGGGCAAAACGGGGAGCCCGCATTGTAGCAGTTTTAAAGTGCTCGTTGCCTTTGCCGCCTCGTCCTCCGCGGGCGATGACGGTTTCCATGTTTGGTTCGGTGAGGTCAGCCAGCAATTTTTCCGTGTCGTCCTTCCTAGCATAAACCTGCGTGCCCACCGGCAGGCGCAGCACAAGGTCCTCGCCTTTCTTGCCGAATTTTTGGCTGCCCATGCCCGGCTGGCCGTTTTGGGCTTCATAGCGCCGCTTTAGCCGGAAATCATAGAGTGTGAGCAAGCGCGGGTCGGCATGTAATATTACGCTGCCGCCGTCGCCGCCGTCGCCGCCGTCTGGACCACCTTTGGGAATGAATTTTTCGCGGCGGAACGAGACGCAGCCGTGCCCGCCGTTGCCTGCTTTGACGCTGATGAGCGCTTCATCGACAAATCGCATGGTTATAAGCTGATAGGTTGAGGTGAGCAAGCGTCTGCAACGCTGGAGCGTCGGTCGCTAAGGGGCTGTATGCAAAAAAACAATAAAAGAAAAGAGAAACATCAAAGGACGTTTCCCTTTCCTGAAAAAAGAACGAAAAGAACGTAGAACAGATTACTCGGCAGACGCCGGAACAATATGAACGCGTTTCATTTCGCGGCGCTTGCGGAGGAAGGTTTCGTACTTGACGATGCCGTCCACCTTGGCAAACAGCGTGTAATCGCGGCCCATGCCAACATTCTCGCCGGGATACACACAGGTACCGAGCTGGCGAATGAGGATGTTGCCGGCAGTCACATGCTGGCCGCCAAAACGTTTAACACCTCGGCGCTGACCAGCGCTGTCGCGCCCGTTGCGGGAACTCCCGCCTGCTTTTTTATGTGCCATGAGGAATGCTCCTTACGCCTGAACGGCTGTAATCTTCAGGGCAGTATAATCTTGACGGTGGCCCTGCGTCTTGCGGGAATCGTTGCGGCGCCAGTGCTTGAAGACCTTGATCTTTTCGCCACGACCATGTTCAACAATCGTTGCCTTGACCGCTGCGTTTTCAACATACGGCGCCCCGATTTTGACATCACCGCCGCCGATCATAAGAACTTTGTCGAGGGTGATCTCGCTGCCCGTTTCAGCGTCGAGTTTGGCCACCTTAATGCTGGCGCCTTCTTCGACCCGGAACTGCTTGCCGCCCGTTTCGATAATTGCGTACATGAAAAGACCTCCAAAAAGAAAGGCGTAAGGTAGCCATACACCTGATATGTGTCAAGAACTTTTGTACGAGAACTCTCTTGTGAAGTTCCTAATGATAAATTATTTTTTCAGTGGAGGGAAGTATAAATGCTAAAATAAAAAAATAAAAATTTAACTATTTGATTTTAAAGAATAAATACGTGTGTGGAAAAAAAAATATTTTTCTGCCCCTTCCCAACGCAAAAGGAGGCATTATTTATGCTTCGTCCTGCTTGCGGGATGCACCGTGAAATTTTCCAGTTTTCTTTATCCAATTAGGCTAGACAGGCTGAAGGAAGGGGAAACGCGGAGCTTACCTTACTATTCGCAAACAAAATACTTTGGAGGATATTTGTCATGAGTCTGAAACCGTTGAATGATCGCGTGCTGGTTAAGCGTCTTGAGAGCGAAGAAAAGACCGCCGGCGGGCTTTATATCCCTGATACCGCTAAGGAAAAGCCTTCTCGCGGCGAAGTTGTCGCCGCCGGCCCTGGCAAACGCGCGGACGATGGAGAGCTGATTCCCATGGCTGTCAAAGCTGGTGATATCGTGCTGTTCAATAAGTATGCCGGCACTGAAGTGAAGCTGGACGGCGTTGAGCACCTCGTGATGCGCGAGGACGACATTTTGGCGATTATTGAATAACGCGGCGGATACCGCTTTTTCTGAAACCCAAAGACAGCCACCATTTGAGGAGAATATATCATGCCTGCTAAAGAGATTATTTTTGACATCAAAGCCCGTGAACGTCTGTCCCATGGCGTGGACAAACTGGCCAACGCCGTTAAGGTCACTCTGGGACCCAAGGGCCGCAATGTAGTTATCGAAAAATCCTTCGGAGCCCCCGTCATTACTAAGGACGGCGTGACGGTTGCCAAGGAAGTTGAACTTGAAGATAAATTTGAGAACATGGGCGCCCAGATGGTGCGCGAAGTGGCCTCCAAAACGAGCGACGAAGCTGGCGATGGCACCACCACCGCCACTGTGCTTGCTCAGGCTATTTACCATGAAGGCGTGAAGCTTGTGGCCGCCGGCCGCAACCCCATGGCCCTCAAACGCGGTATCGACAAGGCCGTTGATGCTATCGTAGCCGAGCTCAGCAACCTTGCCAAGCCCACCCGCGACCAGAAGGAAATCGCCCAGGTTGGCACTATTTCCGCCAACTCCGACGCCGCTATCGGCAACATCATTGCGGACGCCATGGCCAAGGTCGGCAAGGAAGGCGTCATTACTGTTGAAGAAGCCAAGGGTTTCGATACCACCTTGGACGTTGTGGAAGGCATGCGCTTTGACCGTGGCTACCTTTCTCCCTACTTTGTGACTAACACTGAAAAGATGCTCTGCGAGCTGGAAAATCCCTTCATTCTCTGTAATGAGAAGAAAATTTCCAATATGAAGGATATGCTGCCTGTGCTGGAGCAGGTTGCGAAGATGAACCGCCCGCTGCTCATTATTGCTGAAGACATCGAAGGCGAAGCCCTGGCTACCCTCGTGGTGAATAAGCTGCGCGGCACCCTGCAGGCCTGTGCCGTGAAGGCTCCTGGCTTTGGAGAACGCCGCAAGGCCATGCTGGAAGATATCGCCATTCTCACCGGTGCCCAAGCCGTGTTTGAAGACCGCGGCATCAAGCTGGAAAACATTGGTCTTGAATCCCTTGGCACTGCCAAGCGCGTTGTCATCGACAAGGAAAATACCACCATCGTTGACGGCGACGGGAAGAGCGAAGATATTAAGGAACGTGTGAAGCAGATCCGCGCCCAGATTGAAGTGACCACTTCCGACTACGACCGCGAAAAGCTTCAGGAACGCTTGGCTAAGCTCGTCGGCGGTGTGGCCGTGATTCATGTTGGCGCTGCCACCGAAACCGAAATGAAGGAAAAGAAGGACCGCGTGGAAGACGCCCTCAACGCGACAAAGGCCGCTGTTGAAGAAGGCATCGTTCCTGGCGGCGGCACTGCTTTGATCCGCGCCATGAAGGCCATTGACTCCATTAAGCCCGCTGACGACGATGAACTCGCCGGCCTGAATATCGTCCGCCGCGCAGCGGAAGAACCCCTGCGCCAGATTGCCGCCAATGCCGGCTTTGAAGGTTCCGTGGTTGTGGCCCGCGTGCTGGAAGGCAAGGACGGCTTCGGTTTCAACGCTGCCACTGGCGAGTATGAAGACCTCATCAAGGTCGGCGTCATCGATCCGAAGAAGGTAAGCCGCGTGGCCATTCAGAAGGCTTCCTCCGTTGCCTCCCTCATGCTGACCACCGAATGCGCCATTGCTGAAAAGCCGCAGCCGAAGAAGGATCTTCCCAGCGCTGACGGTGGCATGGGCGGCATGGGCGGTATGGGCGGTATGTACTAATCGGGCCTGTTTTTGTATAAACGATAAAAAAGGGGGGGCAGCTGGCATATCTGTGCCGACTGCCCTTTTTCTGTATTTTATTGGCGATCGTTTCCGCTGGTTTAACCGCTTTGGATAAGAAGCGCGAGAGGAAAGGTGCGTTTGCGAGGAATCTGGTCTTAGCAGGAGCGTTTTTCTTAGTTCGTGCGGATAACAGAGATACTCATAAGGCGTTTTGCATACGGCTTTCTTGCTAGGGAAATACTGTGGATTGGCATGGCATCCAATAGTCGTGCAGGAAAAAGGAGCCTAAGTTGCGTCCGCTTAAGCTTGCACCCTAGGGGCGTGGCGTTCTTACACCCGCAGGGATCCGCGGAAAGAGTCAAGGTCGCTGATGCCAAGTTCTTGGCAGAGTACGGGGAGTTCTTTGGCAATGCGTGCGGTCGCGTCCGGACGGGAGAAGGTGGCGCATCCAATTTCCACGGCATGGGCACCGACCAGCAGGAATTCCAAAACATCCTCTGCTGAGGCTGCGCCGCCAATACCAATAACGGGGATAGAAACAGCCTGGCAGACCTGCCACACGCAGCGTAGCGCCACAGGTTTGATGGCAGGGCCGGACAAGCCCCCGATTGTGTTCGCGAGCTTTGGCTTGCGTGAACGGATATCAACAGCCATGCCAGAAAGTGTGTTGATGCAAGAAATTACATCGGCTCCGGCGCTTTCCACTGCGGAGGCGATGGAGGCGATGTTCGTGACGTTAGGGGAAAGCTTGACTATTACGGGAGTTTTTCCGGCGTGGCCTTTGACCGCGGCAACGACATCGGCGGCAAGGCGGGGATCCTGCCCGAAGAGCAGTCCCCCTTGATGTACGTTGGGGCAGGAAATATTGACTTCAAGGGCGGCAACGCCTTCTTCTCCGCTTAGCCGCAGGGCAAGCTCGGCAAAATCTTCCGGCGTGGTCGCGTATAGGTTGGCAATAATAGGTGTTGTGTGCCATGGCAGGAGGGGTAGTTTATCGTTAATAAAGGCGTCAACGCCGTCATTCTGGAGTCCTACGGCGTTCAGCATTCCGCTAGCGGTTTCCGCGATGCGTGGTAGGGGATTGCCGTGTCTTGGCTTGAGTGAAAGTCCTTTGACTACAATGCCGCCAAGAGCGTTCAAATCCATATATGGCATAAGTTCAAGCCCGTAGCCAAAGGTGCCCGATGCTGTCAGAACAGGATTTTTAAAACAGAGCGGTCGCACTTGGGGTGAAAGCGGTAGCCGGACAGAAAGATTGGTGTCTTGGGAATTCATGCGTTACTCCAGAACAATTTGATCCGACCAGAACACAGGTCCCTGAGTGCAGATCTGCACAGGATATCCAGCCTTGGCCGGAACGGGCCATTTTTCGGCGGTGGCGCATACGCAACCTAAACATGCACCAATACCGCAGGCCATGCGGTGTTCAAGGGAGAGCTGCGTTTTCGCACCGCATTCAGCGGCAAAGCGCTGAATGGCTTTTAAAAAAGGCTGAGGGCCACAGGCCAGCACCAGACCCTGCTGCTTTGCCGTGGTTTCCATATGCTCGCGGACATGTGCGAGAAAGGCTTTCCTGTCCTCAAGGCAGCATTCACGGAAGGCGTGAAAATCCACGCCGCGGGTTTTCAATAGATCAGTGGGATAACACTGTTCCGGGATTTTGTGTCCGAAAAGCAAAGTAAGGTTTGCCGGATTTGGGTGGCATTCCGCATAGCCGATAAAGGGCGCTAAGCCGATGCCGCCGGCTAAAAGAAGTGCTGGGTGTTCTGTATCCATGGCAAAGCCTTTGCCCAAGGGACCCCAAAGGCAGACGTTATCACCCCGAACAAGCGCACGGATGCGTTCCGTGCCTTTGCCTCTTGCTTGGATGAAGAGTGTAAGCCCATCCCCGCTCACGCGGCAGATGGAGAAAGGGCGTGCCCAGAGCATGTCCGCTTCCCAGTTCTTGGGGCGCAGCATAACAAACTGGCCCGGCGTCCAATTATTCCATGCGGGTTTTTGCAGCGTCAGTGCAAAGTGAGCTCCCCCCGGTACGGTTTCAAACGGCACGTTATCTCTAACAGCAAGCTCATAGATGCCTGGCTGGTTCATTCGCGGTATCTCCTGCTGAAGCCTTCCGTTGCTATGTGATATCGGCATGTTTTTGCCTTTGTGCTCTGTGTGGAATGGCGCAGAGGTAAGGCGTTTTTTTTCATGTACGTTTGGCCTTGCCGGATGTCAATCTTCAGGCTGGGAGGAAGCATATTTCGTCTTGGTGCATTGCCTTTTTGAACAGAATATGCTCAAAGAGTCCGGTATGTATTTTAGCCTTTAATTTTTTACAGGATGTTTCATTATGCAGATCCCCAAGGGATTTTCCTTTGCCGCTGTTAACGCTGGCTTCCGCGGGCAAGACCGTAATGACCTCGCCATAGCTGTGAGCGATCGGCCAGCCGTTAGCGCCGCTACGTTTACACAGAATTTGTATCCCGCGGCTCCCGTTTTGGTTGGCCGTGAGCGCGTTGCCGCCCGCGAAACGGCAAGGGCCGTGCTGGTTAATTCCGGTCAGGCCAACGCATGCACTGGGGAAGAAGGAATTGGCAATTGCCGAGAGACACTCCAAATGGCCGCCGAAGCCTTTGGACTGGAAGCGGAGGATATTCTTCCCGGCTCAACGGGCGTTATCGGGCCTCAGCTTTTGATGGACAATTGGAAGAAAGCCTTGCCCGAATTGGCCATAGGCCTTGGCAAAACGGATGCCGAAGGCTTTACCCGCGCTATTATGACTACGGACGCCTTTCCCAAAATGGCGGAAAAGGGTGTTTTGTTTGAGGGAGGCGAGGTCCGGCTGTTGGGTGTTGCCAAGGGCGCCGGTATGATCTGCCCCAACATGGCGACCATGCTGTGTTTTGTGTTTTGCGACGCGGACGTGGAGTCCAGTGCGTGGCGCCGTGTCTGCCGCGAGGCGGTGGAGCTTACGTTCAACAGGGTGACCGTGGATGGCGATACCTCTACCAATGATACCGTGTACGCCTTGGCCAACGGTGCTTCCGGCATACGCGTACGCGACGAAAATATGACATCGCTGAAAGACGCAGTTGTGGAGGTGCTGGGAAGCCTCGCATACATGCTGGTACAGGATGGCGAGGGAGCCTCCAAGGTGGCGCATATTACGGTGACCGGCGCGGCCTCTAAGGAAGACGCGGAAAAGATCGCGCGTACGGTGGGGCATTCACAGCTGGTGAAGACCGCGCTCTATGGCTGCGATGCCAATTGGGGTCGCATTGTGGCCGCCGTGGGCCGCAGCGGCGTAGCTCTTGATCCAAACGCTGTGCGGGTATCCCTTTGCGGCGTGGAATTGTTCCGTAACGGGTGTCCCACGGATTTGGATTTTGACGCTTTGCTTAAGGACCCCTTGAAAGGCCGCGACCTGCCTATCGATATTGAAGTGGGGAAAGGCCCTGGCAGCTACCGCCTGTTGGCGTCGGATTTGGGGCATGAATATGTGGACTGTAACGCAAGTTACCGAAGCTGACAGTTATCCCCAGACGGTGCGCTGTAACGACGAAACATGCTTGGCATTCTAACAAGCCAGGCATGTTTTTTTGCCTGAAGCACAGCAACCAAGCAAAGATATACGCCTTCCCCAGTCTGACAGAACGCCGTGTATGCTTTCTTTTAAAGAATGCTTCATTTCATCGCATAAGGGGGGGGGAATGTATGTCTTAGCAAAAATTACGATCTGCGCTCACTGCAGGAAAAGGAGCATAATATAGCGGAGTGGGTAGTGTTAGGGATTTATTTTTCAGGGATGGAGCGAGAGTGAAGCGCTGTGTTAGAGCATCTAGCTGCATTTCTTCAGTTGGCTGGCCGATGGAAGAGTGCTGCTCAGCTCGTCGTTTCGTATAAGCACCGTATTCCGATGCCGAGATTTGTAATTAAAAATCCTCCTCATGGGACACGCCATTGGGAGGATTTTGCCAAATCGAAGGTATTCGGCATTTGCGTGCGCTGTGGTACGAGAGGCGGGAGTTGAACCCGCACGGATAACCCGCTGGATTCTAAGTCCAGTGCGTCTACCAGTTCCGCCACTCTCGCACGAATTTCTTCTTCTTAGCCCAGAAGATGCTTTTGCGCAAGAAGAAAAATTGTGGCAAAGTCTATGCCTTGCGGGCTTGATCAAGCGATTTCTAGCCCTTATCATCGTTTTGCGCGGCTGCGTTCCGCTGTGGTGTATTCCTCCCTGCAGACTTTCTTTCCCGCATGTCGAAGGGGACTTTTGCGGAACAAAAGCGTTTAGCTGCCAATTTAACTTTATGGCCTGAAGAAAGGTCGTTACAACAGATCATATATGAACAAAATCAAGCAACTATGTGAAGCAGATGCCGGCTGTTCTGAAGTGATGCAGGGCAATATAGCCTTTGCCGTAGGCTGTGTCCGCGCGGGTATTCATGCCGCGGACGGCTACCCTGGCACCCCGAGTACGGAAGTTATCGATAAGGGGCTTTCCAAGGTGCAGGATAAGATTGATGTCGGCTGGTCTGTCAACGAAGCTGTGGCCGCGGCCGTGGGCATTGGCCATACCTACGCTGGTGATGACTGCGTGGTGACGATGAAGATCCCCGGACTCTTCCAGGCTTGCGACATTTTTACCAGCATCGCACTGTATCCCGTGCCGCGTGGAGCTTTGGTCTTTTATGTCGCCAGTGATTTCACGCCAAGCTCTACCCAGCATGTGATTGATCCCCGTTACATGTATCGGAGCTGTTTTTTGCCGGTATTCGAGCCGCGTAACCATCAGGAGATGCATGAGGCCGCGCGTATCTCCGCCGATGTTAGCCGCAGGTTCAACACGGCTTCCGTCGTTCACGCAAGCGGGCTGCTCTGTCACAGCGAGGGACTTGTGCGCCTTGCACCAAAAGCTTTCCGCCCGCGCATAGAAGTGACATCTATGAAGGAGCTAAATTCGCTGCCTGCCAAGACCCGCGAGGCCTACGATAAGGTTATGGCGGAACGCCTGCCTGCAATGATGGATTTTGTGGAAAATTCCCCGCTTAACGTGCGCGTCAAGGGCGCTGGAAAGAAAGGGGTGATCACCTGCGGTTCCGGCGCGATGCACGCTGCCGAATACCGTTCCCGCTTCGAACCGGATCTTGATATTCTCTCCCTTGGCTTTACCAACCCTTTACCCCTGAAGAAACTTCGCGCGTTTTATGATGAAATTCGATCCAATAACGGCGAAGTTTACGTGCTGGAGGATGGTTACCGCTTTATCCAGGAAGCGTGTCTCATGGCGGGCATGAACGTGAAAGGCAAGGAAGTGAATAGTCCTGTTACGGAATGGACTCCGGCAAAGGTCTCGGCGTTCCTAGGGCACCAGCTGGGAAAATTCCGGGAGGTCAAGCCCGTACCTCGTCCTCCCATGATCTGCGCGGGCTGTCCATACCGCTTGCTAGGCGAAACCTTGGCAAGGCTCAAAAAGCGCGGCGAAATCGAGGCGATTTTTGGGGATATCGGTTGCAATACCTTGTTGTATTTTATGAACGCCCTTGATACGGGGCTGGCCATGGGCGCCTCTGAAGGCATCCGCACGGGCTACGTGCTTTCCAAGCCTGAATCCGTGGCCAAATGCGTGAGCCTGCTTGGCGATGGCACGGAATGCCACAGTGGCATGGATGCCACAAGAAACGCCGTCTTCCGCAATGTGGCCGGCGTGAAGATTGTGCTGGATAACAACTGGATTGCCATGACCGGCGGCCAGCCTAGTCCAGCCTCGCCCTATAATCTTGCCGGCCAGCCTACTCATTTTGACCTAGCGGAATCCCTTCGTGTTCAGGGAGCTGAGGTCATGATAGCCGACGCCTATAACCTGAAGGAAATCCGATCTACGCTTTATAACGCGCTGGCGGCTGCCAAGGAAGGCCGCTTTGTAGCGCTGATCATCCGCGGAACCTGCATCCGAAAGGTGCCCGCGGCACAGTACGGGCAGGAACTCCATGTGGACGAGCAGCGATGCAAAAAATGCGGTAACTGCCTGATCTGCCCCGGCATTGAAGTTGGCGAAAGCGGTGTTCCTCGCTGGAATAACCTTTGCACGGGCTGCGTTTCCAAAAATCCCGCCTGCGGTCAGATGTGCCCAGTCAAGGCCATCAGCACATCTCGCCGCGTCTCAGTTTCCGCTTCCGGTACTGTAGGCTTGCCTAGGGCTCCGGAACAGATAGATATACCTAAGCTTTTGGCCTCGGCGCTTCCTTCTCGTCTTTCCGTGGTTATTCGCGGTGTTGGCGGGCAAGGCAACCTGTTCTTCGGCAAGGCGCTAGCTCAGGTCGCTTTTCTTGCTGGCTACGGCGATACCAATATTTTGAAAGGCGAAACGCATGGCATGGCCCAGATGGGCGGTCCTGTTATCAGTACCTTTGCCTGTGGCGACGTATTCTGCCCTGAACCCGTGCCCGGCACGGCCGACTGCCTGATTGTAATGGAAAAGAGCGAGGTCCTGCGTCCAGGCTTTCTTGACCTGCTGCGTCCCGGCGGAACAGTGTTGCTTGCGGAAACACGGGTATTTTCCCGGACTATGGACCGCAGTGTTTACCCTGATGCCGAGGTTGAGACTAGCCTTGCGGGTTTTCGCGTAATCCGGGCCAATATACTGGATATCGCGCTTAAATTGGGCGATGCGTCCGGTCGCTGCGCCAACGTAGTTATGCTCGGCGCGCTTAGCACGCTTGAGCCTTTTAACGCGCTGCCGGAAGGCATATGGCTTGGCGCGCTACAGCAGGTAACGTCAAAGGTGGAGCTTTGGCAGCTTAACTATGCGGCATTCAGGGCCGGTCAGCAAATGATCGTCTAGGCGTAAGGCCGCCGGTTTCGGTTTACAACTTTAAATGATTAAAAAAGCCCGGTGAAAATCGGGCTTTTTATGATGGGAACGGCTGGTTGGAAGGATCGCTGGCTGCGGGCTATTGCTCTTTCGCGAGCTTTTGCACTTTTTTTAAAAAACGTTCCTCTTCGCTAAAAATGCAGGCGCAGTAGTTTTGGCGGTACAGTCCCCATGCCTTGGAAAGGTCAATGCCTTCCTGCCAGCCAAGGCGAAAATCCATGTACAGGAAGGAGGAGCCAGGCACTCTTTCAGCGGCTTTTTCACCTTCCGTTTTGATAAGTTCGTGCCGCTGGTGGCGGGAGTACAGGAGGCTGGTGGAAAAAACGTTAAATCCGTGTTCGCGGGCGGCTGCAGCCGTGAGGGTCAGTCGGCTGGCGTAGCAATAAGCACAGCGGCGGGCGTCGGCGTTATCGGCAATACTCAGGTCGTGAACGGCGGCAATCCAGCCGGAGACGCTGTAGACATCGTCCTGCCAGATCACGGGCAAGGCAAGGCGGGCCGCAGCCTGTTCCATGGCTTCGCGTCTGCGCAGATATTCCGTAACGGGGTGGATGTTTGGATTGGCAAAATACGCCGTGACCTCATGTCCAGCGTCTCTAAGCATCTTGACGCACATGATGCTGCATGGACCGCAGCAGGCGTGGAGCAAAACGCGCATTACTCGCCTCCGTCTTTGGCGATGCGGATTTCAAGCCGGATATTGAATTCTTTTTCTAGTGAAGAAAGTCGTTCGCGTTTGTTGTTGAGCATGTATAGTGCGAGCTCCGCATTAAGTAGGCAGATATGCTCGTTGCGTCCATTGCGTGAAACAAGTGTCAATTCTCCGCGTAGTTCGCGGAGGAGCTGGAGCGCCTGCCATTCGAGATTGCGGCGCATTCCTGTGCCGCTGCAATGTGGGCACGGTTCCTGGGAAATGGAAATGGCCGAGGAGCCGATACGCTGACGCACAATTTGGAGCAGTCCGAAGGAGCTCATGTGCCCGATATCGTGGCGCGCCCTGTCTTTTTTCATCGCGGTATAGAGTGTTTTTTCTACTTCGCGACAGCGGCCTTGGTCGTGCATTTCAATGAAGTCGATAACAACCTGCCCCCCTACGTCCCTAAGGCGGAGCTGTCTGGCGATGCTTTCGGCAGCCTCAAGATTGGTCCGGAGGGCCGTAGCCTCAAAATTGTTTTTCCCGCCGGATTTTCCAGAGTTGATGTCAATGGCCATCAGCGCCTCCGTCTGGTCAAAAACCAGGCGTCCGCCTGAAGGCAGGGTAACTTCCCTTGCGTGGATTTGGTCCAGTTGCTTGCGGACATTAAAATGGTCCCAAAGGGATTTGGAGTTTTTTCCGTAGTAATGCACAAGCTCCGGACGGTGCGGAAAGAGCAGCGAGGTCATGGAGCGGATGGATTCGGCCGTTGTGGCATCGTCAACCCAAATTTCGCTTACATCGTCGGAGAGGTAATCCCGCACGGCACGGCTGGCGAGTCCGGGCTCCGCGTAAATGAGCGAAGGAGCTTTTTCCGTACCTGCGCGCGTGCGGATGTCGTTCCAGACCCTTTTCAGAAAATTGAGGTCTTTTTGTAGGGTGGCTTTGCTTGTGCCTTCGCTGACAGTGCGGACAATGGCGCCGACGCCTTCGCCAGGGTCAAGCCCTTTGATAAGCTCGCGCAGGCGGCTGCGTTCCTCATAGTCTTCAACTTTGCGGGAAATGCCGATTTGTTCCTGTCCGGGCGTCAATACAAGAAATCGCCCCGCGAGCGATACCCAAGTCGTAAGGAAAGCCCCCTTGCTCCCATTGGGTTCCTTTACAACCTGCACGAGTACTTCCTGACCGGCCTTCATGACTTTTTGGATTGGCGGATACTTGTTTCCGTTTTCCAGCTCATAGTGAGCTAGCCAGTATTCGGGATGGATTTCGTCGATCTGGAGGAAACCGTTTTTGGACTGTCCAAAATTGACGAAGGCTGCCTGCAAGTTTGGATCGATATTGCTGATTATGCCTTTGTAGATGTTGCCACGGATCTTGGCTTGGTGCACCATTTCCACATAGTATTCGGCTACAGTGTCGTCTTCGAGGAAGACAACTTCGGCGAGTTCTCCGGGAAGCACGCTAACAAGCATTTTATGATTAGCAGAGGGTTGTCTTGCTGCCTCTGTGTCCCCTTCAAGTTCTACCAATGAATCTTTTTTTTCGGTGCGCTTTGCAAGGCGCGCGGCCTCCGCAGCTTTTGCTTCCGCTTTGCGGCGCACGACCGCTGCTCTGCGGCGTGCGGAGCGGGAACGGGGGCGCGGGGATTTCCCCTCGCTTTCTTCAAGGGGCTTCTGACTGGGATCGGTTCCTTCAGCTTCTTCCTTTGGCATAGCTTTCGGCTGCGCCGGTTCCAATAATACAAATTCCGGCATCGCTATTTCTTCAGACAGTGCGTTTTGGGCTGGTACAGGCTGAGGAGTAGCAATATCCTCAGATAGCGTTTCCTGATCGGGCTGAGGATTAACGGACGAGGGAGGCGTAAAAGAAAAATTATCAAGTACTGGAGGCCTGTTTTCCCCAGGCTTAGCGGATCCGTTCAGCGTGGATACAGCCATAGATTGCCTGGTAGTCGGCAAAAGGGCAGAGGTCTTTGACAAAGGTGCTGACTTGGATTCTTTTGCGACTTTTTCAAGGAGTTTTAGGGGATCTGTGGTGATAAGAGTCCCCTGTTGGATTTCTTCAGAGCTCTTTTTGGGCGAACGCGTACGTCGTTTCCTGGGCGTGGGTGGCGTTTCCTGTTTTTCTGGGATGGATTTTTCCGGCAGAGAGAAACGCTCTGGCTCGGCGTTTTCAGAAGATTCGCTGTGTTCCGCTGTTGCCGTCTTACGGGTACTTCGCCTCTTGCGTGTGGGCTTAGCCGGCTGCGAGGCGTTTTCTGGAACTTCAGTAATCTCGGTGGCGGACTGGGCTGCTTTCGTATCCACAGGCATGTTTTTTTTACGAGAGAGGGTGCGCTTTTTAGGTGAGCCTTCTTCGGAGGCGGATTTAGCTTCGGCGGGAGTTTCCTCAGAAACCTTGCGGGATTTTTGTGGCCTGCGGGACTGTTTAGTCTTTTTTTGTTCTGTTTCAGCTAGATGCGCGGCTTGTTCCTGATCGTCGTCAAAAATTTCAATGGGTGCCATACGAGTCCTCAATAAATAGTTGATCCAAGGCATATCGGCAGGTCTGTGCGTTTGAGTTGCCGATGACGCCTTCATAAAGATTCCGGCGCTGGGGTATCCGCGCAACAGGATCATGTCCAAATACAAAAAATTTTTATAGCTGGTGCCTTGCCGCAAGGGGTGTGTGCCCTGGCATTAGCACAGCGTAGCCGCCGTCGTTTAGCGATCCGGGATTCACGATGAGAGTTTTCCCCAGCATGTCTTCTGCTCTTGATTCATGAATGTGACCGCACAGGCAGGCCGCAGGCTGGCATTCAATGATAAAGTTTCTTACAGCCCTAGATCCGGCGTGGCGTCCTTTTCCGATGCGGTCGCATTTGGTCCCGTAGGGTGGAGCGTGGGATATCAGGATAACCTGCGGGTATGCGTGGGCTTCGCGCCACATGTCTTCCAGCCAGGCTTCCAAGCTGGCTTCGGAAAATTCACTGGGGGTTCCGAACGGTGTGAAGTTGGAGCCGCCAAGCCCCATGACAGCGGTTTCTGGAGTTAGCTCACGGACATTTCTATGAAGTCCCTGTCCTGTTTCCTCAAGCCATTCTGCAGTGTCAGGTCTGTCCATATTGCCAAATAAAGCCAGAGTCCTGGAGTTTCGGCACTGTATTTTTTCCAGTAGTTTCCTAGCGCTGGCAGCTCCGCCGGCTGTAGTAATATCTCCGGTGATGAGGATTCCAGCTGCCGAGGAGAGCCTAGGGATGTCGTCCAGGCGGTCAAGCTTGCCATGGAGGTCACCCGCGATGATCCAGAATGGGGGAAACGCGCTTTGCATCTCTTTATAATATATGGTATCTGTATTTTTCACAAGATGCCACTTAGGACATTCGTAACGAGGCTCGATTCGCATGGAGTATAAACATGAAGCAGGATGATCGGCACGCCCTGCGCAAGACATTTCTCGCACGAAGGTCTGCGTTTTCGCGTGCGTTTCCGGCTGAAGCGAAGGCGCAGTCCCAGCGTGCTTCCGCATTTCTGCTGGCATCCGGAGCTTGGCGGCATGCTGAAACAATAGGGTTGTATGCGTCTATTCGCGGCGAAATGGATACTACGTGGCTCAGAACCAGGGTCCTTGAGGAAGGACGGACGCTTTTGATGCCGCGCTGCGTTCGGTCTGCGGAAGGCCCCAATGGTTTTTTGGAATTTGCCCGATGTGGCGACGAATCGGATTTGACACCAGGATCTTTTGGCATTTTAGAACCTTCCCCTGAAACATGTCCCGCTGTGGATATTGTGCCGGATTTGCTTGTTGTGCCGGCTGTTGCTTTGGATTTGGCTGGGTTTCGTCTAGGCTATGGCGGAGGGTACTATGACCGTCTGCTGGCCAGACCAGCGTGGCAGGGTGTGCAGACGGTAGCCATGGTGTATGCGTTTCAGGTGGTTCCGCAGCTGGAGCGTCGCCCGTGGGACAAGCCACTGTACGGGATGATTACGGAAAACGGGCTTTACTGGTTTGCCCGTGAAAGGATGAAGCAGTGAAGGAACCAACATGCATTCCTTTTGTGTTCCCAGGTATTTCTGGTGTCCGCTGTGCCTTTCAAATGCGGGGTGGAGGCTTTTCCCAGGCGCCCTGGAACGATGGTAATATTTCTTCAAGCGTCGGAGATAATCCGGTTCATGTGGCGGCCAATATTGAGGCGCTCCGCAAAAAATTGGGGCTGGATTCTTTGACGGGACTTTCTCAGGTGCATGGTACGGAAATGGTATTTGATCCTACCCCTGATGGTTCTCTTCTCGAGGCCGATGGCTTGGCTACATGCCGTTCGGGTATTGGCCTGCTCATAAAAACGGCAGATTGCCAGCCTGTCTTGCTTGCCCATGCGGGAGGAAGGCATATTGCAGCTATTCATGTC
>CAYWQK010000016.1:22386-25001 GCA_964460575.1 uncultured Desulfovibrionaceae bacterium | reverse complement strand
ATGCGCCTCCAAGTTGGTGGAAGAGGGCGTAAAGTACTTGGTGGTGGCCTGTAACACCGTTTCTGCCGTTGCTCTGCCGCGCCTGCGTGAACAATTTCCGGATGTGCCGATTATTGGCGTTGTGGAGCCGGGGGCCCTGGCTGCCTGCAGAGCGTCCAAAAGCGGACGTATTGCCGTTATTGCCACGCCTTCCACCGTACATGCCGACGCGTATGCCGATGCCATCCACCGCAATCGGCCGGATGCCGAGGTGACTAGCATTTCCTGCCCGCTGTTTGTGCCCCTAGTTGAAGAAGGCTGGTTTGGTGGGCCACTTGTGGAAGGCATTGCCGCCCAGTATCTTGACCCCGTTTTTGCCAAGCCTGAAAAACCGGATTGCCTAGTGCTTGGCTGTACGCACTACCCTCTTTTGACGGAAACGCTCCGCCACGTTATCGGCCCTGAGCCAGTTATTGTAGATTCTGCCGAAACGACAGCCGAGAGCTTGTCACTGGCTCTTCACTCTGCGGGGCTGGCCAATGATCCTAGACGGAAAGGACGTGCGCATTTCCTTACAACAGACGACGCCCGCCGCTTTTCACGCATAGGCGCGCGTTTTTTGGGCAAAGATGTCTGCGGCGACAATGTGTCGCATGTTAATTTGTAAAAATGGAGGAAAGGATGTCTTACGCTCCTATACCAATGGTTCCAGGTCCGGTTACACTTCACCCTGATGTGCTGGCCGCGCTTTCCCGTGATTACGGTTCCGGGGATTTGGAGCCGGATTTTATGTCGATGTACGATGCCGCCTCGCGCAACCTTGCGCTGCTTATGGGTACGAAAAATGATGTAATATTGATGAGCGGGGAAGGAATGTTGGCCCTTTGGGCTGGCTTAAAAAGTTGCCTTAACCCGGGGGACTCCGTTGTCTGCGTCGGCACGGGAGTGTTTGGGGACGGCGTAGCGGATATGGCGCGTTCTTTTGGCTGCAATGTGGAATCGGTATCGCTGCCGTATAATTCGACGATTAGCGATCTAGCGCCGATTGCCGAGGCTATCAAGCGCATCCGTCCCGTGATGCTTACGGCTGTGCACTGCGAAACGCCATCGGGCACATTAAATCCCCTTGCTGAGCTTGGCCGCCTGAAGAAGGAGCTCGGGGTTCCTCTGTTTTATGTGGATGCGGTAGCCAGTCTGGGCGGTGCGCCTGTGCAGGCCGACGCATGGAATATTGATTTGCTTATGGGCGGATCGCAAAAATGCCTTTCCGCTCCGCCTTCTATGAGCATGATTGGCGTGAGCGAGGCGGCGTGGGAACGCATTGAGGAAGTAAATTACCAGGGCTATGAGGCGCTTGCTCCCTTCCATCATGTCCGCTCGGAGGGGCTTTTTCCCTATACGCCCAGCTGGCATGGCGTGGCCGCGCTTCACGCGGCGACGCAGGCCCTGTTCCGCGAGGGACTGGAAAAGGTTTTCGCCCGCCACGAAAGGGTTGCGCAGAAATGCCGCGAAGGACTTAGAACCATGGGCATAAGTTTATGGACGGCACCCGATGCGGTAAATTCCCCAACGGTTACTGCTGCACTGGTGCCTTCTCGTTTTTCATGGCCGGAATGGCGTACCCGTCTGCGTTCCCATGGTCTTGTATGCGCGGGAAGCTTCGGTCCTATGGCGGGGAAGGTTTTCCGCTTAGGTCATATGGGTGTTCAGGCGCAGGATGCTCTTATGGATGAGGCGCTGCGCGCCATCGGCGCTTCGCTATAGTTTTTGAGGAGAGGGCGTCTCTGCTTGAATCCAGGGGCGCCATATTTTTTCAACGGGGCATGGCCCCTTTTTTGCTTTTCACAAGAGATTGGCATGGGCATTACAGCCACGCAGAAAATGGGCGTCGCCGCGCTGATCATGGCTGGAAGCGTTTTTCTTTCCCGCCTGATGGGGCTGATCCGGGATAAGGTTGTTTCGTGGCAATTTGGGGCCGGGGCTGAACCGGACGTCTATTTCACCGCCTTTGTTGTGCCTGATTTTATCAATCATCTCCTGGCTGGCGCGTACATCTCCATCACGCTCATTCCCCTTTTGGCTATGCATTTTGACGAAGATGAGGCGGATGGCTGGCGCTTTTTCAGCGCAGTGTTCTGCTGGGCAGCTGCGGGCATTGCGTTATTTACGGCCTTAGCCTGGATAGCCGCTCCCTTGCTTGCTCCATGGGTCGGTCCTGGATTTGGGGCAGAGGGGCAGGCACGCCTTGTTACCTTCCTGCGCATCATCCTGCCCGCGCAGATTTTTTTCCTGCCCGGGGCCTGCTTGAGCGCGGTGCTTTATATCCGCCGCCAGTTCATGATCCCCGCGCTGACGCCGCTGATTTACAATGCAGGGATCATCGCCGGCGGGCTGCTGTGGCCGGGAGACGGCATGGAAGGCTTCTGCTGGGGTGTGCTGGTGGGTGCGGCCCTTGGCTCTTTTTTTCTACCCCTTTGGGGAGTATGGCGCGGTGGGATATGCTTGTCGCTTCGTTGGCGGCATAGGAGTCTAAAGAAACTTGTCTTGATGGCTCTGCCGCTGATGCTGGGGCTTTCTGTAACCGCGCTGGACGAACAATTTGTCCGTTTGTTTGGCTCCATGGCTGGGGAGGGCGC
>CAYWQK010000016.1:0-22376 GCA_964460575.1 uncultured Desulfovibrionaceae bacterium | reverse complement strand
AGGGCGCTGTGAGTCTTCTTAATTACGCGAGAAGAATCATGATGGTCCCCGTTGGTGTCGTGGCGCAGGCAGCCGGTGTGGCCTCGTTTCCCTTTTTAGCTGCGCTGGCGGCGAAAGGTGATACGGAGGGCTTTGAGCAGACTCTGAGGTCTGCTCTGCGTGGCAGTGTGTATGTTGTTTTTCCCCTTTGCGGACTGATGATACTGCTGAGTACGCCCATTTTGGGCTTTTTATTTGAGGGCGGACGTTTTACCGCGGCCCAGACTGCTGGCGCTGCTCCGCTGTTGCAGATTATGCTGCTTTCCGTACCTTTCTGGACCGTTCAGCAAGTTGTGGGACGGGCCTTTTACGCGCGGCAGGATACGCTTACGCCAGCTGTTGTAGGCACGCTGGTGACTCTAGCCGCTCTCTCAGACAGCATTGCGCTGGGGCGCTGTCGGCGTGGCCACAGTGACCGCAGGCTCCATTATGCTCTACACTGCGGCGTTATGTCAGGTTTGGAAGCGAAGCAAGGGGACCGGCACGTTTGAGGGGCTCGGCTCGCCCGTTTTCGCTAGCGCGGCATTAACCGTCGTGGCCGCAGCCGCAGGGTGGTATGCGCTTTCGCTTCTGCATCCCTACTGCGCACCGTATGCCGTTTTCGTATCGTCCGTGCTGCACCTGTCTTCCACACTTATAAGCCACAGCCTACGTCTCGCCATCGGGACGCTGATTTTCTGCGTGGTGTATTTCGCCTTGGCTGCGCTAATCTGGCCTGAGGCATTGCGCTTCCAGCGTAAAAATTCTGTTAAAACATCTTGACAGGATAGCGAGTATCGTCTAATTATCCCCGTGTTGTCGCTATTTTGAGTGGCAAACCCTGTGCGGCAGGGAAGGGCAGTGCAAGTCCGTGCGGTAGCGCAGAGGGTATTTCCCCCCAGCTATCGCAGATACTTGATGCTGATTTATGTTCAGTAGTTCTGCTCTGTAGCGCCGGTCGGGCAAAGGCTGACCGGTTTGACATTTTGCAGGCGTCACCGATGCCGAAAGGATGTCAGGAATTTCCGGAGCAATGCGCTTTCGGAGAGGCTTGAAGGGGCTTTGCCTCAAGGTGACCCTGCGGGACCACCTGTCTTGGTTGGATAATGTCCAATACGGGCTAGGCGGCGAAACATGGGTTGGCTTCGTACCCTTTGCTTTTATGGAAAAGGCTGCGGAGGAAGGACCGGGTTGCGTCGCCAAAAGGCGCCCGACCTCTCATCAGTCCCCATCCTCCGCTTACAAATGAAGTCAACGCATCCCGTGCCCGAAGCTCGGGTTATGCTGTTTTGCAGCCTGACCTATCGCCTGGGTCAGTCGAAGTGCCTGCTTCGGCGCCGGCCGCCAAAGTCGGCGGCCCATTTGTGGAACTCCGGAACCGATCGCCGGCAATGGCGGTAAGGCCGGAGGGTGTGTTGCGAGAAGAACGGAGTAAACACAATGACGACAGTGAGCAGTGATCGTATCCGCATAAAGCTCAAAGCTTACGATTACCGCATCCTTGACAAGGCTGTGGCGGAAATCGTCGATACGGCTCGGAATACGGGGGCCGGCGTTGCCGGGCCTATTCCGCTGCCTACCAGCATTAACAAATTTACAGTGAACCGCTCCGTGCACGTGGATAAGAAATCCCGTGAGCAGTTTGAAATGCGGATTCACAAGCGGCTTATGGACATCCTAGAACCCACGCAGCAAACCGTGGACGCGTTGGGCAAGCTCAGCCTGCCTGCCGGTGTGGATGTTGAAATTAAGCTCTAGCGAGGAATGTCATGGCTGAGAAAATGGGAATTCTGGGTCGGAAGCTTGGCATGACCCGCATTTTTACCGGTGACGGCGCTTCTGTGCCCGTGACTGTGATTCAAGCCGGTCCATGCGCTGTAACGCAGGTCAAGACTGTGGAATCCGACGGTTACAACGCTATCCAGATCGCCTTCGGTGAGACAACGGAAAAACATGTGACCAAACCTATGCTTGGTCATTTTGGCAAGGCCGGATCTGGCCTGTACAGCACCGTGCGCGAAATCCGGTTGGAAAATGCGCCGGCGGCCGAAGTCGGCCAGATGCTGAATGCCGACTTGTTTTCCGCGGGAGACCGCGTCAAAGTTACCGGCACGAGTATTGGTAAAGGATATCAGGGTAGAATGCGCCGCTGGAATTTTGCGGGCTGCAAAGACACCCACGGTTGTGAAAAAGTACACCGCAACAACGGTTCGGTCGGTAACAATACCTTCCCCGGACACGTGTTCAAGGGCAAGAAAATGGCAGGCCATTGGGGCAATGAAACCGTGACCGCGCTGAACTTGGAAGTTGTGGACGTTCGTCCAGAAGACAGTGTCATCCTTGTTCGCGGCGCAGTGCCTGGTCCCAAAAACGGTCTCGTCATGGTGCGCATGCAGTAGGCAGGGAGAGAGAACAATGGCTGTCGTAAAAGTGTACGATCAGGACAAGACCGAACAGGGCGAAGTCACCCTGTCCGCCGATGTGTTCGAGGTCGCGGTGAGGCCGGAGATTCTCCACCTCGTGGCGCGTGCGCAGCAAGCCGCTAAGCGCGCTGGCACACATGCCGCCAAGACTCGTGCCTACGTTTCCGGCGGTGGCGTGAAACCTTGGCGCCAGAAAGGTACCGGCCACGCTCGTTCCGGGTCAAACCGTTCGCCAGTGTGGCGCGGCGGTGCTGTGGTTTTTGGACCTCAGCCACGTTCCTTCGCATTCAAAGTCAACAAAAATATCAGGATGCTTGCCCTGCGCATGGCGCTTACAGCAAAACTCGCAGGAGATGCGCTGATGGTTGTAAAGAATATTGAGATCGCTGAACCCAAGACAAAGCTTTTCGCCGGTGTCGCTAATAAGCTTGGTTTGGAAAAAGCGTTGATTATCGTCCCGGAAGCGACGCGCAATGTAGCTCTGGCTTCCCGCAATCTTCCGGGTGTCAGCCTGACAACACCTGATCAGCTCAGTGTGTATGAGATCCTTAAGCACAAGCAAGTCGTGCTGTTGGAAGGCGCTGTGGAACCCGTAGAAACGCGGCTGAAATAAGAGGTTCATCATGGATTATACCCAGATTCTACTGCGGCCCGTGGTGACGGAAAAGGCAACCGCTCTGCGCGACGCCAATCAGGTCGCGTTTTACGTTCATCCCGATGCCAACAAAATAGAGATCAAAAAGGCTGTGGAAAAGGCTTTCAAGGCTAATGTGGTCGATGTCAACATCGTCACCCGTAAGGCCAGCGAAAAAATGAGAAACCGCAAGGTGGTTCACGTTCCCGGCTGGCGCAAGGCGTATGTCACGCTGGCTGCCGGTGAAAAGATTGAGTTCTTCGAGGGAGTGTAAGTCATGGCTGTGCGTAAACTCAAACCAACCTCGGCAGGACGCCGTTTCCAAACGGTGTCCGATTTTGAGGAGATCACGCGAACGACGCCTGAGAAATCCCTGACTGAAGGGCTTACTAAAAAGGCTGGTCGCAACAATCAGGGACGCGTCACGAGCCGCCGCCGCGGCGGCGGTGTGAAGCGGCAGTACCGTATCATCGACTTCAAGCGCAATAAGTTTGGTATTCCAGCCACAGTTGCGCATATTGAGTACGATCCCAACCGCACGGCGCGTATTGCCCTTCTGCAGTATGCCGACGGCGAAAAGCGTTACATTCTAGCCCCCAACGGCGTGCGCCAGGGCGATGCGCTGCTGGCCGGTGAAAACGCTGATATTAAACCCGGCAACGCGTTGCCCATGCACCGCATTCCGGTAGGCACCAATCTGCACAACATTGAGCTGTATCCCGGCCGTGGCGGTCAACTCTGCCGTGCCGCCGGTGCCTATGCTCAGCTTGTGGCTAAGGAAGGCACCTACGCCTTGCTGCGTATGCCCTCCGGTGAAGTCCGCAAGGTCCTTGCCACCTGCCTTGCTACGGTTGGCCAGGTTGGCAATATCCAGCACGAGAATATTTCGCTTGGCAAGGCCGGCCGCAACCGCTGGCTGAACCGCCGTCCGAAAGTGCGCGGCGTCGCCATGAACCCGATAGACCACCCCTTGGGCGGCGGTGAAGGCAGAAGCTCCGGCGGACGCCATCCTGTTTCCCCGTGGGGTATGCCGGCCAAGGGCTACAAGACCCGTGATCCGAAGAAACCTTCGTCGCGGCTCATCGTTAAGCGCCGCGGCCAGAAGTAGGAGCGCATATGCCCAGATCATTGAAGAAAGGTCCTTTTGTGGACGATCATCTGATGAAAAAGGTGGATGCGGCGGTGGCCAGCAATGATCACCGGGTCCTGAAGACCTGGTCGCGCCGTTCCACGGTTTTGCCTGAAATGGTCGGTTTGACCTTTGCCGTACATAATGGAAAGAAATTCCTCCCTGTGTTTGTTACGGAAAATATGGTCGGCCACAAGCTCGGCGAATTCTCGCCCACCCGTACCTTCCATGGTCACGCGGCGGACAAGAAGACCAAGGTCACGAAGAAGTAGCGGGGATGTCATGGAATCGAAAGCAATCGCCAAATATGTGCGCGTCGCTCCGCGCAAAACGCAGCTGGTAGCCCGCAACATTAAGGGGCTTCCCGCTGAGCAGGCACTAAACATTCTGCGCTTCACGCCGAACAAGCCCGCAGGGGTCATTCTGGCTGTGGTTCGTTCCGCACTTGCCAATGCGGAACATAACGCCCACCTCGATGTGGACAACCTCTATGTCAAGGATGTGCTCGTTAACGAAGGTCCGGCCTGGAAGCGTTTTATGCCGCGTGCCCAGGGACGCGCCACCCATATTCGTAAACGGACCAGCCACATCACTGTGATACTCGCGGAAGGGCAGGAATAAACATGGGTCAGAAAGTACATCCGTATGGATTGAGGCTTGGATACAACAAGAACTGGCAATCGCGCTGGTTCAGCAAAAAAGAGTATCCTGCCTTTGTGTTTGAGGACCATAAGATTCGCCAGTATGTGAAGAAGCTTCTTTATAGCGCGGGTGTTTCCAAAATCGAGTTGGAGCGTGCCGGCGGCAAGATTCGTCTTATTCTCTCCACTGCCCGTCCGGGCATTGTGATTGGCCGCAAGGGCGCTGAAATCGAAAAGCTTCGCGGAGATCTGCGCGCCAAATTTGGCCGCGAATTCTCTCTGGAAGTGAATGAAATCCGCCGTCCTGAAGTGGACGCCCAGATTGTGGCTGAAAGTATCGCCCAACAGCTTGAGCGTCGTGTTGCTTTCCGTCGAGCCATGAAGCGCACGGTTTCCCAAGCCCGCAAGTTTGGCGCCGAGGGTATTAAGATTACCTGCGGCGGTCGTCTTGCCGGTGCTGAAATCGCCCGTAGCGAATGGTACCGCGACGGACGCGTGCCGCTTCAGACGTTGCGTGCCGATATTGATTACGGGTTCGCTGAAGCTCGGACTACATACGGGATTATTGGTATCAAGGCCTGGGTCTACAAAGGTGAAATCCTTGACAAAGAGGTTGAACGCTAATGCTTGCTCCCAAAAAAGTAAAATTCCGCAAGTGGCAGAAAGGTCGCCTGCGCGGGCCCGCGCTCCGTGGCGCCACAATTGCCTTTGGTGACATCGGCCTGAAGACGCTTGAGCACGGGAAACTCTCGAGCCAGCAGATTGAAGCGGCACGTATTGCGATGATGCGCCACATCAAGCGCGGTGGCAAAGTGTGGATCCGCGTGTTCCCCGATCGGCCGGTTACCGCGAAGCCCCTTGAAACCCGCCAGGGCAGCGGTAAGGGTGCTCCTGTCGGCTGGTGCGCTCCGATTAAACCAGGGCGCATCTTGTACGAAATTAAGGGCGTCAGCATTGATCTTGCCAAGGAAGCCCTCTACCTTGCGGCGCGCAAGCTTCCTGTAAAGACCGCCATCGTGATGCGGGAAGGAATATAGCATGAAAGCGGCCGAACTAAAGAATCTCAGCTTGGAGGAACTCAAGTCCAGGCTCGATGAAAAACGGAAAGAACTCTTTGATCTGCGCTTCCAGCATGGCACAGCCCAGCTGGAGAAGACAGCCAGCCTTAAGGCCGGGCGCAAGGATATCGCGCGGATTTTGACCGTCCTGAAGGAAAAGGAATAAAAGTGATGTCCGAAGCAATGGAAGAACGCAAGGGACGGACGCTTGTCGGCACCGTAGTTAGTGACAAGAGCGACAAGACCATCGTTGTCCGCGTTGAGACGCTGGTCAAGCATCCCTTGCTCAAGAAATACGTGCGGCGGCGCAAAAAGTTTACGGCCCATGATCCTGAGAATGCCTGCGGCATGGGCGATAAAGTGAAAATCATCGAATATCGTCCCATGAGCCGTAACAAGTGGTGGCACCTCGTGTCCATCCTTGAAAAGGCCGTCTAGGAGACCGTCATGATTCAGGTAGAATCCACCCTCCAGGTGGCGGACAACTCGGGTGCCAAAAAAGTGGCCTGCATTAAGGTCCTTGGCGGCTCCCATCGGCGTTACGCCACAGTTGGCGACATTATCATGGTGTCTGTGAAGGAAGCCATACCCCACAGCAAAGTAAAGAAAGGCGACGTGATGCAGGCCGTTATCGTGCGCACAAGCAAAGAAGTGCGCCGTGTCGACGGTTCCTATATCCGTTTTGATACCAATGCCGCCGTGCTTCTCACCAAGCAGGGCGAACCGGTTGGGACGCGTATCTTCGGACCTGTTGCCCGCGAACTGCGCGCCAGGAATTTTATGAAGATCGTTTCTCTCGCCCCCGAAGTCCTCTAGGAGTCTTGCGATGAAGCAGTTTCGTATTCATAAAGACGACAAGGTGATGGTCATCGCAGGCAAGGATCAGGGGAAAATCGGCCGTGTGCTGAAGGTGCTCCGCAAGTCAGACCGCGTTCTGGTTGAAAAGCTGAACATGGTTAAGCGTAATGTGAAGCCCAATCCCTATCGGCGTGAACCCGGCGGTATTGTGGACAAGGAAATGCCCATCCATGTGTCCAATCTCATGGTCGTGTGCAGTAAATGCAACGTTCCCACCCGCGTCGGATACCGCGTCGCGGAGGACGGCAAAAAAATCCGCTTCTGCAAGAAGTGCAACGCTACGCTGTAGGTGACCACCAATGACTCGTCTTGAAACAATATATCGTGAGAAAGTCGTTCCGGCTCTGCAGCAGGAATTTTCTTATGCCTGCAAGATGCAGATGCCTGGGATTGAGAAAATTTCTCTTAATATCGGCCTTGGCGCAGCTGTGCAGAACAACAAGGTGATGGAAGAGGCCGTTAAGGAATTGACGGCTATTGCCGGTCAGAAGGCCGTTATCACCCGCGCCAAGAAATCCATCGCAAACTTCAAAGTTCGTGAAGGTATGCCGATTGGTGTTCGTGTAACACTTCGCAAGGACCGCATGTGGGATTTCTTGGACAAGCTGATGAACTTCGCCCTTCCCCGTGTGCGTGATTTCCGCGGCGTTTCCGATAAGGGCTTCGATGGACGTGGCAATTTTACTCTTGGCATCAAAGAGCACTCCATCTTCCCTGAGCTTGAAGTGGATCGCATTGAAACGCCGAAGGGTATGAATATCACGATTGTGACCACCGCCACCACCGACAAGGAAGGCAAGTTCATGCTGGACAAGCTGGGCATGCCTTTCAGAAAGTAAGGAGAAAGGAACGTGTCGCGTACTTCCCTTGAAGTTAAAGCGAGCCGCAAGCCCAAGTTCTCGAGCAGGGCGTACAACCGTTGCCCCATTTGTGGTCGGCCCCGCTCGTATTTGCGCAAATTCGGCCTGTGCCGTATCTGCTTCCGAAAAATGGCGCTCAACGGCGAGCTCCCCGGCGTTCGCAAGTCCAGCTGGTAAACCGTTAAAGTGTGCATACCGATAAGGAGGCACTTGAATGATGACTGATCCTATTGCAGATATGCTTACGCGTATCCGCAACGCGCATTTGGCCCTGCATAAGGAAGTGAATGTGCCGCGCTCGAAGATGAAGGAAGCCATTGCTTCCATCCTCAAGCAGGAAGGTTACGTTTCGGACGTAACCGCAGAAGACCGTACCATTACTATCCAGCTGAAGTATCATCAGGGGAAGGCTGCCATTGAGGGCCTGAAACGGGTGAGTAAGCCGGGTCGTCGCAAGTACGTGGGTGTGGGTGAAATCCCCCGTGTCCAGAACGGTCTTGGCATCTGCATCCTGTCCACATCGCGCGGCGTTATGGACGGAGCCTCTGCCCGCGAAGCCAGTGTGGGCGGCGAACTTCTTTGCGAAATTTGGTAAGGCGGGGGGAGCTATGTCTCGTATAGGAAAACTGCCCATCGCCATTCCCTCTGGAGTTGAGGTGAAGCTGGGCGCTGACGAAATCAATGTCAAGGGACCCAAGGGCGAAGTTTCTACGCCTAAATGTCCCTTGATCAACTATGAGATCGCGGACGGGAAGATTTGCCTTACCCGCGCGGATGATTCCCGCGACGCACGTGCCCAGTACGGCCTGCGCCGCACGCTGCTTGCCAACTGCGTTGAAGGTGTAACCAAGGGTTTCTCCAAAACGCTTGAAGTGAACGGCGTAGGCTATCGCGTAGCCGTAAAAGGCAACGTGGTTGAGTTAGCACTTGGTTTTTCCCATCCTGTCCTTGTGGAGATGCCTGACGGTATAAGCGCCAAAACCGATGGTCAAAAACTGACTATTTCCGGTGCCAATAAGGAACAGGTTGGCGAGTTTTCGGCCAAGATCCGCCGTCTGCGTGAACCCGAACCCTACAAAGGCAAGGGGATTAAGTACGAAACTGAAGTTATTCGCCGCAAGGCCGGTAAGTCCGGCAAGTCTGCGAAATAAGCGGGGCGCATCATGAGCACAATGACAAAAAATGAAGCCAGGCAGCGCCGGAAGATCCGCATCCGCAAGAAGATTTCCGGCACCAGCGAGCGCCCCCGTCTGGTGGTGTTCCGCTCCAATACGCACATGTATGCACAGGTAGTTGACGATACTGCGCATGTTACGCTGGCGTCTGCCTCTACGCTGAGTCTTTCAAAGAGCGGCGAAGCTGTGCGTTGCAATAAGATTGGTGCAGAACTGGTCGGCAAGGAGATTGCTCGCCTCGCTAAGGAGAAGAATATCTCCCGCGTGGTCTTTGATCGTAACGGTTATCTTTACCACGGCAAGATCAAAGCCGTGGCCGACGGGGCCCGCGAAGGGGGCCTTGAGTTTTAACCCGGAAAGGAAGCTACTGTTATGGAACAGAACGAACTGGGGTTCATCGAGAAGATTGTCTCCCTAAACCGGGTTGCTAAGGTCGTGAAAGGCGGCCGCCGCTTCAGCTTCAGCGCCCTTGTGGTTGTTGGAGATGGCAATGGCAGCGTCGGTTTTGGTCTCGGCAAGGCTCAGGAAGTGCCTGAAGCCCTGCGTAAAGCTACGGAACGCGCCCGTAAGACGATGGTGAAGATTCCTCTTGTTGAAGGCACGTTGCCATATGAGATTCTTGGCGAGTTCGGTGCAGGCCGCGTTATGCTGAAGCCGGCTTCCCGCGGTACCGGCATTATCGCCGGCGGTGCCGTGCGCGCGGTGATGGAAGCTGTGGGTGTGACCGACGTGCTGACGAAAGCCATCGGTACAAACAACCCGCACAATGTACTGCGTGCCACCATTGAAGGGCTGACCGCTCTGCGCAGCGCTGATGCCGTGAGCGAAGTTCGCAGCAAGAAACTGGAAGCTCCGAGGAAGTAACGCCATGTCCGAAATCACAGTTAAAGTGGTGAAGAGCCGGATTGGCTGCACCCCTGCCCAGAAGCGCATTCTGGATGCCTTGGGACTGCGCCACCGCGAAATGGTCAAGACTCTTCCCGATAACGCCGCTGTCCGCGGCATGATCGCCAAGGTTTCGCATCTTGTCGTAGAGGTTGCCAAGTAATGAACTTGCATGAAATTTATCCCTTCCCCGAGGAAAAAAAGAGCCGCAAGCGCGTTGGCCGCGGCTCGGGTTCGGGTTTGGGTTGTACTTCCGGCAAAGGCAACAAGGGTCAGAACGCCCGCGCTGGTGGCGGTGTCCGCCCCGGTTTCGAGGGCGGTCAGATGCCTCTTCCCCGCCGCCTACCCAAGCGCGGGTTTAAGAATTATCCGTTCAAAGTAACCTATAGCGTGATAAACCTTGCTCGGCTGACCGAAGCCTTTGAAGGCAAGCAGGAGATTTCCCTTGACGATATCTACGCCCGCGGGCTCGCTCCCTACGGCTCTCCCGTCAAGGTGCTCGCCCAAGGCGATCTTTCTGTTGCACTGAAAGTAGAGGCTCACAAGTTCAGTCGTTCCGCTGTGGAAAAGCTTCAAGCTGCTGGCGGCGAGGCCAAGGAACTGGAATCCGTTGCTGTAGAAGGGTAGGTGACCTGTGGCGTTAGGTGGTGCTGCCAATATTGCCCGCTCCCCTGAGCTGACCTCCAAACTTCTTTGGACGCTTGGGCTGCTGTGTTGTTACCGTCTGGGGGTGCATATCCCTGTGCCTGGTATCGACGCATCGGCCCTCGCCCACTTTTTTGAGAGTGCAGCGGGAACACTGTTTGGCCTGTTTGACATGTTTTCCGGCGGCGGACTCAAAAACGTTTCCGTTTTTGCGCTGGGCGTCATGCCGTACATTTCTTCCTCCATCATCATTCAGCTTCTTCAGGTGATAAGTCCTGAACTCAAGCGGATGGCGAGGGAAGAGGGTCAGGCTGGGCGGCGCAAGATTACCCAATATACCCGTTATGGGACGGTGCTCATTACCCTGCTGCAGGGATTGGGCATTGCCATTGGCTTAGAATCCATGCACAGTCCGATGAATGATCCCGTCGTTCTTCAGCCAGGCTGGACATTCCGTCTTGTGACCATGTTGACGCTAACGGCCGGGACCATATGTATCATGTGGCTCGGCGAGCAAATTACAGAACGTGGCATCGGCAACGGGATCTCGCTCATTATCTTTTCCGGTATTATCGTCGGGATCCCGGGCGCTTTTCTGCATTCGCTGCAGCTTATCAAGGCGGGTGACATGAGTATTTTTGTCGCAATCCTCCTGCTGCTGTTCATGCTTGCTGTCACTGTCGGCATTGTGTTTGTAGAGCGTGCGCAGCGCCGTGTGCCCATCCAGTATGCCAAGCGTCAGATAGGGCGCAAGCTGTATGGCGGACAGACGACGCATTTGCCGCTCCGCGTGAATACGGCCGGTGTTATTCCGCCGATTTTCGCTTCGAGCCTTCTTCTTTTTCCGGCGACGCTGGCGAATCTTTCAACAGCTGACTGGCTGAAGAGGGTTTCGGCGTGGTTTGCGCCATCGACCGTTGGCTATAACCTAATCTTCGTCGCACTGATTTTCTTCTTCTGCTATTTCTACACGGCTATCGTGTTTGACACAAAGGACGTTTCAGAAAACTTGAAGAAGAGCGGTGGCTTCGTTCCGGGGATACGCCCCGGTGAGCGGACCGCTGAATATCTTGACGGCGTGTTGTCGCGTCTAACCCTATGGGGCGGCGTGTATATATCTGTAATTTCTGTCCTGCCCATGTTTCTCATCAGCCAGTTCAATGTGCCTTTCTACTTCGGGGGAACAAGTATTTTGATCATGGTTGGCGTGGCGATGGACTTTATGTCGCAGATTGAGTCTTACCTCATTTCGCGGCAGTACGAGGGCCTGATGGGCAAGACCCGCGTAAAGGGACGGGCGTAGTTTCAATGAAGAAGTTCCGCGGCGTCTTCCTAAAAAACGAAAGGGAGATTGGCCTTCTTCGCGAAGCCAACCGCATGGTGGCATGTATTCTGGACGAATTAGGGAAGCAGGTGCGTCCCGGTCTCCCCACCCTCTACTATGAGGAAATAGTCCAGAATATGTGCCGCGAATTCAAAGTAAAACCAGCCTTCGAGGGACTGTACGGTTTTCCGTACGCCCTATGCTGCTCGGTGAACGATGAAATTGTTCACGGTTTCCCCAGTGAAAGAATCCTTCGGGAGGGTGATATCGTTACCTTCGACGTGGGGGTTGTCTACCAGGGATTCTATGGCGACGCAGCGCGTACTTTTCCTGTCGGTGCAATTTCTCCGGAAGCGGAACGTCTTGTCCGCATCACGGAGGAATGCCTTGCGTTGGCCGTTCCAGAGGCCAGGCAGGGCAGGGATCTTGCCGATATCGCGCGCACGGTTCAGCGGCATGCGGAAGGCGCAGGGTACTATGTGATCAGAAAGTATGTCGGGCACGGCATTGGGTCCTCTCCCCATGAAAAACCGGAAGTCCCGAACTTTATGCCTGCACCCAACTTCTCGTTGCCGCTTAAGGCGGGGATGGTGCTATGCATTGAACCTATGATCGCTGTTGGTACTGCTGAAGTGGAAGTCATGGAAGACAAGTGGACGGCCAAGACAAAGGACAGAAGCCTTGCCGCCCATTGTGAGCATTGCGTTGCCATTCTGCCAGGCGGTCCCCAAATTTTGGACCGCCTATAGGGCACGCATTTGACAGAACGTCCCAATGGGGCTAAAGATTTGAGTTTCGGGGTTGGTACTCCCATATGGGAGGGCGATCCGAATCAAATCCTTGGGAGATGCGTCATGAAAGTCAGACCATCCGTGAAAAAAATCTGCCCGAAGTGCAAAGTGATTCGCCGTCGGGGAGTGTTAAGGGTTATCTGTGAAAACCCCCGGCACAAACAGCGCCAGGGCTAGCTTCTCAGGAGAAAAACCGTGGCCAGAATAGCTGGTGTTGACCTGCCTCGTGGTAAACGCGCTGATATTGCGCTAACGTACATTTATGGTATTGGCCGTGCTACTGCCCTAGAGATTCTTGGTGCAACCGGCATAGAATGGACTCGCGGCATCGACGACCTTTCCGCTGAGGAAATAAACGAAATCCGCAAGGAAATCGAATTACATCACAAAGTGGAAGGCGACCTCCGCCGTGAGGTAAGCGCAAATATAAAGCGCCTTATGGATATCGGCTGCTATCGCGGGCTCCGCCATCGCAAGGGTCTCCCCGTGAATGGGCAGCGCACCCACACCAACGCGCGTACCCGCAAGGGACCCCGTCGCGGCGCTGTAGGCAAGAAGAAATAGGCCCTTCCGGGGCATGGAAAGTCCGTATGCGGACAGAAAAGCGTGCGGACATCCACGCATAACGTTGACTTAACGGAAGAAACGCAATGGCAAGAGCAAAACGTGCCGCAAAGAAGAGAGAAAAGAAGAACGTGCCTGTGGGTGTAGCTCACGTGCTCGCTACTTTCAATAATACCATTATCACCTTTACCGATACCCGCGGGAATGCCGTTAGCTGGGCTTCCTCCGGTCAGAGCGGTTTCAAAGGCTCGCGTAAGTCTACGCCTTTTGCCGCTCAGGTGGCTGCCGAGCAGGCTGCCCGCCGTGCTCAGGATAACGGCATGCGCACCGTTGGTGTGTATGTAAAAGGCCCTGGGTCCGGCCGTGAAGCGGCGCTGCGCGCCATCAACGCCGCCGGCTTTAAGGTTGCCTTCATTCGCGATATTACGCCCATTCCCCATAACGGTTGCCGTCCGCCCAAGCGGCGTCGTGTCTAGCGACGGCCTCAGGAGGAACTAGTCTTGGCTAAATATAATAACGCCAAATGTCGTTTGTGTCGTCGGGAGGGCACGAAGCTCTTTCTGAAGGGTGACCGCTGCTATTCCGAAAAGTGCGCTGTTTCAGAAAACCGGCGTCCTTATGCGCCTGGTCAGCATGGCCGCGCGCGCAAGAAACTGTCTGACTACGCGACACAGCTGCGTGAAAAGCAGAAGGTCCGTCGCGTTTATGGCGTTCTGGAAAAACAGTTTCACGAATATTACGTCCGCGCTGAAATGGCCAAGGGCGTAACCGGTGCGAATCTGCTTGCCTTCCTTGAACGCCGTCTTGATAATGTCGTGTACCGCCTTGGCTTTGCGAATTCCCGTAGCCAGGCCCGTCAGCTTGTACGTCATGGCATCTTTACGCTGAACGGCTGTAAGGTGACAATCCCCTCGCTTCTCGTGAAAGTCGGCGATTCGATAGAAGTGCCTGAAAAGAGCCGTAGCATCGCCATCCTAGCCGATGTTGAGCAAACTGTTGCCCATCGTGGATGCCCTGCTTGGCTTGAGATTGACGCCTCCAATTTCAAGGGCCTGATCAAAGCCCTGCCGCAGCGTGACGATATTCAGTTCCCGATCAGTGAGCACCTTATCGTTGAGCTTTACTCCAAATAAGCGGGGGCATCCATGCTCGTTAGTCAAGGCAACAGGCTTATCAATTCGAGAAACTGGGCACAGCTCGTCCGTCCCGAACAGATCGTGTGCGATGCCGAAACCGTCAACCCCCTGTACGGCAAGTTCGTGGCGGAACCTTTGGAACGCGGATATGGCATTACGATTGGGAACGCGCTGCGTCGCGTGCTGCTTTCCTCTCTTCAAGGTGCGGCCTTTGTCGCTGTAAAGATTGACGGAGTGCAGCATGAGTTTACCACCATTCCCGGTGTGCTTGAAGATGTGACGGATATTATCCTGAACATCAAACAGGTCCGCCTTGCGATGGATACTGACGAGCCGCAGCGTTTGGCGTTGCACGTTTCCCGCAAGGGAACGGTCACTGCCGCGGATATCGTTGCCAATCAGCATGTAGAAGTGCTCAACCCTGAACAGCTCATTGCCACCCTCACCGAGGATGTGGAGCTGTCCATGGAATTTGAAGTGCGCATGGGCAAAGGTTATGTTCCCGCCGACATGCATGAAGGCCTTTCCGATGAGATCGGCCTTATTAAACTGGATTCGAGCTTCTCGCCTGTCCGTAAGGTTTCGTACGTGATCGAACAGGCCCGCGTGGGCCAGATGACCAACTACGACCGGCTGATCCTTGAGGTTTGGACTGACGGCTCCGTGCGTCCTGAGGATGCCATCGCCTACAGTGCAAAAATCATCAAGGAACAGATTTCCGTCTTCATCAATTTTGATGACGTGATCGGCGGCGAAAGTGGTTCCGGCAGCGGCGGCAACACGGAAATCAACGACAATCTTTTCAAAAATATTGATGAGCTTGAACTGTCCGTGCGAGCCACAAACTGTCTGCGTAGCGCAAATATCGTCACTGTTGGCGATTTGGTGCAGCGCACAGAAGCTGATATGCTCAAAACCAAGAACTTCGGCAAGAAATCGCTGGATGAGATTCATGCTCTCCTTACCCAAATGGGACTGGATTTCGGCATGAAGATCGATGGTTTTGACAAGAAATACCAGGAATGGAAGAGGAAACAGCACAATGAGGCATAACAATTCCGGCAAGAAGCTTGGCAGAACGCCGTCCCATCGTAAGGCGTTGTTCTGCAACATGACCAAGGCGCTTCTAACGTACGGGACCATCCGCACAACGGAAGTCAAGGCCAAGGAACTCCGCCGGACGGTGGAACCTCTGATCACGCTTGCCCTGCGCAATGATTTGCATGCGCGCCGCTTGGCATACCGGACGCTTGGCGACCATGCTATAGTCAAGAAGCTGTTTGACGAGATCGCGCCTCAGTTTGCCGGCGTTCCCGGCGGCTACACGCGGATTACCCGTCTGGCTTTACCGCGCAAGGGTGACTGTGCCCCTATGGCAATTATGGAATTGATCAAGGCCGAAAAGTCTGCGGAAACAGCCGAAAAGGTCGCCGAGTAATCCTAGAAGCGATTGATTCCGGCGCGTAAGGCGCCACGCCAAATTCGGGTTCCTCCATGCGGAAAACCTATAAAAGCGAATCGGCTCAAGCGGCTGGTTCGCTTTTTTGATGCAAGGCCAGCTTCTATGGCCATTTTAGGCAGAGAGCCGTCACTTACCTTCCTCGCGTGTCTCGCGAGTGGCAAGGAGTTCGCATATCGCTATTCAACCAATCGGCAATATTTCGCATTTAAAGCAAAGTCAGGTCCGAGCGCTTTCACGCCTTGGGCAACGCCGCTATTTGACAGTGGGTGGTTATTCGCATGAACAGGCGCGGGAACTGTGCGCACTGTCACGCGCTTTAGGGCGTCAAATCGGCCTGCTGATTGACAGGCAGGGTAGGGTGGAAAGTGTCATCCTAGGAGAGCCAAGCGGCATCCTCATCCCCATCCTTTCACGTGCGCGCACGGGTGCCGGTCGCTTGAGGGGTGTAAGGCTGCTGCATACGCATCTTACGCAGGAGCTTTTGACGCAGGAGGATCTGATGGATCTCCTTTTCCTCCGGCTTGACAGCATCGGTGTGCTCACTGTGAACGACTGGGGCGATCCCGTGAGTTTTCAAAGCGCACATCTTCTTCCCGCAGGCGGAGATCCTCCCTATAGTGTACATCAAGCTATTTCTTGGGAGCACGTAGACATCGATTTCACGGCGGAAGCGGAATCACTGGAGGAAGAGAGTAGCCGTATTCTCTCCGATGCATCTGGGACGCCCCTTGACGATTCCGTCCCCCGCGCTGTCCTGATTTCTGTTTCACCGGAATCCAGATCTGTGCAGGAACGCCATTTAGCGGAGCTTAGCGAACTCGCGCGCACCGCTGGAGTGGTTGTTGTGGGCACGCTCGTGCAGCGGGTGCCATCGGTGCATCCGCGGCATATTCTTGGCAAGGGAAAGCTAGCGGAACTGGAAGTGCTGGCACTGCAAGGGCAGGCAGGCATGATTGTTTTTGATGGAGAGCTCACACCGGCGCAGTTGACCAGCCTTACGGAATTGACCGAACGCAAGGTGCTGGACCGCACACAATTGATACTGGATATTTTTGCAACGCATGCGCGAACTAGGGCCGGCCGCTTGCAGGTGGAGCTTGCTCAAATGAAGTATACTCTGCCGCGCCTGGTTGGGCGCAACCGCGCCATGGACAGGCTGATGGGTGGTATTGGTGGGCGCGGACCAGGCGAGACAAAGATAGAAACGGACCGTAGGCGTATCCGTGAGCGCATGACACGTCTCCGCCGTGAGCTTGAAGCGCTGGGCCGTCAGCGCGCCTTTGTGCGGGAGAGGCGGGCTAGGCAGGGTGTACCTATGGTGGCGCTTGTTGGCTATACCAATTCGGGCAAGTCAACCTTGCTTAATGCCTTGACCCGTTCTGATGTGCTTGCTGAAAATAAGCTTTTCGCGACCCTTGATCCTACAACGCGGCGCCTGCGTTTTCCTCACGAGCATGAGCTGGTTTTGGCGGATACAGTGGGCTTTATACGCAGCCTACCGAAGGAATTGATGGAGGCATTCAAGGCTACGCTGGAAGAGCTCCAGTCCGCGGATTTGCTTGTGCACGTGCTGGATGCGTCGCACCCTGAAATGGAGGAGCAGCTGGAAGCTGTGGAAGCTATTTTGGCGGATATGGGTCTGCAGGAGATCCCTCGGGTAATGGTGCTGAACAAGTGGGATGCCGTGCCTTCCTGTAAATCTGATTCTGGAGAAGAAACGCTCCATCGGGAAGCTCTGCGGATCCGCTGGCCGGAGGCATTCCCACTTTCCGCGCTTACAGGCGAGGGGCTTGCCGCTTTTTCCCGTTATCTTGAGAATTGGCTCTCAGGCATAGAGGGTTCTGCACCGAGCGAGGCGGGGCGTGATCCTAGGAAGGGCTCCGTCTTTTTTCAAGAAAGCGATTTATAGCATTTCGGGTTTTCAGATTGATGGCAAAAGCTTCGGCAAGAATACCGGCAGAGGCTTTAGTGCTGTCACCTTTTTTACCTAGCGTCAGCGCTGGAGCGCACGGTAGACCTGCACTGCGCGGTTGTGTTCTTCAAGCGTGGTGCTGAAGGTATGTCCCCCGCCATTGCCGCTGGCTACAAAGAAAAGGTAGCTATGGTGTTCAGGGGCTGCTGCTGCTTCAATGGAGCGGATTCCTGGAGAGCAAATAGGGCCAGGAGGCAGTCCGGGATTCTTGTAGGTATTATACGGGTTGGCCGCGTTTTCTAATTGGCTGCGCAGAATAGGAGGCTTAAAGGAAGGTCCAATACCGTAAATAATCGTCGGATCGGCCTGGAGCAGCATGCCTTTTTGGATGCGGTTGGCATACACGCCCGCCACCCTTGCCCATTCTTCGGGTACGGATGTTTCCTTTTCCACTATGGAGGCCAGGGTCACGATCCGGCGCACAAGTTCGGCGTTTTTGGTGCCAGGGCGTTTTCCATCTGGCCAGATGTGGGCCGTTTTGCGCCAGAAAGTATCAATAAGGCGGCTTGCTATGACTTTGGCTGTGGCCGTATTGCACTCCAGCGGACGCATAATGAGGTATGTATCAGGGTAAAGGAAACCTTCTGCGGAAGTAAAGGGAATGCCCCAGTAGCGCAGATTTTCCGGGTCATGGATCACGGCACGGAAATCCTCAAAGCGCACGTAGCCTTTTTTTTCCAGCAGTTTGCCAATTTCCCACCATGGCAAGCCCTCAGGAAGGGTAATGCGATCAAGGTAGGGTTTGCCGTTGATAAGTTGGCTGAGCACCCGGTCCGGCGTCCAGCCTGTATGAACAAGGTAGCGTCCGCTCTTAAAGCGTTTGTCTACCTGCTTAAAACGTACGAGAAGCAGGAAATAGTCGGCATTGGTGACGGCATGTTTCTTTTCAAGCTGTTCGGAAAGTTCCTTGACGCTTGTGTTTGGAAAAATAACGATTTCTGTGTTCTCCCCCGGCTGCGCGGGAGGGACATGCAGGAACGTATAGGCTGTGAAGCCGATCCATCCTGCGGCTCCAAATATACAGAGACAGATGGCGAATAAAAAAATAAGCAGGTTATGAAGGATTGGCCGATTGGCAAAGGGGAGGGACATCTTTGCTTCCTGTTATGCCGGCCTGCGTTTTTCTGCCGGCTGATTGAGAAAGGACTGAAGGATGCGGGCTGCGGCCTGTTTGTCAATAAGCGCGCGGTCTCTGGGGGCCGTGTGGCCTGCTTGCCTAAGGTCTTCTTCCGCCTCAAAAGAGCTAAGAGTTTCTTCCATCCAAAAAATAGGTTTGTCTGTACGGCGTTTTAAGCGTTCCGCAAAATGCCTAGCCTGGCGTGTGGTGAGCTGTTCCGAACCGTCAACAAGCAGAGGAAGCCCTATCACAATGCCTTCTATGTTTTCTTTTGCGATAAATTCAAGAAGATTGGCGAAAAAAACTTCACGTGTTGTCATGAGAAGTGTCACACGGGGGAAGGCAAAACGTTCTTCAGGATCGCTCACAGCGAGGCCAGTGCGTTTGGTGCCATAGTCGATACCGAGGTATTTCATGCGGGTGTGTGTCCTTCAGCATTGGAATGAAAAGAAAATGATAGCGCACATGGAGGCATGAGGCAAGCGAGGCTTTTCTTTAGTGCGGTGATAGGGTACGCTAGACGCACCAAGAAACGCTTGAAGAGGAAAAAAGAATGGATTTTCTGGAACTTGTAAAAGACGCGAGGACCTGTCGCCGTTTTGATGAAACGGCGGAACTTTCTGAAGAGTGCCTTGCCTGGCTGGTAAACTGCGCCCGAGTAACCCCCAGCGTTCGTAATCAGCAGATGCTGCGTTATATGGGCGTAAAATCGGTGGAGGCCCGCGCAGCGCTTTTTCCATGCCTAGGCTGGGCCGCTGCCTTGCCGGAATGGAAAGGGCCTAGAGAAGGCGAGCGGCCCGGAGGGTACCTTGTCATGTGCGTGGATAGCGCCAGTAAGAAAAACGTGCTGATTGATATGGGTATAGCGGGGCAGACTATCCAGCTTGCGGCGCAAAGCTTGGGACTTGCGGCCTGTATGATGCTTTCTTTCAATGCCGAAAAAGTTGCGCGTCTGCTGGAACTGCCCGAAGGCGTGGAGCCCGCGCTTGTCATTTCACTGGGCAAGCCGGTAGAAGAGCGGCGCATTGCGTCGGTGCCCGCAGATGGCAGTCTGAAGTACTGGCGGGATGAAAAGCAGGTGCATTATGTGCCCAAGCTCCCGCTGAGCGATGTACTGCTGGGCATTAAGTGAGCCAGCGTTCGCGCTTGGTCGGATTCTGGGACTTTTTTTAACACAGGCCAAAGGCAAGCGCTTTCGGTCTGTTTTTTTTGTTTCTATTTTGTTAATAGTGAAATGGAACACGCAGCGGGGCGGCACAGAATGCGTGATGAGACACAGAGAGAGCGCATTGACAATAGAAAAACGGGAAGGCAAAAGCCTTCCCGTAGGCGGGAGCCGAGCTATAAGCCGGGTTCTGTACCCTTGCGGGTGGCTGTCATTCATCTAGGCCGCCGGTTGCCCAACGGCTCAAGCAACCTACCCGGAAGCGTTGGCCGGGCCAGCCCGCTTCCCTATTTGGTTTTGCTTCAAACGGGGTTTGCCTGGCTCGCCGTATCGCTACGGCGACCGGTGGGCTCTTACTCCACCCTTTCACCCTTACCAGCTGCGGAAGCCGCTGGCGGTTTGCTTTCTGTTGCGCTTTCCAGAGATCGCTCTCTCTGGGCGTTACCCAGCGTTTTGCCCTGCGAAGCCCGGACTTTCCTCCCCGCCGTGCGGCGCGGCGACAGCCCGTTCGACTCCCGAAATTTTACGGTTATTCTCCGTTTTCGTCCTCAGCCTTCTTTTCTTTAAAATGTTCGCTCCAGTAAATGAGGCGCTGACAGTTAGGACAGTTGAGGATTTTCTGTCCGCTTTGGAGATCGATGAAGGCCTGCGGGGGAATAGCGATATGGCAGCCATTGCAAATGCCGTCGCTGACGGAAACAATAACCGGATGCTCGAGGCGGCTGCGGATAAATTCGTAGCGGTCAAGCACAGGCTTGGGTACGGAGGCGCCAATGGTGCTATGCTGTTCTTCCAGGCTTGCTAGGCGGCTACGCATGTCCTCCAGACGGGTCTGCAGTCCGGATCGGACGGCTTCAAGGCGTTCTTTCAAGCTGATCCAGCTTGTCTCGGCGTCTTCTTTTGCAGCTGTTTGGATTTTGATTTCATCGCGGATCACATTGAGTTCTTCCTCACGTGAATGGACGTTTTTTTCCATATTATCCATTTCGCGGGACATGGCCTGGTATTCACGGGAATTGGCCACTTGCATTAGCTTATTTTTGCTTTTGTGGATGCGGTCGTTATCTTCTCTGATTTCTTCAGTAATGCGTTTGTCTTGCTCCACAAGGTGGGCCAGTTTTTCTTCAATACGGGATTTCAGAGCTTCGGCAGCGGCAAAGTCTTTCTCCAGTTTTTCCACCGCGCGAGGCGCTTCGGCAAGCTCTTCTTTAACGGTAAGCATTTCGTCATCCACTCCCTGAAGCAGGACAAGCTGACGGATTTGTTCAAGATAAAGGCTCATAACAGTTTACTCCGTACGTTAGGAACGTTGGCACAGCCTGAAAGGGTCTTCAGATGGTATAAAAGAAACAGCGAGATCCGGCAACTCTTTCTGAAGCTGCTGCGCGAAAAGGCGCATCATGTGTTCTTCAAGAGAAAAATGCCCCACGTCCAGAACGGGCAGAGGCAAAAGAAGGGCGTCGTGATACTTGATGTCTCCGGTAATGAAAAGTTCAGCCCCATCTTGCGCCGCAAGCGCCGCAAGCGAGCCTCCGGAGCCAGGGCAGACGGCAACGCACAGGGCATGCACATCTTTAGGCTGTGCGCCAATGAGGCGCGGTACAGCGGGATTGATTAATTCAAGTGCCTTTTTCAGCGTAAGAGGCTCAGGCAAAGTGCCCAGCAGTCCAAAGCCGCATTCCAAAGTCGTGCCGTCAGCATTTTGTATGGTTCCGGTGGGTTCAAGAATGCAGGCATCCTGCATGTTGAGAGCCCTAGCCAGCCATCCTGAGGGACCTCGGGGATTAGCGTCAAGGGAGGTGTGCGCCGCATACAAGGGAACATCCGCCTTGAAAAGCAGGCGCAGGGCTGCTGTATAGCTGTCTTCCCGATCTGTAAATCTGGGCGACATGGCAAGCGGATGGTGGCTTAAAATCATGTCCGCCCCAAGGTCAAGAGCTGTGGCAATGGAGGTAGGCATGGGATCAAGACACAGGGCAAGGCTGAAAATTTCTCGGCGCGTTGCCGCCACCTGGATACCGGAATGGTCCCATGAAGCGGCAATGTGCAGGGGAGCCGTGCGTTCGATGCTAGTGATAACGTCGGAGAAAAGCATTTTTCAAAAAAACGGGGTTAGAACGAAAAAAATAGAATCCGCTTCTGCAACTACTTCAGGGATCCATATGCAGGAAACAGAAGGTATGCGGCAGGAAAACGGATCACATGTTAAAACTTGTTGGACTATATGCGTGAAGAAAGCAACGGTCAAGTTTTGGGGTATGGCGGTGTCCGGCAGGGGGGATGCGAAACCACAGCTAGATGCGGAATAGCCGACCGGCAGTGTTGAAGCCTTCAGCAAGGCAGAGGCCTTTTCCCTCTCTAATGAGGCCAAAAAAGACTCGATCTCAAGGATTCCGCAGCAGAAACGCAGTCTTTTGGGCATGGAGAATGGCAAGGCGCAAGCAGAGCGTCCGGCTTCGGACAAGGCGGTTGTTTTGGGTTGCGCGATGTCCGGTATGCGCGGCGGGTGGTAACTTGCT
>CAYWQK010000015.1:0-26689 GCA_964460575.1 uncultured Desulfovibrionaceae bacterium | reverse complement strand
TGAAGGCGCATGCTTTTTATAATTTACATGGTGGCAAAGCCATTATTCTGGCTCGTTTTGTTCCCGTAGTGCGGACGTTCGCGCCGTTTGTGGCCGGCATTGCCCTGATGCCTCCCATGCGTTTCTTTGCTTTTAATGTCAGCGGTGCGGCGATGTGGGTAAGCTTATTGGTCTCCGCTGGATACTTTTTGGGGAATATTCCGTGGATCAAGGCGCATTTCAGTCTGATGGTTTATGGAATCGTTGCCGTATCCCTGCTGCCGATTCTGTATGGCGCCGCGAGGTCATATTGGGGCAAAGGGAATTTGTAATGCCGGTAAAGAAAACAAACGCGGCCCGAGTACTGCATAGCCTTGGCATTTTGTATGAGCTGGCCGAATTTACCCCGGATATAGAGGACCTTTCCGCCGTACGGGCCGCACATGAACTTAATGCGGATCCGGAATCCGTATTTAAAACCCTAGTGGTGCGTACAACGCCCGGCGGCATATGGATGGCCTGCATCCCGGCCGCAGCTGAACTTGATTTAAAGCGGGTGGCAGCCGTAACGGGCAATAAGAGCGCGGAAATGGTTCCATTAAAAGAAGTTCAGCCATTGACCGGATACTTGCGCGGAGGGTGTTCCCCTGTTGGCGGGAAAAAAGCATATCCCGTGGTTATTCATGAAACAGCCCAGCTGTACAAGCGTATTTATGTTTCCGCAGGGAAGAGAGGGCTGCAGTTTATCCTGAAGCCGGAAGATTTGGCCAAAGCCGTAAATGGTTTTTTCGCGGATATCTGCAAGGGCTGAAGTCGCCGCCTTAACCGGATCCGCGCTGTTAGGTCCCGTAAGGTTTTTTCACATAGTTTGTAATGCCTTCGGCAATGCCGCGGGCGAGCACTTCCCGATACTGTTTGCTTTCAAGTTTCTTGGCTTCATCGGGGTTGGTGCAATAGCCAACTTCGATCAGAACAGCTGGCATTTTTGTGCCCACCAGCACCCAAAACGGAGCGGATCGGACGCCGCCGTTGCGCAGAGGGTAGCGCTGAGACTTAACGTAGCTGAGCGTCACGGACTGAATGCTGTGGGCTAGAAGGCGGGATTTGTGTGTCCTGGATTTGACAGCAACGCCTTTGATGAGGCTGCGCAATTCGTTTTCATTGCGCCCTGAAGCGTTATTTTCCGTACTGGCAAGGCGGGAGCTGGATCTGCTGCTGGAATAGTTGAGGTAGTAGGACTCAAAGCCTGAGCAGGCTTCCCTCTGGTTTGCATTGACGTGAATGGAAACAAAAAGGTCCGCATTGACCCTGTTGGCGATGCGAACGCGCTCTTCAAGCTCAACGCGCGTGTCTCTATCGCGAGTAAAATGTATCTTGAATCCAGCCCGCTGCAGGTATCTGGCAATGCGCTGCGTCATGTCAAGCGTGATGTTCTTTTCGACAAGATCAAAATGGGCGGTTCCGCCATCGTTTCCTCCATGGCCGGCATCGAGCACAATCATTTTTACAGGAAGGCTTGGCTGCTTGGCAAGGTCGTCTGCGGAGCTTACGGGGCGAGGATCGGTCCTTCCGCCGGAACCTAGGCTTTTACCAATCGGAACAGCGTACGCAGTCCCCTGGAGCTTGTTTAAAACAGTGACGATAAGGGTATTGCCCTTTTCAGTGACAGAAAAGCTTTTGAAATCAGAAAAATCCAAGATGATGCGGGTTGTTCCTGCGGCATTGAGACTGACTTGCATGCGCCTGAAAATACCGTGTCCGCAGCGCGTGCCCTGCGGGAGCTTCTGGGCGGGCATGGTTTCTGGCAGTTCGATGACTAGGCGCGCCGGCTGGTCGCTTTTTGCAGATTTTTTTTGCGAAAAGACCGCCCAAGGCGTCTGCGTTGACAAGGTGATTATGAAGTGGGCGGATGTCGGGCGCGAGGACCAGGAGATAGCGGTAACCTTCAGGCCTTCCGCGTCATCATTAGCCGGTGGAGGAGTTGTTTTTTCTGGAAAGGGGACATCATCGCCGGCGGGAAGCTGCGCCAGGAGTTTTGCGGCGTTCTTAGCCGCGTCGCTGCCGGGATATTGTTTTTGAATTTGATCAAGGAGCTTGCGGGCGTCCGCGTGGTCTTTAAAAACGGAAGTCTTCAGGAGAGCCGCAGAAAGGAGGGCATCGGCAGCTTTAGGATGGGCTGGGGAGTCGGCGGCCAGGCGGAGGAACCGCTGCACGGCCTGGTCAGCATCGTCTTTGCGGTGGGAGGCCCCGAAAAGTCCCTTATACCCTCTTGCAGAGTGAAACAGAATATCCGGACTCAGCGGGGAATTGGAACTTTGCTCGTAAAGGGTATCGAGCTGTTTGATGGGAAGCATCCAGCGGTCTCTGAATTTCGCGAGGCCCGGATTGCGTTCCAATGCAGTGAGACGGGAGCAGGCTGAAGTGAAGATTTGCTCCTGTGTAGGAGCGGCGGCGGCATGGCTTGCCCGCGAACCGTTCATAACGGCAAAGAGGCAGAGCAAAAGTAAAAGAAATAAACGTAAGCGCATGATGCTGCCGGTTGGAGATTGAAGGAGAACGGTTCTGCTTTTTATGCGTTGGCGTTTTAGGAATAACGCAAGAAGGCGCTGGAATGAACGTGGTGTTGATGGCTGCGCGGGAGTCTTGCGGGAAATGCGGTGCCTAGGGCCGCGCTGAGTCTGATGCAAGCACGCCGGAGGTGTCCCCCTCCGGCGTGCGGTAGCATTAGAAATTCTGGCCCATAGAGAACTCAAACCGTCCGTTTAGCTTTTCGCCCCGCACGCTTTTGTTCAATGGGTAGCCGTAGGCAAAGCGAAGATCGCCCATGGGAGACCGCCAGCGCAGTTCAAGCCCGACTGACCGCTTGTAGTTGCTGAAAGTTTTGCTTTGCTCAGAATCGTTCTGGAAGCCCACATCAAAGAAAGGCACGAGAGCAACTCCAAGCTCTGGCTCAATGGTCCAGATGTATTCAAGGTTTAGGAAGCCCATTCTGTCTCCGCCGATTTCATCCCCATACACAGGATCTCGCGGAGAAAGATCTTCGTAATCATAGCCACGGATGCTGTCGATACCGCCGATGAAGAAGCGGTCGAAAACAGGTACGGGCTTATTGGTGTTCTTGTATACGCCGCCCAGGCGGCCTTTCCAGTGGAAAATATGGTTGTTACTGAAGATGGAATAAAATCCCTGCATCTCGATAAGAGGCTTGATGAAGTCGTCATTGCCGCCGAGTCCCCCGCCGCCGTATTCCGTGAATGAACGGAAAATAAAGCCCTTGGAAGGCATCTGCTTGCTGTCTGTAGAATCATAGACGATACGGGCGCTGGCCACACTGGAAAGGTTGTCGCCTTCGTATTCCTTGTACGCACGGGAAGCCGTTTCAGGAATGTTGTAGAGAGAGTAGCGGTCCAAGCGGTATCCCACGCCAACGGAGGTGTATTCCCCGATGGGATAGGTGATATGGATAGTGCTGCCGATGGTTCTCTTGTTAAAGTCATCCCATTCCTGGCGGATGATGTAGGCATCCCAACCTAAGCCGAAATCGGAATCGTAGAGGCGGGGGTTGATGAAGGACAGGTCAAGGGATGTGCTACGGGCTGAGGTAAAGCCGGTTAGACTAAGATTGTAACCCTTGCCGAAGAGGTTGCGCTCTTCTATGCTCGCGGTGACGCCGAATTTATTGTAGGAGGAATAGCCCACGCCGCCCATGACGCTGCCGGTCTGATCTTCCTTAACGCGTACATTCAGGTCAACTTGTTCCGGGTTGTTTGTAGGTTCAAGGGCAGTGTCGATAGCGGAGAAGTAGCGGAGACGAGTGAGCCGTTCGTTGGATCGGCGGATCTTGGCGCCGTCAAGCAGGTCGCCGTCGCCAAGCCGCATTTCGCGCAGAATAACGTTATCTCGAGTGCGGGTGTTGCCCTCAGTTTTGACGCGACGGATGTAGACTTTTTGCTTCTTGTCAATTTGATAGCGGATATCAATGTGCTCTCCGTCTTCGCTGAGTTTCGTCTGAGGTATAACGGACGCAAAGGCGTAGCCGTAGTCCGCGTAGAAGTCTGTTAGCCGTTTAATGTCGTCCTGCATGATGTTGAGAGCGAAATAGCCTTCTTTTTCCTTGTGCGTGTCAATCTGGATGATTTCCATTAGGCGGTCTGAGGTGTCGATCAAATCCCCGCCGAAAAAAATTTCCCCAATTTGATACTGCTTGCCTTCCTTGACATGGAATTTAATAACAATACCGTCTTCTTCATAAGAAATGTCCGGAGCGGCAACTTGCATATCCGTGTATCCGTGGTTGAGTCCGTACGCGGTGATAGCTGAGGTGTCGCGCTCAATGTATTCATCGCGGAGCACGCCGGTTTTGGTAAAGAAGGAGAACATCCCCCGTTCTTTTAGGGCGAGGTCTTTTTTTATGTCCTTCTCGCGGATTGTTTCAAGCCCGTCGATGGAAACTTCCTTGATATACAGCTTGTTGCCTTCCTTGACGTCGAATACAAGGATAGCTGACGCCGTGTTGGGGCGCTCCTCCACATGATAGGTGACTTCCGCTAGGTAATAGCCCTTTTTACGGTAGAGGTCCGTGATTTTCTGAATGTCCTGGGAGAGAAGTTTTTCGTTCAGGACGGATCCGGTTTTTGAACTCATTGCTGAGAGGATATCGCTTTTGCTAACAGCATCTGAACCGTTGACTTTAACATCTGCGATGCGGGGTTTTTCCACAACGGTAAAGAGCAACACGCGTCCTGCGCCGGTTTGCTCAACACTGGCACTTACATCGCTGAAATAGCCGGTATCCCAGAGGCGTTTGGTTTCTTGGTTGATAATGTCTTCGTTGATGACATCGCCTTTTGATGTGCTAAGGCGCATGAGGATGGCATCAGGATCGAGGATTTTTAGACCGTTGATTTTTACGTCGGCGATGGCCCCAGGTCTGAGGGGCGCTTGCGCCGGAGCTTTGGTGTTTTGTACGGCTGGGACGGTGTTTGCCTGGGAGGTTATGCTGCCGGCAATGGAGGCGGAGAGTTCTTCGGCCGCAGAACTGAGTTCAATTAGATGCCCCCGCTGAACAAAATACGGCCTAGCTGCGCTGGTTGAGCTGCTGGCAGAGGCCATACGGGCATCGATGCTGAAGCTGTCGCCCGCACCGATGAAGACACCATATACGGCATAGTCAGCGCCGTTGCGCCTGGCCAGCTGCCGTGCTGACGCTTCGTCAAAAGAGCCGTTTCTCTGCAGGTTGCTGAGACCGCGTAGGGTATTGGGGGTGATTACCTTAATGCCCTGTTCTTTCAGCGCGTTAGCCATAAGTTCGGGGAGCCCTTTGGCTGCCTGGGCTGTATTAGGACCTTCTGTTTTGAAAGGCAAAACCAGTACGCTGCCGATCGGTGCCGCAAAGGCGCAGGGAATGGCGGTAAAGGCAAGGAGAATGCCCAGCAGGCCGAGCAGGCTAGATATTTTAGCGGTGTTTTTCATATAGGACTCCGGTCCGTAATTCTAGACAGCGCTGCATGGCAAAGGCCATGTCTAAATTGTGGGTAACAATCACAAGCGTCATGTGTAGCGATTTGTTAAGATCCATAAGAAGCTCAGCGATGGCAGCGCCGGTTTTTTGGTCAAGGTTCCCCGTTGGCTCATCGGCAAGCAGCACTGCCGGTTCAAGCAGGATGGCGCGCGCAATAGCCGCCCTCTGGCGTTCTCCTCCGGAGAGAGTTGTTACTTGGTGTTTTTTTCTGTTGAAAAGACCAACGAGGTCCAGAGCTTTTTCAGCTTTTGCAAGGGCGATTTCCCGTGGAGTGCCGGCAATAAGAGCCTGCATGGCGACATTTTCAAGCGTGTTGAATTCCGGCAGCAGATGATGGAACTGAAAGACAAAGCCGAGCCGTCGGTTGCGTAGCCGCGCCTTGGAATTGTTGTCAAGGGCGTTGAGGTCTGTTCCTTCAAAAAGTACTCGCCCTTTCGTGGGACTATCTAGGGCACCCATAAGATGCAGCAGCGTTGATTTTCCTGATCCAGAGGCTCCAACAACGGCAAGCTGGTCGCCGGCGTCAACATGGAGGCTGATACCACGCAGGATCGTTACCGTTTCTGTGGGGCCCCGGCAGGATTTCCACACGTCCTCAAGAAGATACTGACGGGCGGTTTTGTCTTTGGACACGGCATTATTCATAGCGCAGGGCCTCGGCCGGTTCCAGGGCTGCAGCTTGCCTAGCAGGATAAATCGTTGCGAGGAAGCAAAGCAACATGGCTGATGTCCCCACAAGGGCGATATCGCTCCAGCGAAGTAGCATGGGCAGGTGGTCTATGGTGTAGACGCCTGGCGGCAGCTTAATGAACTGGTAGCGCTGGAGAAGAACGCTGATGCCTATGCCGAGCGCGTATCCAATGAAGGTGCCTATTAGGCCAATGACAGTGCCTTGGAGCATAAAAATGCGCCGGATCATGCCACGTGTGGCGCCCATTGACATCAGGATGGCGATATCTCGGCGCTTCTCCATGACAAGCATGACAAGCATGGTGACAATGGAGAACGAGCCGACAAGCACAACCATGGCAAGGACAATGAACATACCGATCCTTTCGAGCTTAAGCGCGGCAAAAAGGTTGGCGTTCATATCCATCCATGTGCGGACGATGACGTCAGGCCCTAATAATGTGCGGAGGGTGCCGGCGATTTTTTCGGCATCGTCTACGTTGTGGATAGCCACCTCGATGCCGGTAATGGCGTCGTTAGCCAGTCCCATGAGATCTCGCCCGCTTTGCAACGAGATATAGGCCATGGATGTATCGTACTCGTACATGCCGGAATGAAAAATGCCAACCACGCGGAAAGGCCGGATGCGCGGCTGGAAACCCGCTGAACTTTTTTGTCCGGCAGGGGAGAGCAGATTGACACGGCTTCCAATGCGGAGCCTCAGGCGACTTGCAAGCTCCTGCCCCAGAATGACTCCGGGAGCGCCGGATGGCCGTTCAAGATCGCGCGGACTGCCTCTGGTTAAATGCTCCAGCATGGCAATGGTTCCGAGGGCGCTTGCCGGGTCAACTCCGCGCATGACCAGCCCTTTGACCCCATAGCTTGAGGAAACCATGCCTTCGGCATACAGAAAGGGAGTTGCGCCTGTTACGCCCTTTGTGCTGCGGATTTGACTGAGCGCTGCGGCAAGTCTGCCTGCGGCGTCACCACCCTCTGCCTGTGAGGAAAAAGGGCCGCTGACGAGGATATGGGCGTTGGCGCTCAGGATTTTATCGCGGATATCCGTTGAAAATCCGTTATATACGCCAAGAACGATGACGAGCGCGGCTACTCCGAGGGCAACGCCGAGGACTGACATCACGGAGATAACCGTGATGAAGGCTTGCTTGCGGCGGGCATGCAGATATCGCAGCGCGACAAAAAGCTCGAAGGGCATTAGGCTTCCGGTTTCAGTAGTGGGAAGAAAATGACTTCACGGATGGAGGGGGAATCTGTCAGCAGCATGACAAGACGGTCAATACCTATGCCTTGACCCGCGGTCGGAGGCATTCCATATTCCAAGGCTCGGAGATAGTCTTCGTCCATCGAACAGGCCTCTTCATCCCCCGCTTCCTTTTCTCTGACTTGCTCCTCAAAGCGCATGCGCTGGTCTATGGGATCATTAAGTTCAGAGAAGGCATTGGAGAGCTCACGGCCGGTAATGAAAAGCTCAAAGCGATCGGTCAGCTCCGGGTTTTCTTGGTTGCGCCGTGATAGAGGCGAGATTTCGATGGGGTAGTGGTAGACAAATGTAGGCTGAATAAGCTTGGTCTCCACATCCAGTTCAAAGAGTTTGGATTGAAGTTTGCCTAGCTTGTCCGTTGTAAGAACCTTTTCTCCGCGTTCCTGGACATACGCTTTGACTTTGGCAAAGTCGTTATAAAATTTTGGCTTGTGTCCGCCGATTTTTTCTAGCGCTTCATGGAAGGTGATGCGGTTCCAGTGCCCGGGAGTTAAATCAATTTCCGTGCCTTGGTAAGAAATAACGCTGCTGCCGCAGACTTCCTGAGCGATGTGGGCGAACATTTCCTCCGTAAGGTCCATGAGATCGTGAAACGTCGCATAGGCCCAGTAAAATTCGCACATGGTGAATTCAGGATTGTGCCGTGTGCTGATACCTTCGTTGCGAAAATTGCGGTTCAGTTCAAAGACGCGCTCAAAGCCGCCGACGATGAGGCGTTTTAAATACAGTTCCGGCGCAATGCGCATGTATAGGTCTATGTCTAGCGCATTGTGATGCGTAATAAACGGCAGAGCCGCCGCGCCGCCCGCAATGGTGTGCATCATTGGTGTTTCCACTTCTACAAAATTGCGATCTTCAAGAAAATTTCGAATTTCGCGAATAATTTTACTGCGTTTGCGGAAAATATCGCGCACTTTCGGATTGACGATGAGATCGACGTAGCGTTGCCGGTAGCGAAGTTCGACGTTGGTAAGGCCCTTGTGTTTTTCCGGCAGTGACCGAAACGACTTGGCGAGTAGGCGAACCGTGCGGCATTGAAGGGTTAACTCATCGGTCTTGGTGCGGAATAGGCGACCGATGACGCCAACGATGTCGCCAACATCGAGCTTGCGAAATACCGAGTAAGCCTCATGCCCCATCTTATCTTGGGAGGCGTAGCATTGGATGCGTCCGGTGCGATCGGCAATATGGAAGAAGGCGACCTTACCGAACGAGCGGTTTGAGACAATGCGGCCCGCGCAGTGAAAGATTTCGTCTAGGGCTTCCAGTTCTTCGGCAGAATAGGCTTCGTACACGGCCCTAAGCAAACCGGCGTCGTCAGATTTTACAAAGTCGTTGGGGTACAGGGGTACTCCGGCATCCAGGAGATCACAGGATTTTACAACACAGTTCTTGATAACCTCGTTCAGTTCATCCTTGGCTGCCAAGCTTTGGAGCATGGGGACGAAGTAGGAGGCGTGTGGTGATTTCGTCGCGAGCTTGACGGGTTTAATCGATTTTTTTTTCTGGATATCCAAGGTAGTGTGCTCCCTAAAAAGCAGATTCCCCCTGCTTATGGAAATCAGCCGGCATTACGGCCAAAACAGCAAGGTTATCTGTTAAGGCGTATGCCAATTGATACTGTTAGTCAAGTAAAGCCTTTTCTTGGAGTGCTTTGCCTCTGGCGATGAGGGTCGGAACTATATCCTGAGTTCTTGGCATGATCGAGAAAAATGTTTTATTGAGTTAATTTTTTGGAGTCCCTCGAGCTGCTCCTTGCCGTAAGCGAAGAACCTAATCTTCCTCTATGTATTTCCTAATAACATACTTTTAATATTACGTTTATTAGCCGTAAATTTTGCATATGGCCCCATGCCCTTTTTGAAGAAAAAATATTCCATTTGCCTATTTTTTTATTAATCGCTTCGAAAAGAGAAATTTTAGTTGACAATAAATTTCAATTTCTATATTTCTGAAAAAAAAGTTTGTTTAATCAAATTTTATACGGTTTCATAAACTTAGCGAGGACTATTATGAGCACCGTCTCAGAAGTGAACCGGTATGAGCGGATGGATTCCAAGACGCAGCGGATGAACGGCATGGTCTTTCGTGCCCAGGGAGAGGAAACGGCTTGGAATCTGGAAAAGTATTTCGCTAGGGAGGGTGTGGATCCTCTTTCGCACGCGTTTGATGGCAAAATCGCGGTACATCCTGGCGTGAGCGGCGAGTTGGTGCCGTCTGAAGATATGGAGAACTGCCTTAATACACTTCTGGGCACGCCGCGCAAGGGTGATAGCGTGGCCTATATCCATGTACCGTTTTGTGAGACTCACTGCTTGTACTGCGGATTTTATAACCGCGGCTATAGCAAGAACGGGAGCGCTCGCTATACCGATACCTTGGCGGTGGTACACCCACGGCTCTGGAGGCGAAGGATCTCGAACGCCTGCTCAAGGCGGTGCATGCTTACCTGCCCCTTGCCAACGATTGTGAGATTACCGTGGAAGGGCGTTTGCACAATTTTGGTCCGGAAAAGATGGAGGCCTGCTTTGACGGTGGAGTCAATCGTTTTTCCCTAGGGGTGCAGAGTTTCAACACGCGTATCCGGCAGGCCATGGGTCGCATTGCTTCAAGCGAAGAGCTCTTTCGCAGACTGGAACTTTTGAAAAGTTATAATCAGGCCGCAGTCATCGTGGATCTCATTTTCGGTTTTCCCTTTCAGAGCTTGGATGCGTGGTTGGACGATATCGCCGCCGCATGTTCCGTCGAGCTTGACGGCCTAGACTGCTACCAACTCAACGTCTATGGGCAGACTCCTCTCGGCAAGGCCATCAGGGAGGGGAAGCTTCCCCCCGCCGCGGATATCCATCAGCAATCGGCGATGTTTGCAGCTGGGGTGGAGACTTTGCAGAAGGCCTTTTACCGCCGCCTTTCTTTGACGCACTGGGCGCGTACCAGCCGGGAACGCAATCTTTATAATCTCAAGGTGAAGGGCAGTGCGAACTGTCTAGCCTTTGGACCGGGGGCAGGCGGCAATCTCGCGGGATGGTTCTATATGAACCAGAACAATTATCAGAAATGGGAGGAAGGTGTGAACGCCGGTCGTAAACCCATGAGGGTGCTCATGCGGCCGGACGCCCATTATGCCTTCTACCGCGCGGTGGCAGAAGCCATGGAGCAGGGGTGGGTGGATATGGCGCGCTTGGAGCGTTGCCACGGTGTGGATATCCATGCCGCACTGCATCCCTTACTGACGCAGTGGAGCAGGGCGGGCCTTGTGGAATTGCGGGGAGATATTGTGGTGCTTACGCTTGCCGGTCAATTCTGGCAGGTGAATCTTTCTCAGCTCATGCTGGATTTTCTCAAGCATATTTTGGACGCAAAAACGGGTATGTGCGTTCGAATAAGTGATGTAGGCGAAAAGACAGTGTAGTCTTTTTGGAGCATGGGGGCATTCCCGGAAGCGATTTTTTCGGATGGAAACCGGTAGAGAAGACCGGCGGAAGGCGATGCCGCAGAAAGGAAGGACTGCGCTCAATGTTTTTTCCAGAGAGAAAAACAAGCGAAAGGATCAAAAGAATGAGGAAGAATATGACATGGATGGGATTTTCGGCTATGGCGCTTGCCTGCTCTCTCATTTTCGCCCCCTTTGCCTTTGCGGAAGGGACATTGAAGACGGAAGATGTATATGTGACCGCAACGCGAGTGGAGAAGGAGCTGGAGCAGGTTCCCATGAGCGTGACGGTGATGACCGCCGAGGATGTGCGCAAATCCGGGGCGCGAACTGTGGGGGAACTTTTGGAAGATGTGCCCGGTGTGCAGGTTCAGAATGACGGTTCGCAAGGGTTGAAACGTATTTCCATCCGCGGGGAAGATGCATTCCGTACACTGGTTCTTATTGATGGACAGAAGATTTCCGAACACAAATCTATGTCTGGTTCTCCCATGCTTATCGACGCTTCACGAATTGAACGCGTTGAAGTCATCAAGGGGCCGGCTTCCGTACTCTACGGGTCTGACGCCATTGGCGGTGTGGTGAATATCATCACAAAAAAAGGCGGACAGAAGCCCGTAGAAGGCGAGGTATGGACGGGATTCAACGGAGCTTCCCGAGGTTTTTCCGAGGGGATGTCCGCACGCGGCAGCAAGAACGGGTTTAAATACAGCCTGTCCGGCTCCTATTCTGACCAGGGTGACGTACATACGCCGGACGGTAAGATCGATAATACCAATTTTCGCCAGACCGATGCGGCGGCGTTCCTGAGCTATGATTTTTCTGAACATTTCACGCTGGGCGCGGGGATGGATTATTATAAGGGAGCCTTCAATTCTACGTCCATTAACGACAACGGCGACGGAAACCGCTTTTTCGTCAATGTGCCTAAGTGGGCGCGCACCAAGTATTATATGTTTGCGGAAGGGAAGGATGTTAACGACTATTTGAGCCGCGTGCGCTTCGATGCCTATTATCAAAAAATCGAAAAGGACATGGAGAACTATGTAGGGCAGGTAGAGGGCATGACCAGTGTCGTGATGGATAACTATGCCCATAATTTTATCCGAAGCAAGGGGCTTTCTCTTCAGACAGATTGGCAGCTTGGCGCGGATAACCTCCTCATCGCGGGATATGAACTGAATAGCGACAGATTGGATTCCACTGGTCGTACCGATTTTGATGCTTCCATCATGGGAGGCATGATGAAGATGGATTACTTTACGGACAAGTTTTATGACGGTAAGCAGCTCAATCAGGCACTGTTTGCCTCTATGGAAAGCCAGCTTCCGTGGAATTTAGCCCTGACTTACGGCGTACGCTGGACCCATGTGAAGACGGAACTGACGCGAGGCGATGAATACCGTACAGGGACATCCGTCAGTATGGGACGCCCAACAATTTACGATCACGTCCGTACCGGCGGAGTCGAAGAAGGGGATGATAGCGTTTCCCGTCCGGTATTCAATGTAGGGATCGTATGGACAGGTATTGAGGATCTTGCCCTCCGTGCGAGTTGGGCGCAGGGATTCCGCGTGCCCAATCTGACGGAAAAATATGTCGGAACGGCCATGGGCGGCGGTACCATTTATGGTAACCCCGATCTCGATCCAGAAACCTCCAATAATTTTGAAATCGGCGCCCGTTATAACCATAAAGCTCTGAATCTCGATCTTGCCATTTTCTATTCCCTTGCCGACGACTATATTGCTTCCGTGCTAACGGATCCGAGCAGTGAAACGTATACCTATACCAATGTGGCCAAGGCCAAGACCTTCGGTTCGGAACTGTCGGCAAGCTACACGTTTACTACGGAATTCGGCGACATTACCCCTTATACGGCGTTAACATGGATGCGCCGTCAGTATGACGATGGGAAGGGCTGGAAGACGTACGATACCGCTACTCCCGAATGGGTGGGCCGCTACGGCATCCGTTACGCCAAGACACTGGCCGACAATTTGAATTTCCATGCCGATGTATACGGCCGCAGCCAGTCCGCCACCGTATATCGTTCCTCGGATGGCGGCAGCGACTACAGCATCGGCGGATTTACCACTGCCAATATTGCTCTGGGTCTTGATTTCGGCTCCCAAAAGCAGTTTTCCGTACTTGCGGAAGTACTGAACATTTTCGACAAGCGCTATCAATATAATACGGCCATTCTTGAGCCCGGTCTTCATGCCAATGTGAAGCTGAGCTATAGGTTTTAGTTGAATTTTGGCAGGGGACCGTCCTAGTCTTCCCCCTGCCTGAAGTAGGAGGTAACCCGTATGGCTCGACTCCTTTCCCGCTGGAGCGCGCACGAGCTGGTGGTCATCGGCGTCTTTGCCGCGGCTTCCAAGGTAGCCACGCTGCTGATAGCTCTGGCGGGCGGCGGTATGAATCCTATAAGTCTTATGGGGAAGAACCTTGTGTTTACCACATTACTGGTAGTCATGCTGTGCAAGGTGCACATGCCGGGCACGCTCGTTCTCTTTACGGTTATCAATATAATTGTGAGTGTGTTGTTTCTGGGGGCGAGTGTTACCTTACTACCGTCCATGTTTATAGGCGCGTTGGCAGGGGAACTTGCCATGTGGATGTGCCGGAGGGATAGGATTGTGTGGAACAGTGTGCTGGGCGCAGCGGTGTTCGATATTGTCAGCAAGGTTTTGTCCGTTGGGGTTTCATGGCTGTTTATGAGAGAGAATCCGGTCATGATGGTTATGGTCATTCCTTTCGTTGCCATCGGCTATATCGGATCGGTTGCGGGACTTTTTTCCGGTGTGAAAGCCGTGGAGGAGCTGCGTCATGCGGGCATCATCCATAAGTAGCCGCATCTTAGGTGCGCGCCGTGCAGAGCGCTCCTTCTCACGCTCCGGAGTATTGGATGTGCGTTCCCGCCTGTTTGTCACCCTGCTTGCTTCGGTTGTCACCATCGCCATTTCGTCCTTTGAGGGGCAGGCGATCCTTTTTCTCGCTTCGTTCTTGTACGTTCTTTCCATACGCCGCTATCATGCGCTGTTCATAGCCTATCTCTTTATGGCTGTTATGATGATCCTAGCTACGCTGTTCACCTGGGGCATCTCCCGCGTCATGCCGTCCATGACCTTTTCTTTGCCGGATTTGGCTGTTCCCTTCCTACGCGGTGCCGTCATGCTTAATGTGGTGCTTCCTCCCGCGCTTACCTGCCGCATTCAGGCAATGCTTACGGCCTTCAAAGGTCTGCGTCTGCCTTTCTGCATCTACATTCCCGGCGCGGTGATGATACGCTTCATCCCTACCTTCATGGAGGATGTTAAACAGATTTCCGAAACGTTGAAGATTCGCGGCTACAACTTAAGTCTCGGAGAAATGTTCCGCCATCCGTTCAGGATGCTGCGTCTTCTGTTTACTCCATTGCTTTTCCGCTCTCTGCGTTCCTCCGAAGAACTGGGTATCGCGGCCGAACTCAAGGGTCTGGATGCAAGCGGCTCTTTCGTGCCTTTCCGCTCTTCAGCCTGGACGTGGCGTGATACGCTGCTTGTGTTACTGTCCGTGGCCGTGGCAGCTCTTGCCCTATTTTGCCAAGTTCGCTGGGGGAGCGGGTACGGTATGCGCTAGTTTTACGAAGCGCGGGAGATGTTTATGATATGCTTTGAAGATGTTTCCTATACATACCCTTTTTCCGATGTACCAGCTGTGCGCCATATCGATCTTCGCGTTCGTCCCGGAGAACTGGTGCTGATTTCCGGGCAGAGCGGCTGCGGCAAGAGTACGCTCATGCGGCTGGCCAATGGACTATGCCCAGGATATTTTCGAGGTGAGTTGAAGGGGCGCGTACTGATAGACGGCCGTGATACTTCCTCCATGTCTCTTAAGGAGATTTCGCATATCGTGGGTACGCTTTTTCAGGATCCGGAACAGCAGTTTTTCGCTTTGGGTGTGGAAGACGAACTTGCATTTGTGCATGAATGGCGCGGTCTGCCCCCGGAAGCGACGCGAGAAAAAGTACGTCATGCTGCGGAATCTTTCGGTTTGGAGACGGTGTTGCATCATGCCATTCATCAGCTTTCCGAAGGGCAGAAGCAGAAGGTAGGTCTGGCCTCTATTCTGTCCCAGGAGCCGAGAGTGCTGGTACTCGACGAACCTACAGCCAATCTCGACCCTGAATCTACCATCGGTCTTGCCCGGCGCTTGCGAGAGCTCAAGGAAAGCGGTTTGGCTATTTTAGTGGTGGATCACAGGCTTTATTGGCTCGAAGGTGTGGCTGACAAAGTTCTTGTTATGGAGAAAGGAGAGATTTGCGCTCGTGGGTCCTTTTTGCTGCTGGAGGATGAAAAAATGCGCCATGGCTATGGTCTACGTGACTGCCATGTAGAAGATGTGCGTTGTTCTTTGCCGGAGTGCGGGTCCTTGGAAGACGGAGATGGGCGGGAGGAAAGCGCATGCGGTCTGCGTGTGGAGGGGCTTACTTTTGCCTATAAAGGCGAGCCGCCTGTATTCGAGAAGGCAAGCCTTGCGTTTTGTCCTGGTGTGACGGCGCTCATAGGTGATAACGGCGTGGGCAAGACTACGCTGGCACGGCTTTTTGCCGGTTTAAACAAGGCACGGGAAGGACATTTTTTCATTCACGGTAGAGAGGTGTTAGCGCGGGATTTGCTTGGACGCGTGGGCATAGTGCTTCAGAATGCCGACCACCAGTTGCACATGAAAACCGTGGCACAGGAACTGGAAGTCTGCTTGGAACTGGCCGAACGAATAAGAACAGGCATGGCTGAAGAAAGCAGGGCTGACACCGCTTTTTCTGTGCAGGAACTTTTGGCGCTCTTCGGACTTTTGCCTCTTGCCGGCAGGCATCCCCAGTCCCTCTCGGGTGGAGAAAAGCAGCGCCTTGTCCTTGCCTGTGCTTTTGCCAAAAATCCCGATGTGCTCATCCTTGATGAGCCCACTAGCGGTTTGGATGGCGGCAACATGCTGCGCATTGCTCATGCCTTGAAGCTGCTTGCAGATCGTGGAGCCTGTGTGCTGGTCATCACACACGATCTTGAACTTATGAAACTTTCCTGCACACGAGCGCTGCGTTTGCCGCTTGGGCATGCCGCAGACGATAGTGAGGCGGGAAGCGGAGGTATATCTATGAATAACGCTTGTACATCCAGAAGGAAAGGTAAACTTTCCAAGGAGTTGGAATCGGCACTTGAGGAGAAAGAAACTCCCTGAAGCTCAGGCGGAAAGCGGTCGGAGCGTGACGGGTACGGCCTCCAGGAGCAATAAGGCCAGCGCTCCTGGTTGCCTTGGAAATAAATAGCGCGACGTTAAATTTTTGTCTTTGGAGAAGTATCATGAGAACGCTAGTTGTTTATTCATCCCGAACAGGCAATACAAAAAAGGTGGCGCAGTCCATTGCCGCTGTATTGCCGGAATGCGACCTTGTCCCTGTGGAAGAGGCACCTGTCTCTGTGGAAAAATACGATCTTGTGGCTCTTGGCTATTGGGTGGACAAGGGTATGCCCGATGGCAAGGCTCGCGAATGGCTCGCTGGGGTACACCATGCGCATCTAGCCTTTTTCGGCACGCTGGGTGCATGGCCTGATTCCGATCATGCCAGAGAGTGCATGGCAAAGGGTGAAGCAATGGCTCTGGAGCCTGCGCGCGGCAACACGGTACACGGTTCTTGGCTATGCCAGGGAAGGATCGATCCCAAGGTGTTAGAGATGATGGCTAAAATGGCCGGGGATGTACACCCCATGACTCCCGAACGCAAGGCTCGCATCAAAGAGGCTGCCAAACATCCCGATGCGGAAGATTGCCGTCGCGCACAGGAATTTTTCTGCAATATTTTGAAAGAGATGAAATGATATGCAGACGTTCCGCCTCGTATAGCCTTTGGTCCTTGTTTCTTCCAATGGCGGGGGGACGGTAGAGTATGGAGAATGATGGATGAACGTGAGTTGGTCAGAAATCTACGCGGCCATAGGCCCTGCGGGCGTGGTTCTGGTGCTTGTGGGGTGTGCGGGCGTTTATCTCGCGCTGAAAAGCTACGTATTTCTTTTTCTCGTTTGGCGCGATTTTCGCAAGACATTCCCCGAACTGGAAAACGAGGAAGCCTCGGACAAATGCACGCGTTATGAGGGCGATAATCCTCTTATCTGCATAGTGCGCGACATTGTGCAGACGCATTCCAGTCATTCGGAAGATATCCGTGCGGAGATAGCTTATCTTTTTCATCGTAATTTTGAGCAGTTTACCCGTGAGGTATGCTATTTGAGGTTAATTTCCGTTATGTCGCCTCTTTTGGGACTGCTTGGCACTATTTTAGGCATGGTGACAGTGTTTCAGACCATAGGCCAGAATGCCGCTCCAGATACGGCGGTGCTTGCTAACGGCATATGGGAGGCTCTTATAACCACCATTATGGGGCTTTGTGTGGCCATACCTGCGCTTGTGGTTTATTCTTTTCTGATGTTGCGCTTCAAGGGATTCCATATAGAAGCTGTGGAATACAGTTACCGTATGCTGGAATTCTGTCAGAAGAAGGGTGCTAGTGTGTACGGAAATGATGAAGATGTTTGATTTTGGCCTGGATGAAGAGCCGAGCATTGATCTGACTCCGCTTATCGATACGATTTTTATGTTACTCATCTTTTTTATCATGACGACGAGTTTTAGCCGTCCTGTACTAGACATTCTTCTTCCCGCTTCTAGCGAGGCGGAAGCCTCCGGAGAGCATAGGGAACAGGTGATCTCCATTAAGGCGGACGGAAGTATGCATTATGACGGCAGACAGATTGCAAAAGCGGATTTGGATGCCGTTCTTTCGGAACGCCCGGAAGCGTTGCTTAATCTGTATGTAGATCAGAAGGCCCCATTTGAGGCTTTTGTGGCTGTCGTGGACTTGGCCAAGGTGAAAAAGGGAGGTCATTTTGTCATCAGCACTCAGAGGAACGGCGGTCGCTAGTTTTGCCCGTTGCCCGGTTCGGATACTTTACGGCATGACGGCGCAGCGTCGCAGCAGGAACATGGCTACTCTTGGTATGTTCGGAGTAATGACGCTTACCGCGGCGTTATGTATAGCCTTTTACGCGGAGCATACCATAAGCCTGCCTGCATTGCGGATGCGCAAGGCGGACATCATGCAGACGGAGATCCGTTTTGCATCGGCGCAGAATGCCAAGCAGCCGGAGATGGAGAGAATTCTTGCGGAGAAGTCGCCGTTTAAAATTCCCGAGAACCCCGTTCCTGAAGTGGCGCCGAAGTCGGAAAAAGCAGTGTTTCTCGATCCGAAACAGGGAGCGGGAATCAAGCTTGAATCCCAAAAGAAGCTTAAATCTGAATTGAAGCCGAAATCGACGTTTAAACCTAAACCCGTCTCAGCGGTCCAAAAGGCCGCACCCGAGACTGAGCGCCTTCAGGAACACGCGGCCGGAGCTGGAGCCGTCTCTGCCGAAAGGAGTACTTCGGAAAGCGCAGCCGTGCCTATGCCCAGCGTCGCAGGAAACACACAAAGAGAAAACAACAGCTCAAGCGAAATACTGGCGATCATAGTTCAGGCTGTGGAAAAGCATAAGCGCTACCCTAGGCAGGGCCGTCGGTCCGGGGCCGAGGGCACGTGTACTCTTATGGTGCAGATAGGAACGGACGGTCGCATCGCCTCGTGCGCGTTGGCGGAGCCTTCCGGACATTCCGTACTCGATGCCGCGTCAAAAAGGCTTGGGAAAAACCTTGTGGGACTGCATGTTGGTTCGTCAAGAAGTTTCAAGGTGCTGGTTCCGGTACATTACCGTCTGACAGATCATTGAAATTTTGGCAGTGCTGGGACGCAAAGAGAATTTTTCTTGTTCTTTTTTAGCGGTATTTGCGTGCCAGCTCTTCCGCTTCTTTTTGCGAATCGAGAACTCCCATGTCCTGAGAGTGTCCCGCTACCTTTTTGATGATTTTATTGCGGTTGCGCTGGTAATCGTCCCGCCAATTTTCCCAGAAATCCTTGGTCCGTAGATAGAGCACGAATTGCCCTAAACGACGGATGACGTGAGGTGGCACTACATGCTCGAGGGCACATGCCACAGAGTCGGCCAGTTTTTCATCAAGTTGCAGCACATGAAGAAAAAATTCTCGGAAAATGATGTGTCTGTGAGCGATGTCGTGGCCTATGCTGCGGCCCTCTTCAGTAAGATGGATGAGACTGTAAGGCTCATATTTTACAAGCCCCATGCTTTTGAGGAGCTTGAGTGTGCTGGTCACGGTGGAACGGCTTACCTCAGCGGCCTCGGCTATGGAACTGGCGCGTGCCGCGCCATCTCTGGTTTCCTCCAGAAAAATGATCTCAAGATAGTTTTCTAGGACAGGGGAAAGTGTAAGTTTTTCCTGATGTTCCTTCCCGTCCACAGGATGTTCCGTCATGCACGCCTCCGTCTTTTCAGACAGTGTGCCGTGTTCGCAGACCATATTCAAGCCATTTTTTACGGTAGAATAGGTGAACGCTCCAGAGAAAGGCTGCAAGATCTCTTGCGAGAGCGGCGGCATATACGCCGGTGGCCTCCCATCCAAGTCCGCTTCCTAGACCAAAGGCTAAAGGAATACCCACAATCCAGCATGTAACGGCGCCTACTCTACAGGAAAGAAGCGTAGCCCCCGTTCCAGAAAAACATGAGTTCAGTATGCTCGTCATGCCCACAAAAGGTCCGGAGAGGCAGGCAAAGAGCAGAAAAAGCGAGGCTTGTTTCACGACAAAGGGATCGCTGGAAAACAGTCCGGCAGCGGGGGCGGATAAGAGCCAGAGGAACAGCGAGGGCGGGATAAGGGCAAGCCCTGTAAGCATTGTTATCCTGCGGCCGAAGGCATAGATAGTATCGCGCATACCTCCTCCCAGAAGATACCCTGAAAAAATAACTATAGACATATTGAAGGCACCGAGAGGGAACATAAGGATAGAATGTATACGGCTTCCTACGCTCATGCCCGCAAGCACGGTTGTGCTGTCGGGCAGCAGGCCGATAATGGCAAGCGTTACCAGGCTCCCCGTTTGTGTGATGAGCTGTCCAGCGGCGGCGGGCATGCCTACCTTGAAAAGATAGGGCATGGCGCGGCGGTTCCATTTCCATGGGGCAAAGGATTTTCTATGGAGCAGCGCGTAACGGTGTGCAAGCGCTAGGTTGCTTATAAGGCCTAGTACGGCGCAGGCAAAGGTCGTCCAAGCTATACCCGCCGCGCCGCGGGCCTGAAGCCCGAAATACCCCAGTCCGAAGCCTAGATCCCCTAGGCCGTTGGTTACGGTCATAAGCAGGAGAGTTAGCAGAGGCAGGAGCACTTTCTTGTAAGCGCGAAAGATGGAGTTTACCATGATGAGTACATAATAGAAAGGCAGTTGGCAGCAGTAGGCAGTGAAGAACACAGAAAGCGAAGGACGCAGTTCGTCAGAAATACGCGTAGCCGCGAAGATAAGCGGATAAAAAAGCAGTGCCAGGCAAGCTACAATCGTGCCCATGACCGCAGAAAGCATGATAATGAGTCCCGCATAGCGGTTGGCTCGGAGCGGGAGTCCTGCCCCTAAAGACTGACTTATCGTAGACATGCATCCGCTAGCAATAAGGGAAGTAATGAGCATAAGCAATGCAAAGATCTGTGCCATGACGCCCGTAGCGGCTTGGACATCCGCCCCCAGTCTGCCGGATGCCCATACATCGGTCATAGAAAGGGTCAGATGACAGAACATGAGTCCCATTTGCGGCAGTGTAAGACGGAAGAGCTCTCGCCGCGAAGGCAAAAGGGCGGAGCGCTGCGACAAAGCTAAAGGAGTAGCGGCTGAAGCGTTCAAGCAATATTCCTGAAAAAAAGATGGCGGGAGAAAAAGTAAATCAGAAAATATTATTAGTCAAATAAAGTTTTAACGATAAAATTTTATTTGAACAAGGGGGTATTGCGTGGTATTTTGCAAGCAGTTTGGCAATAGTTTGTCAAAGTGCACAGGCCCGTTTTGAGGACTCGCGTCAAGCTGAGTAACGATGTTTGATTTTACGAAACGTCGGCGCGTAACGATTGGAATTTCTAAAATCTTCAAGTAGCTATGTTCTAGGCATGGTAATGTAATTTATACTTTAACTATTTGAAATTCAACACGTTAATTTTTCAAGGAAAATCGGAAGGATTTGCATCCCGAAAGACGCTGTTTTCTGTCCCGGCGTCCCGCACTGGACAAGGGTAGATTGTGCGTGTTACAGTTTTTCTTATGTAACACTATATCCGGATATCTTGATATAGCTGGCGCCCGGGAGCGGAGCTGTTTTCGCCAGGCGCACTGTTTTCACTATTTGCATTAGAGGAGTTGACAATGAGTATTTCCCTTCGCAAGGGTTCGTACATGTTCACTTCGGAATCCGTTACGGAAGGTCATCCGGACAAAGTTGCCGATCAGATCTCCGACGCGGTCCTAGATGCCCTCCTGGAGCAGGACCCTGCTTCCCACGTAGCATGCGAGACGCTCGTGACGACAGGCATGGCCATTGTCGCCGGGGAGATCGCCACCAACGGCTATGCGGATTTGCCTTCCGTTGTAAGAAACACCATCCGTGGCATTGGCTATTCAGGATCCGATATGGGTTTTGACTGGCAGACTTGCGCAGTGCTTTCGTCTATCGATCGCCAGTCGCCTGATATCGCGCAGGGTGTTGACCGCGCCAATCCCGAAGATCAGGGAGCCGGTGACCAAGGTATGATGTTTGGCTTCGCCTGTGATGAAACCGATACCCTGATGCCCGCGCCAATTTATTGGGCCCATAAGCTTTCTCATCGCCTGACAGCCGTCCGCAAGTCTGGAGAGGTTCCCTTTTTCCGTCCGGATGGAAAGACGCAGGTTTCCTTTGAATATGTGGATGGGAGGCCTGTGCGCATCAATAATATTGTGGTCGCCATCCAGCATGCGGCGTCTGCCACGCACGATGACGTTGTGGAAGCCGTCAAGTCAAAGGTCATCCGTCCTGTGCTGGAATCGAGCGACTTTTTTGACGAAAAAGACTGCGAATTTTTTATCAACACCACAGGCAAGTTCGTTATCGGCGGTCCCATGGGGGACTGCGGACTGACAGGCCGCAAGATTGTTCAGGATACATACGGGGGAGCCGGATACCATGGTGGCGGCGCGTTTTCTGGAAAAGATCCCTCCAAGGTGGACCGTTCAGCCGCCTATATGGCTCGGTATGTGGCGAAGAACATTGTCGCCGCAGGGCTTGCCCCCCGCTGTGAAGTGCAGATTGCCTACTGCATTGGCGTAGCTCATCCTGTGTCTGTGCTGGTCTCTTCAATGGGCACCAGTGAAATTCCGGATGAAGTATTGACCAAAGCAGTCAGGGATGTGTTTGACCTTCGTCCTTATCACATTATCCGCCGCTTAGATCTGCTGCGGCCTATTTACAGCAAAACATCGTGCTATGGCCATTTTGGTCGTGAGCTTCCCGAATTTACCTGGGAGAAAACGGACGCCGTTGAGGATTTGCGCACGGCTGCGCGCGTTTAGCCGAATGTAAAAGATTGAGGCGCTGACTTTTTGCAGCTTTGAAGACTAGGACACCGGCTTGAAAAGCCGGTGTCCTTTTATTTCGAGAAGTGAGTTGACGACGGGAAACGGACAGGTCCTTTTCCTGACGAACATTCAGAGAGTCTGGCGGAATTTTAGCGCCTGTCTGAGCGTTTCTCTGTCCATGTATTTGACTTCAGCCCCCAGTGGGATGCCCTGAGCTAGCCGGCATACTTGCACATTGGGAAACTTGAGTCCGATGCGCGAGCGTAGATGCGCCGCAGTGTTTTCCGCTTCAATGGTGGCTCCCAAAGCCAGGATGACTTCTTTGATTTGCCCTTCGGCGAGCCGGCTCTCAAGCTTTGTAATTTCCAGCGCGTCTGTGCTGGCACTGTCCATGGGGGAAAGCAGTCCGCCTAGAATGAAGTAGCGCCCGTGGAAAAAGGCTCCTTCCTCCATGGTGACCATACTGTCCCATTCGCTAACAACACAGAGCTGTTCATCGGAACGTTCAGGATCACTGCATACGGGACAGGGATTTTTTTCTGTTAGCGCGCCGCAGCGGGAACAGAGATGAAGTTCATCCCGCAGGAGGGCAATACGTTCGCCTAGCTGACGGGTTTCAGATTCTGGCCATTTAAGCAGGGCCATAGCCACGCGCATGGCGGATTTAGGGCCAAGCCCGGGTAGGCGTCCAAGACTGCGAATGAGATCTTGCAGGGGGGCAGGAAGTCGTTCCACGCAAATCACCGTGAAAAGGGGACCGAGCGGTTCGGACCGTTGAAAGAAAAAACTAGTTCTGTGAAACGCGTCTGCTACATGATGCCGGGCAGATGCAATCCGCCGGTCAGCGCGGACATCTCGCGCTCCATGTCAGCCTTGCCGATACGCAGCGCTTCATTAACGGCCGTGAGCACTAGGTCCTGGAGCATTTCGGCATCGCCTCCCTCCAGTGCCGCGGGATCGATAGTGATGGATTTGATTTCCTGCCTGCACGTTGCAACAACTTTTACCATTCCTCCACCGCTAGAAGCTTCAACCGTACGGCTGGCCATCTGCTGCTGAAGTTTTGTCAGCTTGTTCTGCATTACATTGGCTTGGCGGATGATATCGTTCATGTTTGGCATAATTTTCTCCAGGACGTTAGGGTTTTTCAGAGAACTGATGGAATGGAGAGCTGCGCACCAGCTTGGCATTGAAGGCATTTTCCATCGCGAGCACCGCGGGATGGCTGGCCATGCGCTCTTTAAGCGCTCCCTCGGTAACAAGAGGGTTTTCAGGGGAGGAGAGCACGATAGTTACAGAATGTCCGGCGCATTGCTCGGCCAGTTCACGGATGGAGTCCTGCCTATTCTGAGAGGATATCATCTCGTAGAGTGTCTGCGTTTTTGCGTGCAGTGTCAGGACATCGTTTTCGCAGGTCCCCTCCAGCTGTTTGATCAGTTGACCTAAAGAGGGATCTTTGATGTGGCTCCTTAAACAAAAGGCTTGGAAATCTTCCCACAGGCACGGCCATGGCGGAGGAGCAGAAGGAGTTCTTCCGGCGGGAGCCGTCTCTTCCGGCGTTTTGTGGGCGGATTGGAATGTTTTTCTCGTTGCGTTAGGAGCAGGATCCTGACTGGGAGATTTAGTGGGCGGAGCTGCTTTTGCCGCTGCTTCCTGCGTAACAGCGGACCTTGCCGTCTGGGAGGGGACGGGAGCTTCGGTCTTCCGCTGCGAGGCGGCAGGCCGGGCCTCGCTGCCGGAATGTAAAGACGACTGACTGCCCGCTGAGGGATTTTGCTGCCTGAGAACGGAAGACTGGGTGCTTGTGGGAGCGTTGCGATTATTGGTTTTTGGCAGGGCAGCCTTTTGAGAAGCCGTATTTTGGGAAGGCGCGGGCGTAGAACCTTGGAGATTGCCGCCGGCGGAAAGGATTTTAGGCAGGGCTCTCGACATCTCCGTGATGGAAGCCAGCCTCGGCAGCATGGCAAGGTTGAATAGCAAAAGTTCTAGGGCGGCTGAAGGCTCAAGGCAGGTCAACACCTGGCGCTGTCCTTCCAGAGTCATTTGCCATGCCGCGTGGATGGCAGACAGTTCGAATTTTTGCGCGAGTTCGGCCAGGGGTTTCTTTTCGTCTTCCGATAAGTCGATGAGCGGCAGCGCCGCAGTTCCGGATTGGCGAAGCAGAAAAAGGTTGCGCCACATTAAGGCGAGTTCGCGAAGAAAAAAGCCGAGATCAGCGCCTGTGCGCAGCATTTCCTTTGTCAGCGCGGCGACGCGCGCGCAATCCTGCGCCTGGATGGCGGAGAGCAGCTGCCTATAGAGTTCCTGCCCAACAAGCCCAAGCACTGCGCGGGTTGAGGTTTCGGAAAGTTTCTCATCGCCCAGGGCTAAGGTTTGTCCCAATAACGACATGCTGTCGCGCACACTTCCTGCGGCACGGCGCGCAATCAGGCGTACGGCGTTTTCCTCGTAGGCGATGTCTTCTTTTTGAAGGATATTTTGAAGATGGCTAATGAGCTCGCTTTCCGGCAGGGCGCTGAATACAAAGTGCTGGCAGCGGCTGATGATGGTCACCGGAAATTTTTGCGGCTCGGTGGTGGCCATGATAAAGGTAACCTGTGGCGGTGGCTCCTCCAGCGTTTTGAGCAGCGCGTTAAAGGATTCTTTTGTTAGCATATGGGCTTCGTCAATGATGAAAATCTTGTACCGGCCCTCCATGGGAGCGTAGCCTATGGATTCACGCAGCCTGCGGGCGTCATCAATGCCGCGGTTGGAGGCGCCGTCGATTTCCACGACATCCACAAAATTACCCTGCGTAATGCTGCGGCAGGCCCTGCATTGGTTGCAGGGTTCGGCTGTGGGAGCGTGCTCGCAGTTGAGCGCCTTAGCGAAAATGCGGGCAATCGTGGTTTTGCCGACGCCCCGCGTTCCACTGAGCAGGTAGGCAGGGGCAACACGGTTTTCAGCCGCTGCGCGTGAGAGAATGAGCTTGACAGTTTCCTGTCCAGCGACTTCGGCAAACGTTTGAGGACGGTATTTGGAGGCTAGCGACGCATGGTTCATCAAAGCAGCCCTGGGGGTTTAGTTCGTTGTTGTGTGGAGCGGCTCGTTTGCCCGGTGGAAAGCGCGGTAGCACGCGCCTTCCCTCGGGCTGTGCGCTGCGTCAGAAGCTGTAGTGGGTAAGCCACTTGGCATAGCGGGGATCCTGCCCCTTAGCAGCCTTGAAGAACGTTGCCTGGAGAGCTTTGGCCACAGGGCCGGCCTTCCCTTCGCCGATGGTGCGGTTATCGACTTCCCTGATGGGTGTGACTTCGGCGGCTGTGCCGCTGAAGAAGGCTTCATCAGCAATATAGACTTCGTCGCGGGTGAAAAGCTGCTCCACAACGGTATAGCCCATGTCCGCGGCGATTTTCAGGATGCTGTCCCTTGTGATGCCGTCGAGCACGGAAGTCAGGGGCGTGGTCTTGATCAGTCCGTTGCGGACGATAAAGAAATTTTCGCCAGTGGCTTCGGAAACAAAGCCGTTGGTATCAAGCATAATAGCCTCGTCGTAGCCATCCTGGATAGCTTCGTTTTTTGCCAGCACGGAGTTCACGTAGTTGCCGGCGGCCTTGGCCTTGCTCATCATACCGTTGACATTGCTACGCGTGAAGGAGCTGGTGCGGACGCGGATGCCGCGTTCCAGAGCTTCCGGTCCAAGGTAGGCGCCCCATGACCACACAGCAATAATGGTATTGATGGGGTTTTTGCCCGGCCATACGCCGAGGTTGCCTGCGCCGACAAAAGACAGCGGGCGGATATAGCCTTCAGCAAGCTTGTTGGCCTTGAGGGTGTCAACAATGGCTTTGCAGAGCTCTTCGTGCGAATAGGGGATTGTAAAACCAAGGATTTTTGCGGAATTGAGCAGGCGTTTGACGTGATCGTTTAAGCGGAAAACGGCGGATGTTCCATCAGGGCATTGATAGGCGCGGATGCCTTCAAAAACTGCGGTTCCGTAATGCAGGGCATGCGTCAGCACGCTAACCTGCGCGTCCTTTGCCGGAAGAAGTTTGCCATCAAACCAGATTTTTTCATTCTCGTGAGCCATGTTTTGACCTCTCTTGTCCAGCTGGATGAAATGTGGAAGTCCGCGGCGCTTACGCGAAGAACCACATGGAATTTGTAGCCTAGTGTAAAGCGGTTGGGTGGTCAAGGGCAAGGAGATCTATTCATTTGCCATACTAGGCTAGGAAAATAGGAAAAAGCAGCGGATTGACGCGATATCGGGAAAACAGCGCATGGAGCGGAATTCGTGGAGAAATTACTTTT
>CAYWQK010000014.1:0-26721 GCA_964460575.1 uncultured Desulfovibrionaceae bacterium | reverse complement strand
AACTCGCAACCCTCAGCTTGGAAGGCTGATGCTCTAGCCGTTGAGCTATTCCCGCCTTTTGTGCCGTAGTCCCCTGACAGGGTTCTTCCTGTCTCCTACAGCCGTGTCAGCTCATGCAAACGAAAATCCGCCAAGGATTCCCCTTTGCGGTATCGTATTCTGTTGCGCTCCAGTTTCCGCATAACGCTGGGAAAATGGTGGTGGGGGATGGATTTGAACCATCGAAGTCGTAAGACGACAGATTTACAGTCTGTTCCCTTTGGCCACTCGGGAACCCCACCACGATGCTACTGGAGCTGGCGATGGGACTCGAACCCGCAACCTGCTGATTACAAATCAGCTGCTCTGCCAGTTGAGCTACGCCAGCAACAGGAACGCATTTTTACCCGCACTCCCCTGCTTTGGCAAGCAAAAAAAAAGCCCGCTGGCAATTTTTTTTGCCATTTATTTCTTTTTTATACGATAATCTCTTGTAATAAAAGGTATTATTTTTACAGTTTGCCTAGTAAAAATTTTTTGCTCCAGCGCGGCATTCCGCCGTAAAAGGACCAGTCAGGGCGTCACCGTAAGCACATAGGCGTTTTCAAAGCGAAAATAGCGGTCCGCCAGGTCCCGCAGGGTTTCAGGCCCAGCTTTTCGCGCTGCCTCAATCTGTCCGTGATAAAAATCAAGCGGGCGATCGGTCAGCACAAGCGACGCCGCCTCGGAAGCTCTTCTCTCCAGGCTCTGCAATTCGCGGTAATAGCTGCCTTCCCAGTGCGCGAGGCCCCGCTCAAGCTCCCTCTGCGGCAAAGGCGTTTTTCTCAGGTTCGCAAGAATTTGCTTGAAACCGGTCAAGGCTTCCTCAAGGCGGGAAGGTTCCGTACCTATATAAAACATCATATAGCCCAGAAGGTCGTTCTGAATATTGTGGGCGCTGACCGTATACCCCAACCCCTTGTCATCGCGCAGCATCCTAAACAGCGGGCCGCCCATGCCGCCCAACGTTTCTTCCATCAGCCCCAGCGCCGGCGCCTCCGGCGACTTTTCCGAAGCCGTGGGGAACACTAAGATCAAGTGGGATTGACCCCGCTCGGGCAAGCGGAGACTAAGCTGTTTTTCGCTTCCCCAGTCCGGCGTTTCCGCCTGCACAGCGGGCTGTGACGGCAGAGGCAGGCTTTTGGCAAAGGCAAGCACGGCCTCTCGATCAAAATCGCCGGCAATAGCCATGACCCACGGCCGCGTTTTTTGCCGCTCCCAGAACCCGCGGATCTGCTCCGGCGTAAAGGCAGCCACTGCTTTGGGACGCCCCAGTGTTTCATAGCCAAAAACGCTCCCCGGAAACAAAAGCGGCGGCATCTTACGGAGTGCTAGCGCAAGCGGTTTGTCCTCCGCCGCGCGGATGGCCGCCTGCTGCGCTGCCTTCTCCCTCTCCACATCCGCAGGCGCAAAGGCAGGAAGCATCAGTAGTTCCCTGAATATTCCCGTCAATTCGGCGCTGAACCGCGAAGGACCTTCCAAGCTGACGGAAAAAATTCGGCGGCCGACCGTTGCCCCTATAGAACCCGCGCGGTCGGCGATCAGCTGCTGAACAGCCATAGAATCATGCTCCCGCGTGCCTTTGGGCAAAACCCTTGCCGCCAGTGCCGCGAGTCCCTGCTCATGCTCCGCGAGCAGCGTTTCCCCACCGGAAAAAGCCATCTCAAGGGCAAAATGCGGCATTGAACGATCAGGGATCAAAACGAGCCTCCGGCCCTGTCCAAGAGAAACAACCTCCGTTTTCACCTCCCCGGAGATCTGACTGGCGGAAACGGCTAACGACGCAGGCCAGCTCTTTTCCAGCGAGGAACGCAAAAATCCGCCGGTATTCTTTCCTTCAGCACGGGGTTCCAGCGCGCAGGCCGTAAGCCTTTCGGGAACCAGCCAATCCTTGATCAGGCGCTGCAGTGCTGTACGATCCACGGCGCGTATCGCTTCAATGCAGTTTGCCTCACCCTGCTCGCCGCCAAGAAAAAACTGCATATAGCCCAGATGCGAGGCCATGCCGGAAATCGTCTCCCTCGTCCTGTACAGCTCTTCCTCTATGTTTAGCTTCGCACGGGCAAGCTCCCTATCGCTAAAGGCAGAGGCCTTGAGTCCAGCCATGTCAGCCATGAGCGATTCCCAGAACGGCTGGAGTTTTTCCGGTGCAAGCTCCGCAGAAATAAGCAGCAGCCCCACGCGTTCAAACGAAATGTTGGCAACGCTGATGGAATCCACAAGCCTCCGTTCATGACGGTAAACGCGCGGAAGCATGGATGTGGCGTCGCCGCCCAAAAGCTGCGCCAGCACATCCAGTCCGGGGGACTGGCTGCTGCTAAGCCCCGGCACGGGAAGCGCCGCAGTGAGATACACCTTGTTCCACGCGCCCTGAGAAACGAATACGGAGACTCCGTGCCCCAAGCGTGAAGCATCCAGCGCCCGCACGGACGAGAGCGAGGAGGTATTCCGGAATCCGCCAAAAATTCTTTCAGCCTCGGCTAGGGCTGCCCCGACTTCCACGTCCCCCGCAACAACCAGAAGCATGTTGCCCGGTTGGTACAGTTCGCGGATATAGTCCCGGATATCCTCGGGGGTGATGGCCCGTATAGTTTCCTCATATCCGATAATTGGGCGCTCGTAGGGGGTACCCTTCAAAGCGCTAGACTGTACTTGATCGAAAAGCACGGAGCGGGGATTGTCTTTGCCTCTCTTGAGCTCCGCGATGACGACTTCTTTTTCCGATTTCAGCTCCTCAGGATCAATCGCAGCATGAAACGCCATGTCGCCGACAACATCCATGCCGAGCTTCCAGCTGCGGGACGGCATATCCGTAATGTATACCGTGTAATCAAAGCTGGTGGCCGCGTTCATATAGCCGCCGGCGCCCTCGACCTCGCGGCTAATCTCACCCTTTGGGCGGCGGACCGTGCCCTTAAACACCATATGCTCCAGAAGGTGGCTAATACCGGCCCATTGGGCTTTTTCATAGGCTGACCCCGCATGGACATAGAGCCTAGTCGAAACAAGGGGAAAGCGGTGATCCTCCCTAATTAGCACCGTAAGACCATTCGCCAGCCTTTCAATGCGCGACGTCCCGTAAGGAGCATACGCGCCCTTTCCCGAATCCTGCTGAACCGCGTTGGCAAGCGCCGGACCGGCGCACAGTGCGGCCATGGCAAAAGCCAAACCTCCCAACATCATCGCTGTCTTTTTCATAACGCTCTTTCCTCGCAGACTAACCGTCCTCTCGCCCCAGCAGACGCAGAAACGGCAGTTAGTTCCCGCGGGCAATCAGCTCCACGGCATATTTTAGCAGGCAGAACATACGGGATACATTGTTTCTGAATACTTCAAGAATAGCTTCCCAAGTTACGGCTTCCTCATCGGTGCGCCACGCGTCGTAATCAGTGTTCATACCCACGGCGGCATACGGGAGACCAGCCTCCCTTGCCAACGTGGCCTCGGTGGCGATGGACATATTAATCACATCTCCACCTAGGAGGCGGAACATCCGCGACTCCGCACGCGTGGAAAACCGAGGGCCTTCAATGGTCACAACCGTGCCCCGCGAATGAAAAGGCAGCTTTAGGTCTTCGCATGCTTGGCACAGAATACGGCGCAGATCCGCATCAAAGGGATCGGCCATGGACGTATGCACATTCTGCCCTTGCGCCACACTTGAAAAAAAAGTGTTGCTACGTCCGCGGGTAAAATCAATAAACTGATCTAAAATAACCATGTCCCCGCGGTGAATTTCCTCGCGCAGAGAGCCTACAGCCGTTGTGGCTAGGACATGCGTGCACCCGGCATCCTTCAGCGCCTGCACATTGGCGCGATAGTTCACGCCGGAAGGGGTAAAGGTATGCCCGTGCCCGTGGCGGGCGATCATGACGACCGGCACGCCGGCGATTTCTCCGGACTGAAGCGGCGATGAAGGTTCTCCCCAACACGTGCGAGGGTACTCGATGCGCGCAAACTCAACCAAGTTCGCGCGGTCCAATCCGCTCCCACCGATGATTCCTATCTTACAAGCCATGCCGCCTACCTCCTGGTTATCAATTTATTTTCCGCTGGATTCAAGCCCGCGGAAAAGCGCAAGCAACCTCGCGGCAATCCTCTCCAGGGAGGGGCCAAAGGCAAAAATTCCGTTTTCGTGACCTGGAGTTACAAACACGCCCTCCGAGCCAAGAGAAGCGGCGAGTTTCCGCACGGCTTGGGCCATAGCTGGCGTGCCATAGGCCGCATCCGGCGGCGTCTGTGGCGCACCCCTCTTCAACAGAGCATGAAAAAGCGCCGGGCAGTGTACATGGATGACGCTGCGCGCATCCGGGCACGCCTCATACACCGCCCCATGCGTCATGGATTCGGAAGATGGACGGGACGGACCTTCAGAACTCACCGTGTTTTTTTCAGCATCACAGCCCACCACACAGGCAAAATGCTCTGGTAGCAGACGTTCAAGCCGTCCTGTGGCTGTGCCTGTTACAAGGAACGTGCCGTCATCCTTTCGGATCGAAAGGTTGCCGTAGCCAATGCCTTCCGGCGTCTCCCCGATTAGGCCCGTTTCATGCAGCGGCCTGCGCGCCCGATCCAGCCCTTCCGCGAGGCGCTGCTCGTCCGGCGAAAGCGCCCTAGCCGCGTGGACCGCCCGAAATTTCACCACCCCGTCGGCCGCCTGCATCCCGCCTTCCGGAAACAGGCGAAGAATACCCTCTCCGCTTGCTTTGCAGATGCCGCGCTCTGTAATGAGCCCTGTCACCAGCTGCGCCGGGGTCACGTCAAAACCCCAATTCCTCGCCTCAGCCCCTTCCGGCGCGAGGCGCACGCGGCGCTCAACGCCGGTATCGTCAACACCCCATGCGAAAAGCACCTCATCCCCGCCGCGCTCTTCAATGGGAATTTCAGCTATGCCATCGCGCATAGAAAAATCAAAAGTCGATGACGGCAGAGCCACGTAAAACGGCACCCCGTTGTCCCTGGCCGCCAAGGCTTTGAGGTATGTACCTATTTTGTTGGCCACATCCCCATTCCTAGTCACGCGGTCCGCGCCAACAATAACCAGGTCAACAAGATCGTGCTGCATCAGGTGCCCCCCCGCGTTGTCCACCACAATATGATATGGAACACCGTGCGCCCCCAGCTCAAAGGCTGTCAGCGCAGCGCCTTGATTGCAAGGACGAGTTTCATCAACCCATACGTGTACGGGCAGTCCGGCATCAAACGCCGCGTACACAGGCGAAAGTGCCGAACCGTAATCAACAAAGGCCAGCCAGCCGGCATTGCAATGGGTGAGCACATGTACGGTACAATCCGCGCATCCTGAGCGCCGCTTTTGTTCATGCAGCGCGCGAATCAGCTTAAGTCCGTGCTTCCCCACGGACCGACAGAACGCCGCATCCTCATCGGCAATGGCTTCGGCCTCCACCAAGGCCCGCCTACGCATGGCTTCAGGGCAGCACTCCGCAGACATAGCCGCAAGCTGCCGATCTACGGCCCGCGCAAGATTAGACGCTGTTGGCCTCGTCGCTTTGAGGGCTTTTGCCGCAAAATGAACATCGTTAAAAAAATGCCCGTTTTCCGCCTCGCAGGCCGCAAGCCACATGGCATAGCCGCCGGCCGCGCCAATAAGTCCGGCACCTCGGACAGTCATGCTCCTGACGGCTTCGCAAACATCGGTGCAAGTCTCGAGCGGCCGAATGGAAAGGCGGTGCGGCAGGGCGCGCTGATCTATAACCCGAACTAAGGGGCCGTCCCGCCAGATTGTCCTATACCACGTTCCGTTAATCTTCATCCGCGACTTTCCTCATTCCCGCGACAAAAACAAAAAGAGGAGGACTCCATGTCCCGGATATCCCCCCCATTCCAGCAATCAAGATCCTGCTTACATACCAATGATATTATACCCGCAATCGTTAAACAATATCTCGCCCGTCACGGCGGAAGCGAAGTCAGAGGCGAGGTAGACGGCGGTGTTACCAACGTTTTCAATGGTCACATTGCGGTGCAGCGGGGCATGTTCCTCGATATGCGTCAGCATATGGCGGAAACCGGCAACGCCTGAAGCAGCCAACGTCTTGACAGCGCCGGCGCTGATCGCGTTGATGCGGACATCCTTGCGGCCCAAATCCACAGCAAGATAGCGCACAGAAGCCTCCAAGGCGGCCTTGGCAACACCCATAACGTTGTAATTGCCAATGACTTTCTGGGAACCGTAATACGTCATAGCGATGACCGATCCCCCGGGATTTAAAATCGGTTCGAACGCATGGCACAACGCCGGCAGGGAATACACGGAAATATCCATGGCGGTCTTGAAACCGGCCCTGGTGGTATCCATATAACGCCCCTCCAGATCTTCCTTAGGGGCAAAGGCGATGGAATGCACCAGAATATCCACAGTTCCCCAGCATTCCTTCACTATCTGCACTGCGGCCTCGATTTGCTCATCGCTAGTCACGTCACAGGGGAACGTAAATTCGCCCCCGAGATCCTCAGAAATCGGCAGAACGCGTTTTTTGATGGCTTCTCCGGCATAGCTGAAAGCGAGTTTCGCGCCTTCCCTCTTGAAAGCGGACGCTATGCCGTAAGCCATACTCCGCGTATTGGCAACGCCGCAGATGACGGCTTTCTTCCCTTCCAGCAACATATGAAATCCTCCTTCCGCGTTTCCCCAGGGAACGCAGCGTTTTTCTCTCAATCGGCACGCGGAAGGGAAAGCGCAGACGCCTTCACTTCCCCTGTTTTACCGTAGTCAAGACGCTAAATGGCCAGTTCCCTGCCTGTAAGAAGCCTGTAGGCTTCCTTGTATATTCGGCAGGTTTCCTCAATCACCGCATCTGGAACGGCTGGAGGCGGGGGCGTCTTGTCCCATGGCTGTTCGCTGAGCCAGTCACGCAGGCGCTGTTTGTCAAAGCTAGGCTGGCTCCTGCCCGGCTTATAGCCCTCCGCCGGCCAGAAACGGGATGAATCCGGGGTCATGACTTCGTCAATTAACGTAAGCTCTCCGTTGACAAAGCCAAACTCAAACTTGGTATCGGCAAGGATGATGCCGCGGGAAGCCGCCCAGGAGTGGCCTTCATTATAAATCGCGAGAGACACATCGCGCACGGTGCGGGCTGTTTCCGCGCCAAGGATCCTCTCGGCTTCCTTCATGGAAATATTTTCATCATGCGCGCCGATCTCAGCCTTTGTGGACGGCGTGAAAATGGGAGGATCTAGCTTGTCCGACTCTTGCAGTCCAGCGGGCAGGCGGTGGCCGCATACGGTTCCATCCTTCTTGTAAGAAGCCCAGCCGCTGCCGGCCAGATAACCACGCACAATACATTCCACGGTAAGCGGTTTGGCACGCTTGACAAGCACGGCGCGCCCTTCAAGCTGATCGCTGTATTTAGCGAGGGGCGCGGGAAACCGCGCGACATCACTCTCCAAAATATGGTTAGGGATGATGTGCCTAAATTTTTCCATCCAAAAAAGAGTGATGTTGTTCAGCACAACCCCTTTATACGGCACAGGACTGCTCATAATCACGTCAAAGGCGGACATGCGGTCGGTGGTGACTAGCATCAGAGTATCGGCATCTATTTCGTAAATATCCCGGACTTTCCCTTGGCTGAGAAGACGGTATTCAGGGATACTGGTGGACGTTACAACCTGCATAAGGACCTCTCTGGATTACAAATGTGAAACACTATGCGCGGCGCGCGCGGCATTCCATGGACCTAGCATGCGCTTCCAGCTGTTCAAGGCGGGCCAGGCGGGCTACAGGCGACACGCAGCGCGCGGCAAAGTCCGGACCAGCGGCAATAACGCTCATACGCCGTGTGAAAGTCTGGACGGAAAGCGCGGATGAAAAACGCGCCGTGCGCATGGTTGGCAGCACATGGTTGGGGCCGGCCATGTAATCGCCCATGGGCTCCGGCGACCAGGGACCAAGGAACAGCGCGCCAGCGTGGCGGATTTTGGGCAGTATGCTCCACGGATCAGCCACCAGCGCCTCTAAGTGCTCCGGCGCCACTTCGTTTGCCAATTCCACAGCCTGCTTCATATCCGGCAGCACAACCACGGCCCCCCAGTCCTTCAGCGAACTGCGGGCGATGTCCACGCGGGGCAGCGACTCAAGTCGGACAGCCAGCTGATCCAAAACGCGTTCCGCAAGTCTGGCATCCCACACGAGGCACAGCGCTGAGGCGAAGGGATCGTGCTCAGCCTGGGCCAGCATGTCCGCGGCAATCCAATCAGGGTTGGCGGAAGAATCGGCAAGAATAAGTACTTCGCTGGGACCGGCAATCATATCAATTCCCACGCGGCCTTGCACCATGCGCTTTGCCGCTGTAACCCAAGCGTTACCAGGCCCCGCTATCACATCCACGGGAGCTACGGTTTCCGTGCCATAGGCCAAAGCCGCGACGGCCCAGGCCCCTCCCATGCGGTATACCTCGTTAATGCCAAGGTAACGTGCGGCCGCAAGCAGACAGGGATTTAATGTACCGTCCCTGCGCGGGGGCGAAACAACAGCCACCTCGGATACGCCTGCCGTGAGTGCCGGAACAGCCGTCATGAGGAGCGAAGAAAGAAGCGGCGTCTCCCCACCGCGGCCTCCGGGCACATACAGCCCGGCGCGGTCAACCGGCAGCATGCGCTGGCCAAGCACGGCACCGTCCTCCCGTGTCATAAACCAAGAGCGCTCCTTCTGCGCCTCGTGGAATGCTCGGATATTTTCCGCAGCTTCCTCGATCACGGCCATGTCTACTCGCGGCGTTAGTTCATAGGCTCTGTCCAGTTCATCCTGAGGCACTCGCAAAGGCAAGGACATATCCGGACAGTCGTGCTGGCGGCAGTAGCCTAAAACAGCGGCATCGCCGCTGCGCCGGACCGCATCTAGGATACCGCGGACGGTTTCATCCCTGGAGTGATCCGCCTCTCCGCGTCCCTCCAGCCGCTCAAGCAGAGGCTTCCAGCTGTCCTTGCCTGTACAGCGCAGGCATTCGCACGGCCATTCGTTCTTCTTCATGCTCATAAACCACTCCTTAATACTGCATGGAAAAGCTCGCTACTTGGCGTAGCTAACGGCCCGGCGCTCGCGGATAACCGTGACGCGGATCTGCCCAGGATACGTAAGACTTTCTTCTATTTTTCCGGCTATACCTTTACAAAGCATATAGGTTTCATCATCATCCACACTGTCGGAATTGACTATGACGCGGATTTCACGCCCTGCCTGGATGGCATAGGCCTTGACGACACCTTCAAAGCTGCCGGCAATGTTTTCCAGATCTTCAAGCCTCTTGACGTAGTTTTCCAGCAATTCCTTGCGTGCACCCGGTCGCGCGCCGGACAGCGAATCCGCAGCCTGAACAAGCACTGCCAAAGCGGTTTCAGGGCGCACATCTTCATGATGCGCGGCAATGGCATGCACGATTTCCTTGCTTTCATTATATTTTTTCGCAAGGTCCGCACCTATGACGGCATGGGGTCCTTCTACTTCATGATCTACGGCCTTACCAAGATCGTGCAGCAGCCCTGCGCGCTTTGCTTTTTTCACGTCCATGCCAAGCTCAGCCGCCATCATTCCGCACAAAGCGGAAACTTCCAACGAATGCTGAAGGACATTCTGCGTAAAGCTCGTCCGGTAGCGGAGCTGCCCCAAATAGCGAACAAGCTCGGGGTGAATGCCGTGCACGCCCGCGTCAAATGTGGCCTGCTCGCCCACTTCGCGGATCTGGACTTCAAGCTCCTGCTCACATTTGTGAACGATATCTTCAATGCGGGCGGGATGGATGCGCCCGTCCTGAATAAGCCGCTCCAGCGCCATTTTGGCGATTTCGCGACGCAGGGGACTATAAGCGGAGAGAATGACAGTTTCCGGTCTGTCATCAATAATCAGGTCGACGCCGGTTGCCGCTTCAATCGCCCGGATATTGCGTCCTTCGCGGCCGATAATGCGTCCCTTCATATCTTCGCTTGGCAACTGGACGGCTGTTACTGTGTGTTCGCTGACATAGTCGCCGGCGCAGCGCTGGATAGCGGTAGCAATAATTTCCTTTGCCTTGCGGTCTGCCCCTTCGCGCGCCTCAGACTCTATGAGCCGCGTCATACGCGCAGCCTCATAGCGCGTCTTGGCCTTTATTTCGCGAAAAAGCTGTTCCTTAGCTTCTTCGCTGGTTAGTCCCGCGACCTCTTCAAGCCGGCGCTGCTGCTCCTTTATGCCGGCATCAAGACGCTCCGTGGCTTCCTCTAACTGCCGCTCCTTCTTCGCCAATTCCTTTTCAGTGAGGATTAGCTCATGCTCCTTTTCGCTGATCTTTTCCAGCCGCTCCTCTAAGCGTTCTCCCTGCTCTTGCAGCTTATGATCCCTGGTTTTCAGCTCCCGTTCGCGCTCTTTGAAATCATTTTCCATCTCGCGCTTCTGATTAAACAGATCGTCTTGCCCCTGAAGCAAAATCTCTTTCTTCTGCGCCTGCGCCTCTTTGCGTGCCTCCTCAACGATGCGGCCAGCAAGATCGCGAGCGTCGCCGACACTCTTAGCGCTCTGGTACTTGTGCGACAAAAAACCTAGCAACACTCCCACAACAAGCGCACCAAGACTACACAACAGCAGCAGCATATTTGAATCCATAGTGTCCTTCTCTTATTACCAGCCCTGCCACGCGCCCCAATCGCAAACGTACAGGCGAATGATATTACTAGATAGCAGGATGCCGCTCATGCACGCCGCGGCAGTCCGTACAAAAGTGCGCAAAACAGCCTGCTCATGCAACCATGGCGTCCCGCATGGGAAACGCGCAGACCGCACGGCTCCGGCGTCCATAAAAAACACAGCAGCACCAACAAACCAACACGCTTTTATGCGACGGGATGACGTGCCACTAAGAACAGAAAAGGCTGCAAAAAGCGAAGAGGAAAAGAGGGAAACGGGTTATTCCGCTAGGCAGGGTGCCCAATGAAAGAAATATCTCAGAAAAGAAACCGCGAAGCATCCGCAGCCAGCCGCTCCCAGCGGGAATCGGTAAGACTCAATCTGTCAAAAATCCCAGGAGGCCGTTTCACATTGCAATGCAAAACCTGAAAAAACCAGGGCGGAACCTCTGTCAGACTTTCAGGCGTCCCGATGAGGGGCTTGCACACCAATCTGATATCCGGTTCCATAAAGCAATACTTGTGAGGTCAGCACGGCAACTATGATCACGCGCCCCCCAGGAAAATTTCTTTTCTTCTTACTGAGATTCATCCATATGCTTTACCAGCTCAGCCAAACGCTGTTCAACAGCTTCCAGCCGATGCTGCAACTGCAGCAAATCGTAGGCGGTTCCGACTGCAAGCAGCGCAAGGAGTTTTTCCCTGCTCTGCACACCGCCACTTCCCTTTAACCGCTCAGCCTGATTTTCCAGCAGGATCCTGGCCTGCTCCACATCCTCAGAGACAGCCTCCGCTTTGAAAGAGACCTCCGTCCCAGAGATTGACAGCCTATATTCCTGCATGAGTCCTCATTCCGCTCCTGCTTACTACACGGGAACGCTACGGTGGCGTTTTCCGCTACGTTATCGCAATCCGCTCATTGACGTCACTTCCAAAAAAGGATTCCGGCACCACTACGCTGTCCCATTCCTTTTCGGCGGCCGCGTCCTTTACAAATGCCTCTGCCGCAAGGCAGCTATTGCTCCTGCCCGCCGTCTCCGGATTCGACATCTGCGTTCTCGGTGTTAAGCTGGGAATCAATCAGGGAAAGGATACTGGAGAGCCTTGTTTCTACCTGACCGCGCAGAGCGCGTTCTTCATCAAGATTTTCGCGCAGGGCGCGATTTTCCACTCTAAGCTGCTCGGCGTTCCGAGCTTCTTCACGCAGGGCTTCGACTTCTTCAAGGAGGTTAGTCATCTTTTCTTCAAGATCGGCCAAGAGATCGAATAATTCCATATGTTCTTTCCTACGCTTTACGCTAAACGATGACAAATAACAGTTCCATCGGGAACATTTTTTTCCTCGACTTTTGCGGAAAAGACCTTCCGCAACGTTTGCATGATCACTATACTCGGAATGAAATCTTTTGCCAAGTCCTGAATCTCTCCTCAGTACAAAGAAAAAACAGCCTCCGCGATCGCTTTTACAGAGCGGCGCTTGAAGCAAAAAAGGGGAAGCCTCTAGGCTCCCCCTTATCCGGCATACTAACGGAACGCAGCTATTCGCTGATAACGGTCGGCGTGTTGGGGTTGGTCTGGCTGAAATCAAGCGGATAAGCCACAAGAACAGTTTTGCTCGCTGTTGTGCCAAACGCGCCGGTATGCGTGTTGAGGCAAACAACAAGATCCGTCACCCCATTGTTGTTCGGATCGGAAACGGCAAAGTCCGTGACCGTGCCTTTGATGCGGCGCGTTTTCCAAAGCAGATTGGTGCCCACGCCATCCCATGTGAGCGCATGAATTTCGCATTCAGGGAAATCGCGGTACGCGGTGAAATACTGCGCTGCAGCGGAAATGGGCTTGTTAACCAAAAGCTCCCACTGGCGGTTCTTATCGAAGTCGGCGGAGATCATGCGCATCGGAACATAATAAACATCAGGGATGACTTCGTTGGTCTTGCCAAAGCCTGGAAGCGACGTGGCTTCTTCGATCCCCGCGGATGAGCCGGAAAACATATCCTGAGAGGTATAAAGCTCCTTGCCGTCCTCGCTGCGCACGCTTAGCTTTTCCTTGCTTGTGATGGAAACCATAACAGGCGGATTTTTACCTCCGTCGCCAGGCAACCATGTAAAGCTAAAGATATTCACGCCCCGAGGCAGGTTAAGGCTGCGGGAAAGAACATAACGACCATTTTCGTTCTCGACCTCGTAGGCGCCGTTATGGCTGAAAATGGTATGACTGTCGCCCTTCTGCCCAACAAGAACTGGGCGGTAATCCGGCGGCAGGCGCACAACGGAAAGATAGAAGGGCAGACGGGAGGCGATTTCGGTAAAGCGTCCGCCCTTGAAGCTCAAAATATAGGAAAAAGGCTCTTCCGCGCGCGTGAAGAGGGAAGCACCGCCGCTGTCGCGTATGCTAACAGAAGAAGAGGTTTCTATACCAACGGAGGAAACAATGATTTCCTGCACGCCGTCTTTGTTTAAGTCAATGGTTTTCACGGTGAGGGCAAGCTGCATTTTGGGAAAGCTGTATTCAGCGATCTTTTCCATGCGCTCTGTCCAACGGTACATATACAGCTTGTTTTTATCCAGCAGGGCGATCTCGTTTTTCCCGTCGCCAGTGAAGTCACCCACAACCATACCGCGGGCAAGGAACGGCAGATGCTGCGTCCGCAGGCGCGAACCGTCCGCGCCTTGGTAGCGGATCTGTGGATTCAGGTACACCTGTCCTGCCGTGGACTGAGTACTCACCATATTGGGATTAAGCGTCGCTGCGGAGGCCGCGACTGTCACAGCAGGCACGGCTCCAGAACCAAAAAGTTCTGTAGTGAGGCCGTCAGCCACGCCCTGCAGGGAAGCAATCATATTGTTGACCTGTGTTTTGGCCTGGCGGTTCCATTCCTTGCCGGATTTATCCGTCACATGCGTGTTGATGAGTGCATCTTGGCCGATGACCGTGACATCTCCCCAAACCATATATCCCGCGCCGGTTTTCTGGAGCGCCTGACGGGCGGAAGAAGAGTTTGACACCTTGCCAAGACCAATCACAGCCGTATCTGGGACAGGCTCGAACTGTCCTTTCCGGTAAAGACGGGAAGAAAGCATAGAGGGCACGGCCTTTTCCAGATAGGCAAAACTGGCAGGACCGTTAACCGCAAATGGCGCGACAGCATATCGTCCGCCGTCAGCGGCAAGGGCTTGCCTCACAACAAGGAGCGTTATACACAAAAACAACGCTGTTCGGATGACTCGGGTCATATCGATTCCTCGCAAGAATACGTCCTTTCTTGCCTTCAAGAAAGGCACATTTTTTCCAGTATACCCTGACTTGTCTATCCCCGCAAGCCGATGTTCCGTCTTTAAACCGGAACGCTACAGGAATACAACTGCTATGAGTGCATTTTTCCGCTCGTTCCGCCTCGTCTGCCCGGATAAAGAACTCCCCTTGGCGGAGGCACTGCTGGAAGCACAGGGCTTTGCCTTTGAAACGGAGCCTTTCCTGCCATGTGCGCGGAGGCTTCTCGCGGAACCGTTTCCACTGGGGCGGAGCCTCGCCGCTTTTTTCGGATTTATATACATTCAGGACCGATCCTCCATGCTGCCGCCCTTGGCTCTTGCACCGCAAAAAGGCGCGTGCGTGCTGGACTGCTGCGCAAGCCCGGGCAGCAAAACGGGACTGATCGCCCAGCTTGTGGGACCAGAGGGGCTTGTGCTTGGAAACGAACCTTCCCACGCGCGTCTGGCAACCCTGCGCAGAAATCTTCAAACACTTAACTTATTCCAAGTCGTCACCTGCTCCTGGCAGGGAGAAAAGTTGCCTTTGGACGCCGCGGACGAAGGCTGTGGCTGGGATTTTATCCAGCTGGACCCGCCCTGCTCCGGCTGGGGTACTGCGGAAAAGAATCCTAACGTTATGAAATTATGGACCGGCGACAAGGTCAAACCGCTGATTTCCCTGCAGCAGCAGCTTATAAAAAAAACGGCTATGCTCCTTAATCCCGGCGGAAGGCTCGTATATTCAACCTGCACAACAAACGCGGAGGAAAACGAAGAGCAAGTGCGCTTTGCCCTTGCACTGGACGCTGGGCTGGAACTCGCCCCCCTTGCTCCGCCCTCCGGCTTCCGCATCGCCTCACCGCAAAGACCGGGGTGCGATGGTGTGTGGCGCATCAATGACACGGCTGACGGCCAAGGTTTTTTTGTAGCGGCATTCAACAAAAAAGGAAACCGTCTTTCCCCTGTAATACCGAAAAAACAGGGCATCCTGCACGGCGAACAAGTCCGCGAACGGACATTGCCTGAGCAGATGCTGACGGCTGCCGGACTTGATCCGGCCAAGCTTCCTCCGGGGCATGCTAGCGTTTTCGGCGGCAATGTACATTTTCTGCCGGAAGCGGCCCTGCGTCGTCTACCTTCGTCTCTGCGCTGGCAAGGCGGAATCTTAGGCAAATACTCCGGAGGACGTCCCCGTTTCTCCCCTAGGCTGCGCTGTTTGAGCAAAAATATCCCCAGCCTGACACTGGATGAAACCTCCCGAATCGAAGCCCTGCTTCAGGGGCAAAGCCTGCGGACGGATCTCAAAGGACGCGAAGCCTCTCTTTTCTGGAGGGATCTGCCCCTAGGCCGCGTAATGCTTAAGAACGGCAGAGCGTTTTGGACTGAAAAATAATAGCTACGGACACTAGCCATGCCTCGCAAACAACGCTACCAATGGCCGCTTGTACACAGATCTGACGATACAGGCGAGAACAGCGCCCCAAGCCGCTCCAACCGCAAAAGAGACAGCGCTTCTCTTCAGAGACTCGGAGAATCGCTGACCAGCCTGCCACCTGCCTTGCTTGATTCTCTTCCTCTTTCCAAGGATCTCCGCCAAGCCATTGAGGAATGGCGCCGCATCCCCTCGCGCGCGGCCAAGCATAGACAGTTCCAGTACATCGGACGCGTCATGCGCGAGGAAGAACATCCGGAAGCCATCTGCGAGGCCCTTGAAGTACTTAGGGAACGCGGAGACGGCGAAGCGCTTTGCGCTAGACAGCTTGAAGCCCAGCGCGAAGCGCTTATTTCCGCTAGATCGGAAGAACGGTCCGCCCTCTGCGTCCAGTTCGGCATTCCGCCGCAGCGCGTGAAAGACGTGGAAGCCCTCGCGGCCAGAGCAGCTAATGAGCGCGAATACAGCCGTCCTCCCCACGCGTTTAGAGCGCTCTTCCGCCTGCTGCGCAAAATAGAGCAGGAGTGAAAGCCCACCCTTCACGCTCTAACCCGGGAATTTCCCGGCACAAGACCCACTGCCCCCAAAGACGCCCACATAATAGCATGCCGCGACCTCCCGCGCCTGCAATGCCGACGCAAAAAGGGCCGGGAAATTCCCGGCCCCGCGCACACTTCCGCATTCATTATCCGGAATGCAACCTTACACCAAGAATTGATACAAAGTATGCTCTTTAGACTTTTAAGGGACTCTGCGCCAGTTCAGCTTAGGAAATTATTTACGGTCTGCGCGCACGCCCGGGGCGTTCATTATCAGGCTGGGCCATGGGAGAAAAGGGAAACGGTCCAACTTCCTTTTCAAGCCGCTCGCCGTATTCCTGCTCGACTTTGCGTTTTTCAGCCAAGATGGCGCCTAGTTCATTGGCCGTGCGGCTAATACTGTCCGGCGTGGAGTTAGGACTACGGGACAACGCCTTCAGTTCCATTTCCTTAACATGAATCCGGTCTTTAAGCTCCATCAGCTTGGGACCAAATTCTTTCAAGAGTTCCTTGTATTGCGCTTGCTTTTCAGGAGGAAGCTGCGCCAGCATGAAGGGTCCCATCATATAGTGATGAGGAATGCCTCTATGATGAAAGCCGCTAAACGGGTAGCCACCGAAGTCAGCATCCGGGCGAGGAGGCTTCGCATTTGCAAAACCGCTTCCTGAGACGACCACGGCCATGGCAAGCAAACCGGCAATAATGAACTTTTTCATCTTAACTCCTTACTGGTTAAAGACCTCGGCCAAAGGGCCGATACGTCCGCACCTCCACCTGAAGGCGGCGGTATCTTTGACGGACTGTTCGGGAGTGCTCAAACACGCCCGAACGCTAGATGTCATGAATGTCTGCGGCTTCCTTATGCCTTTCTCTCTTGGTACGCGGAAACTCCGCTTCTCTGCACAGCAAACCGTTTGCTTTTTAACAAGCAAAACCTATGCCAATAAAATTTTTAAAATAAATTCCGCATGGATAATACTTATTCACATCGTCTTTTGCTTACGCGGATGCGCACGGAAAAGTACGATTTTTTTCCACTCTGCCAAGCATATGTAAAAAAATAATACATTTTTTACAGAAACTCTTGCCTAACCAGCTATAGGCAAGCACTCTGCACGGATTAGACGCATTCGCGAATGCCGCGCGTTATGTAAGGGAACAGCACCATGGCAAGCCAAAATCCCAGAACTCAGTGCCTCCGCTTTTTTTATACGCTCCCCCGCAAAAACAGAATTGAGCCGCAGGGGACACACAGGAGAGTCTATCCTCCACGCGGGAAGTTTTGCGTTCAGGCTGGACAGAAAGAAGGCTCCGTGCTAACTAAGCGTCGTTTAGTCCAAAATTTTCTCGTTTTCGTGTCCTGCAAGCGCGTCTGCGCCAAGGGCCGCAAACTCTTTCACCGAACCAGCCACCCTGAAATGGGGAAGAGCTTTACGCATTCCAAGACCAAGGAGCATCCATGCTAGATCCCAGACACTGCGTCCTGTTCAGCGGCGGCGCCACCGGAACAGAACAATTTTTTGGCGCCCAGGCCGAAGCCTGGAACATCGAAGAAGTCAACTACAGCTTCGAAGGACACCAACCGGAGCGCACGCGCGGCATCCGCGTGCTGACCAACGATGAACTGGCGCTGAAAGACGTAAGCCTGACCTATGTTTCTCGCCTCATGGGACGCGAATTTACGCGCGCTCCTCTGTTCCGCAAGGTTCTCCAGTCTATCTGCTGGCAGGTCAGCAGCGGGCAAGAAGTCCTTGTTGTGGGCACCATCCAACCTGACGACACCGTTAAGGGCGGCACGGGCTGGGGGGCTGAGTTCGCAAAAATATGCAACAAGCCGCTCCTTGTTTTCGACCAGAAGCGCGACGCCTGGTTCTCCTGGGCAAAAGATTCCTGGGCTGAGGCAACGCATCCTGTCATCACTCACCTGAAATTCACTGCGACTGGCACCCGCTTCCTTGAAGCCAACGGACGCAAGGCTATTTCAGATATTTTTTCGCGTTCTTTCTGCCACTAACGCTGACACAGCTCAAAAAAAAGACCGTCTTCTTTTCGGGTGACGGTCTTTTTTTTTGATGAAACATGTTAAAAACGAACGTGCAGGAAAAACCAGCCCACGGCAATCAGCGCGAGAAACAGGCAGGGCCACCCCACCCGACGCATCACGCCGAACAGCGGTACATCAAAAAAGCTGCAGGTCACCACTAGGCAGACATGGATGGGAGAAATCATCTGTCCGATGTAGCCGAACATCATGGCCATCCCCAGCCAAGCTAAGCGGTCATCCCAAACACCAGCCTGCTGGACCAGCGGAATCAAAATGGGAAAAGTAATGCCCACAAGACCAACCATAATACCCGTAAACATGCCGCCTACTAGGGGCAACACTATGCACGCGAGAAACAGGGCAAGCAGACTATTGTGCATGATGAGACCCACCGACTGCATGACTCCGCTTTGGATCATCACGGCCTTGAACATGAAAATGGCAATGACCACGCGCAAAATGCCCAACGTCCGCGAGCTCGCTAAAATATCGCGCGCCGTTCCAAGCGACACATCGTTCATGCAGAGACAGAGGACAGACCCTAGACAAAATCCTATGGCAAAGGGAAAAGCCGGCGGCAGGGAAGGCAGAAGCAGGCGCAGCAAAAAGGCTCCGACAAGCGCCGTCAGGATAGAACTTGCCTCGCGCAGGGCCGTCCAGCGAGAAATCCCCTTGGGCTGCTCCGCTATCTGTTCGCCCTCTATGCGGATGCCGCGGAGAAAAAATATCCATCCCACAATTAGTCCTGCCAGCCAAATGGGCCAGTTGTAGGCGATGATCGTCAGAGGACTTTTCTCAACAAGCGCCGAAAAGAGCACAAACCCAGGATACAAGGGCCAGATGCATTCCCACACATGGCGAAACCAGTAATTGATTGTGCCCTTGTGTTCCGCGCTGACAGGGAGATCCCGTGCGACCTCATCCACCATCGGGCAGGAAAATACCGCCCCACCGGGCACCGGCAAAAGACCGATAAGCGCAGGGAAAAACAGCAGGCGCACGCGTGTCGAAGAAATATGGAGCCTCATGGCCTCCGCCAGCCGGTGCGACTGGCCGGATGTATCCATTAGGCCGGAAAGAAGCAGTATGCTGGCCATGGCGCAAAGCAGAGCGATCAATGTAGTGTCCACGCAACTCGTGGCTACAATTATGCTCCATTCCTGCGGCCATATCCCACAGCTTAAGGCCAGCACGAAGCTCGCCGCCACAAGGGAAAACTCCAGCGATCGCTTCAACTTCTGGCACAGCCCTATAATGCCGAAGACCATAAGGATGCGCAGAACGCCCAAGTAGGCTGCAAGTTCCATGAAATATCCTCCAGTAAAAAATTTTGCTGCATAAACTGCAGATCCTAGCGGGAAACGCTAGCTAGGCAGAAAGGAAGCCGCGTCTGCAAGCCACTGGGCAAAAGCCGCGCGCGCCCTGCCGACATACCATATCTTCCGATCCTTCTTTCTTATCCGTTCAGCAGACTCCGGCATAAGGCCAAAATGCACGTTGGAAGGCTGAAAGGACGCCGCAGGACGAAGAAGGTACGCCATCAGTGCTCCAAGCGCCGTAACCGGCGGGAGAGGCGGAAGAGGAATCCCGTTCAGCAGGGCATGCACACGCATTCCAGCCCATAAGCCGCAGGCCATCGACTCCACATAGCCCTCCACGCCGGTGATCTGCCCAGCCAAATGCACGCGCGGGCGGCAGCGCAGCTCCAAATTGCCGTCCAACGTTTGGGGAGCGTTGACATAGGTATTGCGGTGCATACTCCCATGCCGGACAAAATCGGCGCGCTCCAGGCCGGGAACGAGGCGAAAAACCTTGTCCTGAGCGGGGTAAGTCATTTTAGTCTGGCACCCCACAAGGTTGCACATGGAGCCATTGCTGTTCTCCGGCCGCAACTGGAGCACTGCGTAAGGGCGGGTTCCCGTATGCGGATTAGTAAGACCCACGGGTTTGAGAGGTCCAAAAAGCAGCGTGCGCTCTCCGCGGGCCGCTAAGGCTTCAATGGGCATACACCCTTCAAAGTGCAGTTCCTTTTCAAAGCCGTGCCCCGTAGCCTTGTCCGCTCTAAGCAACGCGTCATAAAACGTACGGTACTGCGCCTCGTCCATAGGGCAGTTGAGGTAATCGCCCGCGCCAGGCTCTCCGTAGCGTGTGCCCCAAAAGGCAATATTAAGATTCACGGATTCCGCAGAGACAATGGGAGCTATAGCGTCATAAAAATATAGGTGTCCCGCGCCAATAGCTTCGGCTAGGGAAGCTGAAAGCTCTTCGCCCGCCAAGGGCCCGGCAGCGATAACAATCCTATCATAGCCGGGTACGCTGTCATCCTCCACGCCCTCGGACCGCAGGGCAAGCTCCGACTCATCAAGGCTGCGGACAACGTGCCGCTCCAGCCTGATGCCTGGCTCTCTTTCTATCATTCCGCTAACTTTCCGCGAAAAAACCCGGCGATCCACCGCAAGCGCCTTGCCAGCCGGAATCCGAGAGTCGTCAGCGGCCCACATTAACGCGCTGCCAAGATCACGCAGTTCCTGCTTCAGCAAACCTACTCCGGAAGTCAGTTCATCGGAACGGAAGGAATTGGAGCATACAAGCTCTGCCAGCCCCGGCGCGGTATGGGCCGGCGAAAAGACCAGCGGCTTCTGCTCCAAAAGGGTAACAGCCACCCCCGCCCTGGCAAGGTACAGGGCGCATTCGCAACCGGCAAGACCGCCGCCGACAATGGCTACACGAAACTTCGACATGACGCTCATCCCTCGCTACACGGGAAACAAACTGCGTAATGCCCGCATATTGTCGGAGAGGCTCCGATTTTGTCAAGGCGGCGTTTTTCTGCTCTTGTACTTCGCCATAAATTCTGGCACGCTTTAGAGGGAAATCCTTCAAAACAGGGCATGCTCCATGGCAGCGTTTCTCAATACCGAATTAGCTGTTTCTCCAGAAGAGGAAGGCGAACGGCTGGACAGGTTTCTTGTCTGCCGCTTACCCGGCCTCTGCCCAGGTCTGCGTGCCGGGCGTAGGCTCTGCGGTGAAGGCCGCGTACTCGTCCGCGGACGGCAGGCCGTGGCCAGCCACAGGCTGCATGCCGATGAAACAGTACAAATCGTCGCTTCGGTCCCTCAACAACCGGCGAAGCATCCCTTCCTTGTCTGGCAGGGCGCAGGATTGGCCGCAATTTGCAAACCCGCCGGACTCGCCACTGTGCGTCTTGCCGGAGGATCGCGTCCCTCCCTTGAAGACATGATCCCAACTCTGCTCACTGCCAGCGCCTCGTTTTCACCTCGCCTTCTCAACAGGCTGGATAACCAAACCTCAGGGCTTGTTCTTGCCGCGCTGAATGAAGAGGGTTTCCGCCTCTGGCGACAAGCGGAGGCAAGCGGGGGCATTCGGAAGTATTATCTTGCCGTCTGCCGAGGCAGACTGGAGCCTGGGAACACTCGCGTTATCCAGGCGCCTCTTGATACCCGCGGCCGACGTATTACCCGCGTGCTGGAGGGCATGGCCCCTCAGATCCGTAGCACCGAAGCCACAGGACTGGCCGTATTGGAAGAAAAAGCTGCGCTCCCTTCACAGGAAGGCCCGCGGATTCTCACGCTCGTCGGCTGCCGGATTTTCAAGGGCGCACGCCACCAGATCCGCGCACACATGGCATCCATCGGGCTCCCCTTGTACAGCGATGCCCTATACGGCTCCCCAGCACCCGGATCATTCAGGTTGCATCACGCACGTTTTGTACTTGGCTCCATCGCCCCCCTCATTCTTCCGGACTGGCTGGAAACACTGCCGATATTTTGCAGGTCCGCAGCGAAACGCTGGCTCGCCGAAATGCCCTAAAACCGCCCGCAAAAAACCGGAACGGAAACACTCCGTCCCGGTACTGCCGCCAAAGAGCGCGCATGATCTTGGCTACAGCTTCACAAGCTTCAACACCGCCTCTACAGCCTCGCCGACAGGCAGGTCCACAGAAGCCCCCGCCGCGTTTTTATGCCCGCCGCCGCCAAGCTGCGCGGCTATGGCGCGTACGTCGTCATCGCCGCATGAACGCAGGCTAATCTTTGTCCGTCCGGGCGCATCCTCGCGAGCCAGCAAAGCAATGCGAACACCGCGGAGCCGCCGAATCTGCTCCGCAAGGCCCTCCGTATCGGGACTTGCAGCGCCTCTTGCCGCCAGGTCTGCAAGAAACGTTTCGCAAATGCCGACCTGTCCGTCGCACTCCAACCGGACTCTTCGCAGCATGTCTCCCCAAAAACGCATCTTCGGCAATGTCCACTGATTATCCAGTCGGGCCCTGAGCGCTCCGGCATCCAGGCCGCCACGCAGCAGACGGGAAGCTAGCAGAAGCACATCCGCGCTTGTGTTGCCATGCGTGAAGGAACCCGTATCGGAAACAATGGAAATATACACGCAGGAAGCCAAATCGCCATCCAGCGGAACGCCCGCGACGTCTGCAAGCAGCGCTACCATTTGGCCGGTGGCCGCCATGTCGGGATCAACCCAGTTGTACAGCGAGCCAAAGCAGGGGTTACCCATGTGGTGGTCGATATTGACAGAAGGATACCGCTGGAAAGCCTCGGAAAGCTCATTGCCAAGCCGCCACGCATCGCCGCAGTCTAGAGAAACAAGCAGCCTAGGCTTAAAAGGCAGGTCGCCCAGGCGCCTGTACACACAACTTGGGAGAGGCATCCAGGCCAAGTGCTCCGGCACGCCGGAAGCGTTATACAAAACAGCTTTCTTACCCATACGTTCCAAAAGCCACACCAAAGCTGCGCTGGAGCCTATCGCGTCACCGTCAGGAGAAGTGTGCGCAGCAACAAGAAAACAATCTTTTGCGCACAGAATGTTGATTACATTTGCGGCATGGGCGGCGGAAGACAAATCAGTCGGCATCAAAAATCTCCATATCGCTATATGTCATTTCTTCTGGGCAGACAGCTTCCATCATGGAAAGGCATTTGTCCATCCGAGAGCGAAGATGGCGCTCGCTGTTGCTGATGGAAACAACCTGAAGGCGCAAACGGCATAGGGATTCTTCAGTGCCTGCTTCTGCCAACGCTACGTTAAACGTGTTGCGCACTTTTTGCTTGAGGCTGTTGGCCACGCGCCGCTTGCCTTTAAGCGAATCGTTTCCATGCAGCGTGTATTCCACTGTGAGAACCGCTATGAGCATTCATGATCTCCTGTCGCGGATATTAGCAAAGCAACAGCGCGTTCCAAAAGCGCTGCGACAAAAAAGGGGTAGGTCCTCCCTTCACGGGATGGCCCTCCCCCTTAATTTCCTACTTAGCAGGAGAGGGCGCTTACAGCGTAGCCTCCTCCGTTATGGTCTCAAAGAATTCCAGAACATCACCTATCTTGATATCGTTAAAGTTCTCAAGGCTCATGCCGCATTCGTACCCCTTGAGCACTTCGCGCACATCATCCTTGAAGCGCTTGAGAGAGGCAAGCCTGCCTGTGTAAACCACCACGCTGTCGCGCAGCAGGCGCACCCCGGCGTTCCTCGTAACCTTGCCATCCGAAACCAGACAGCCCGCTACCGCGCCGACCTTGGGCAGCGTATAGACCTTGCGGACATCGGCCTGCCCCAAGTATTCCTCGCGGCTAACCGGGGCCAGCAGACCGGCCATGGCGCTTTTAATTTCATCCATCAGCTTATAAATGATATCATAGAAGCGAATATCTACATTCTCATGCTCAGCCAGCTCCTTGACCTTGGCCGTAGGACGTACGTTGAAGCCAATAATAATGGCGTCAGACGCAGAGGCAAGCAGAATATCAGATTCCGTAATGGCGCCTGTGCCGCCGTGGATGACCTGGATCTTGACCTTGTCTGTGCTCTGCTTGTTGAGAGCCTCAATAATGGCTTCCAAGGAGCCCTGCACATCCGCCTTGACTACAAGGTTGAGTGTATGGCTCTCGCCATCGTCAACCGGCTTCGACAGGAAGGTCTCCAGCGTTACCCTGCTTTCTTTGGCAAGTTCGCGCTCGCGCTGCTTGACAGCGCGACTGTCGGCAATGCGGCGGGCAAGCTTTTCATCGGTCAGACATATAAACGCCTCGCCGGCCTCAGGAACGCCGGCAAAACCCTGTACCTCCACGGGGAAGGAGGGTCCCGCCTCTTTCACCTTGCGGCCCTGGTCGTTAAAGAGAGCACGGGCGCGCCCGCTGAACACGCCGCATACGAAGCTGTCGCCTTGGCGCAGTGTGCCTTCCTGGATAAGTACCGTGGCAATAGGCCCGCGGCCCTTGTCCAGCTTGGCTTCAACAATATGGCCTCGCGCGGGTTTGTTAGGATTAGCCTTGAGGTCGAGGATTTCGGCCTGCAGAGCGAGCAGCTCCAGCAATTCGTCAAGCCCCTGGCGGGTCTTGGCCGAAACCTTGGCTACTACGGTATCGCCTCCCCATTCTTCAGGCACTAGACCGATTTCCGCAAGCTCCCGCAACACACGGTCGGGATTGGCTTCGGGCTTATCAATCTTGTTAACCGCAACCATAATGGGCACCCCCGCAGCGCGGGAATGGTTTACGGCCTCGCGGGTCTGCTCCATCACGCCGTCATCTGCGGCCACAACAAGGACCACCAGGTCCGTCACCTGCGCGCCGCGGGCACGCATGGCCGTAAAGGCCTCATGACCGGGCGTATCCAGAAACACGATGTTGCCGCTACGTGTCTTCACATAGTACGCCCCGATATGCTGGGTGATGCCGCCGGCTTCGCCGCCGGTGACGTTCGTTTTGCGGATGGCGTCCAGCAGGGAAGTTTTGCCGTGATCCACATGCCCCATAATTGTCACCACGGGAGGACGGCGTACCAGGCTTTCGGGAGCATCTTCCTCGGCACTCCCCAGATAATCTTCCTCCACAAAGCCGACCTTTTCAACCTCGTAGTCAAATTCAGACGCCACAACGGCCGCCGTATCAATATCAAGCGTCTGGTTAATCGTAGCCATAACACCAAGCCCGAACAGGACTTTGATGATTTCTCCGGACTTAAGGCCCATCTGATGGGCAAGGTCTGCGACACGGATCCCTTCTTCAATGCGGATTTTTCGTTTCGCGGCCTTCAATGGCTGCGTTGTCTGGGGAGGAGTCTGGCGGTTTTCCTTAGCCTTAGGACGGCGACGTCCGCGCATACGCGGCATTTCCTCCGCATCTTCCTCGCGGTGGCGCCCCATGCCACCCATCTCATTCTGCTGGAAGTCGGAACGACGGTTTTGATTTTTATTACGTTTTTTCTTGCTCTGTCCGTCCCTGCTGTTATCCGGCGCGCCGCCAATAGGCCGGGCAAAGCCACCCCCACGGGATGCAGGCCTGGCAGAACGGGATTCTCTACGACGGTCATCACGCTCGCTGCGGTCAGCTGCCTGTGAAGGTTGAGCTGGGACTGCATCTGGCCGAGAAATAACGCGTACCTGCGGCGTTGCGGGAACCGGTTCATGGCGACGGCCGCGGCGTTCGCGGCGATCTTCGCCGCCCGCGCCGGCTGCTTCCCGATCAGGAACCGGAGGCAGTAGAGACGGCGCCGAAGAACCTTCGGGACTGGCCGACGCGGCAGGGCGGGAGCGGCGGGATTCCGTCTCTGTCGGCTGTTCCATGCGCACGGGCTTCTCTTCCGCATCCCGCGTTTCTCTCACCGCGATTTTCTCTTCGGCGGCAGTCTGTTCTTCCCGCATTGGCTGAGTCAGCGTTCCAGCAGGAAGCGCAGAAACCTGCGGCTCCGCACTGGCAGCGCTCTCGCCGGCAGACTTGGGCGCCGGTTCCTCTGTTTTAGCCGATTCCACCGATTGCACAGGCTTCGGCTCTTCCCTTTTATCGCCAGGACGGCTGATCACCCTGGCTGTCTGCACGACATGCGGCTGCTTTGAAGATCGCTTTTTGGCAGGACGCGGACGGGGAGACTGCGCGACTTCCCTGCTGCGGGACTCGGAATCCTGGACAGACGCCTCTTTTTCAGCACTTTTATCAGCCGCTTTTTCTTCCCGGACCTCCTCCGCTGATTCCGGGGCGTTGGATGGATTATGGCGACCAGCCTGACTCTTACGCCTGCGCACGATAACGCCGGATTGGCTTTCCCGCCGATCATCACCCGCATCGGACTTTGCATTGGCAAAATATTCCCGAATGCGGGGAAGATATTCCTGCGAAATTGGACTTGATCCGCTGGCAGCCGCTATATTCAACGCCCGCAAAGCTTTGTATACTTCACGGATATGAACCTTCAATATTGTTGCCAATTCCTTAACATTTATGCTGTCGTCACTCATGCGCTCTCTCCCTTTCTCTTCCGTCCGCCAGCACGAAACTGCAGAAATTTCTCCACGCAGGCTTCATCCGCGCAAACATAGAATCCTCGTCCCGGGCATATCTGACGCTCATCCTTAAACAACACCGCACGATCTTTCTTCTCCTCGGCATCAGCCTGCAACACATAGCGTGTCAGCTCATGACGCGACGCACGGCACCGGCAAATAACACACATTCTCGTAGGCACATGTCCCCGATTCATGCTTAATCACTCTTCCTCTCCGACTGCTGGTTTTCGTTCGCCGTATCCTCCCCTGCGGTAGCTTCCTCCGCTTCCTTTGCAGGATCAGAGGGCATCAGAAAATTAACAGCCGCCCTCAAATCAGCCAGTCGGGACTCCGTGACTCCCAATCCGTCCATCAGCTCCTCATCGCTGGCATCGCGCAGTCTGGCAAGCGTATTGAAACCTGCCGAAAGCAGCGTGTCTATAGAAAGTTCGGCCACATTCGCAACTTGTTCAAGCCCCTGCCCAACGGCATTGACCTCATTGTACTGGCTCTCTGTAAAAATATCTATTTT